>DUQQ01000002.1 GCA_012837705.1 Hydrogenispora sp.
AGGATAAGCTAGGAGAAGATGTAATCGAGATTTGGGAAAAATACGGTTTTGGCAGTACGTTTAAGGGATATTTGAAGATAATAAACCCAGATGATTTACAGGAATTACTAGAAGAGACATATATAATGCCGTATGATGATATCCCCGTTTTTGTTACCGGAATGGGAGATATTATTACCTGTAATGGTAGAGGCGCTTTTACTATGTTAGATTATAGGCATCAACGATTAGATATAATATGGGTTGATCAAAAAATAAATTGGTATTTCTTCTTTGATGATGAGTTTAAAGAATATTGGCAATGGGATCCCTATTTTGAAGCAGTAGAGAAGTATGGAGAGCCCGGATATGATGAGTGTTTTGGATATGAACCATTATTAAGTTTAGGTGGAGATGAAAGCGTTGAAAATTTAAAAAAAGTAAATTATAAAGCCCATATATTTCTAATGAGCGAATTTCAAGGAATTCTATACGTTTTAGAATCAGATTTTTAACTATAAAAACGAATATGAAAGATATGAAATCATATTTGGCCTGTCGAGTTAAAACCCCTTATTCTAAATTATCCCCTTCAGCAGTTATCTGCCTTATTTGCGCTCTGGTCCGGCACACCCACATAAATTAGATATTTTTATATCCATCGAACAACTGCAGGTTGGCGCCATTGTATCGTAGATATCCTTGAGCAACTTGAAGATCCCATTCTTATTTTCCCCCATAGCCTTACCAGCAAGAGGATTTATGCGGTAAATTCGAGAAATTAAGTAGTAGTAATTAAAAGGGTTATGGCCTCTATTTATTGCTCTTATCGAAAGGGAGTTGTTCGCATTGGCCCATCATAGGCAGTTTAAGATCGGGAACATGGCCAAGGTTAATCCGCGCGTTTCGGCTCTGGTTTTCCTGATCTTTTTTACTTTATCCTGTGTCTTCCCGACCCGCACCTTTGCTTCTGGAGCTTCAAAGCCAGCAGTTGCCCTCGTCTTAGGCGGTGGATCGGCTTGGGGTTTAAGCCACATTGGACTGCTGAAGGCGTTAGAAGAAAACGGTGTCCCCATCGATCTATTAGTCGGTACCAGCATGGGAAGTATCATTGCCGGCCTTTATGCTGCCGGTTACTCCGTGGATAATATCATCGAGATCTTTACCAGCTTCGACCCGGCCACCTTATTTGATATTCCCTTTCCCCCAAGCGGCGGCTATATTGAAACCAAGGGGTTACAGCAATACCTAGATACACTGCTTAGCAGCAAAACCTATGACCTTTTAGATATCCCCTGTTATCCGGTGGCTGTTAACCTAAGGACCGGTCAGGTACAGGTTTTGAACCGAGGTAAATTAAGTACCGGTATTCAAGCCAGCATGTCCATCCCGGGGGTTTTTCCCCCAGTACTGGTTGAAGGTGAGTACTACGTAGATGGGGGATTGAAAAATCAGGTCGCCGCCGACGTGGCCGCAGATTTAGGTGCCGAAATCATCATTGCCGTCTATCTGAAATCAAAACTTACCGAGGTCGATTACGATGATCTAAGCGCAAACTTAATTCGGTCCGTCTTTACCATGGTCGAAGGTTATGTCGAAGCGAACGTCGCTCCGGCCGATGTCCTCGTCGAACTGGAGATGGACTTCGATACTTTCATCGATTTTCACCGGGTTTCTTCCTTCGTTGAACAGGGTTATCGCGCTGGGAATAAAGCCATCGCGCAGATCAAAGCAGCAATTTTAGCCCACAACCCGACTTTTGAGTTTATCCCTTACCGGCAAGCCGGTTATAGTAGCGGTGAATTACAGCAGATCCTAAAAGAAGCAGAACTAGCTGCGGCCAAAGTGCCAAAACGCTTTACCATAAAGCCGGGATTATCCTATGACCATGACCATAATTTTAATCAATTTGAACTCAAGATCACCCATGGTTCTCTCGGCTTGTTTGGGCTTGGTTACCGTTATGGTTTTGACGCGGACCAAGGTGGACACGAAGCCTTTATTGCTTGGGGAACAAAAAGAAGAGGCCGCGCCGATCTATTTATCCGGCAGAGCCCGAACCGGGTTAAACCCACCTATGGTCTTGCCATCAACAGTCCCGAATATAAGGAGCATGTTTTAGAAGCGGTCTACTTCTCCCAGGGAGAGCGCGCCTGGCGGGCTTCACTCGTTAACCGCTCTGTTTTCGAGCTTCCGTGGGCCGTAACCGGACTGTCTTTGGACCTAATCGGGCAGCGCCAAAATGAAACGAATCTTCTACCCGAAGAAAAGCTCATCCTCGGGATCCGTCCTGAAGTTACACTTTACCCGTGGGGAGAACGGCTCTTTCCTTTGTTCCCGGTCTTAGCGAGACCCTATTTGACCGCCGGGATCGCCATCAACTCCCCCCTCTCCGCGTATCAACCGCAGCTTACCTATGACGCCAGCATCGGCACAGACCTCTTGCTGTTTGGCCTCTATCCCAGGCGTTTTTCCGTAGGAGTACGTCTGGACAATGAGCACAATGTCCGTTGGAAAGCGGAACTGCACTTTTAAGCTCCGCCGTTTGCTGAACTCAGATATTACCCTGAAATACCATATTGCTATCCCGGCATAGATATTGAACTGCCTTCCGTCCTGTTTCTGCCGCTACGGGCAGTCCACCGGGATTTAATAGACGCTGGCCAGCAAAATAAACATTTTTTATGCTTTCAGGTTTAGAAGGATAGCTTTCCATTTTGCGCCCTTTTTCCATGATTGACATCCACGAACCTTTGTAGGAATGCAGATACCGTTCATAGGTCAGCGGTGTTGCCACATCCCAAACGGCAATTTTTCCGGCCGTCTGCGGTATTTTTTTAGCCAAGATGTGGATAAATGCCTCGGCCAGCTTTTGCTTTTCTGTTTCATAAGTGCCCTTTTCCTTGCAGGCTTTCCAGAAATCATAGCTATCGCCCATAATTCCGGAGGTGATGGCGGTGCAACCTTCCGGTGCATATCCTTTATAGCCGGCATAATTATAGATCGAAACAATTGATGCCGATAAATCGCCGCAGCGGAGGGGCTCATCAGTAACGAAGGATAAACTTTCCGGCAGATCTGACAAATTAGCCTCCACGCCCACACTAATAAAGGTAATCATCATGGGTTTTACGCTTTCGCGCATCCTTTCCGCCCATGGCTCATGAAGAGGAGCGTCAAACAAATTATCGATCGCAACACGCGTATCTTGGGTAATAATCACAGCATCGGCCGGAATGTGTTCCCCGTTAATGATGAATCCGGATGCTACACCATTTTGCACCGTCACTTTCCGGACCTCTTTACCGTATTGGATTATACCACCCAGCGCTTCAAAACGTTTTGCCATACGATTGGCCATCCCGAGTGAGCCCCCCTCGGGATATCCACCGTCACCGGAGACAAGGCTTGCAATGGTAAAGAGCGTTCCGCTGGCATTGTTCTCGGGACCAACTATTCCTTCGAGCAAATGCTGTAAAAGCGGGCTTTTGAACCGCTGAGCAAATTCCCTTGCTGTTTGCTTGGCATAAAAGGACATGCGGGGCAAAGCAGGCAACATCCCCAAAAGCATCGATAAGGATGGTGCAGACTTATGCTTAACCTTTACGTTTTTTATATCCAAAACCGGCATCTTCATCCTTGTGAATTTCTTTATATCCCTACATAACTTAATAATTTCTTTTCGGTCATCCGGCGCTAACTCCAAAAAATGCTGACGAAGCTTCTCTAGATCACGATAAAGACATACCTGCTGACCGTTATCTTCAAAAGTGGAAAAAGGATCCCGGTTATAAATCTTAACATGATCATCTAGAGCACCGACTTCCCGCCAAAGCTTGTGAAGGGGGGTCTTTGGAGAAGAACCGGTCAGCCAGTGCATTCCGCCCTCAAATAAATAGCCCTTCCTGCGCCAGCTTGTGCTGGCACCACCCGGAATAGTGTGGCTTTCATAAATGGTAACATCAAACCCGCTTTGAAGGGCGTAAATACCTGCAGTAAGCCCCGCAATTCCTGCTCCGACAATAATTACTTTCTTCATTACAATCTCCCCCTTATATTAGCAACGCTCCAGTTGCTTTCAGGACCGGTTCCGTTCGCAATCAGGTTTGGCCGTAACCTGGGCAATATCAAGAAAACACAAGTAAAATAAACTATACCAAACTATAACCAGTTAAAAAGGGGTTAGTAGGGCTAATAAAAGTTCAAAGTCCCCTCTTGGCGGACCTTCTTTTCCGTATAACTAAAGACTAATATTCCTAAAAAAATCCAGAGTAGCGAAATAATAATAAAAAAGATCAGATCCGATTTCGCCACCAATAAGCCGGAAATTGACTGTCTTGCCAGCTCAATCCCATTAAATCACTAACAATCTTAACTAGTGTTGTTTTTCCAGCCCCATTAGGCCCTAAAATTCCGACGAGTTCACCCCTTTTAACATCAAAAGAAACCCCATCAAGGGCAGTGATCGAATCCTTCTTATAGGTTTTACTAATATGTCTTAAACTGAGCAACCTTGCCCCTCCCTTTCCATCCAATTGGATATATCAACAACATTAAAGTAACAATTATTTATTCTTACCTGTTCTCTTAATCCATCGTAATCGGGACGACCAAACCCAAACGTTCAACCTCACCCGCTAAAACCGCACTAATCTCTCCCTGTAATGGCAAGCCACTGGCGCGGTCGATCACAACTTTTCCTGTGATTTCGCCTTCTACCGGGGTCTCCACTGAAACATAACACTCATCCGCAAAATACTTAACCGCAATGGTCTCATCCATAATCTCGTCAATAAAATAGGTGCCCGTATTGCTATACACACCATCGTTTCGTCTAGTGATAAAAACCGGTTGCTCCCAAACCGCACCAACTTGAAGGGGACCTTCGGAGTAATCTATAAAAGCGTTGCCTCCCGGTATTGAAGCGAAACGAGCCGGGAAACAAAGGCGTCATCTTCGTTCTCTTTTTTTTCGAATGCATATTCCAGCTCAATCTCTTCAATCCGCTTGATCTTCTGCCCGCCTACTTCTTGAACAATTTCTTCTTTAGTCCGCAAGACAAGTTGAGAAAGCATGCCCTGCGCGATGTTATAACCTAAAATAATGCCGTCCACTTCCGCTTCAGCCCCAACCGTTCCGTTCAACGCTACCACAACCAGGCATAATGTAAGCCAAAGCCGGTTCCGCCAAAGGTTAAATGTACGTAGGCTTTGTAACCTCACAACCTTTTCCCCCTACCCTTCCGTTTTGATCCGCTCCATATACGCTTCCTTTTTCGGCATTAACTGGTAAATCCCTGCCGTAAATTGGGCCTCGAAAAGTATGATTGCCTGCGGACCATCTACCAAAAGACCAGAAAAAACCTCTCAAAGTGAGAGGTTTTTCCATCCAAAAATCCTTCCGTGATCACAATTTAAACTGCCACCAGCGACTAGCGCTGACGCGCCATGCTTTTCGTCGCAATAATGTCGGCACCGGTTTGCAAAACATCCTCGACAATGACCTGGCCGATGGTTACCGGCGCTTCTACCGTAATGCCACAGAGGTATTGAAGACATGCCTCGATTTGGTCTTTGGGGATCGGTTTGGACGTCCGGACGGAAAGGAGAGGATACATCGCATTCTTAATCTTCACGGTCGTAGTGAGCGTCCGGGTCGGATTTAGGCATTCCGCTTCGGCATACTCCTTCCCTTTCCGGCAGATGTTTCCGCTAACCGCGGTCACTTTCCCCTCCTCCACCGTTACGGTTAAAGGACACCCCATCGGACAGCCGATACAGATCAACTCCCTATACATCGTGATCCTCACCCTCCTCTGGCACCGAAACAGTTAGTTCTAACGGGGAAGAGCTGTCTTCCTGGCCGAGTGCCGCCCAAAGGTCTTCTTTTTTTACCTTGAACTCCTGCATCTCCCCGGGGACCATGATCATCCTTTTCTTCGTCCCGAGGATTTTGTGCCCTTGACCGGTGGCTAAAGCAACCACCAGCTTTTGGTCTTTAAAAACTTGATTAACGCGGAAGGAGAGGACCAGTTCCTCCGCCATCTGCTGGGGATGGATGAGCTGCGGGACCACATAGGTTACACCTGCTCCGGCTTTGGTGTTAATCTTTAAAGACGGCGCCGGTTTGGGGTTCAAAATATAGCGGGCAGCACTCCGGCCGGCGATCTCCCCTTCCCTGGTAACATTGTCGACCAGATCATGGACATGGACGACGTTTCCGCCGGCAAAGATCCCCTCGACCGAAGTGGCCATGCCATCATCGACCACCGGCCCTTTGGTGACCGGATCAAGCGCAATCCCGGCCTGGCGGGAGAGTTCATTCTCGGGGATCAAGCCCACCGAGAGCAGCAATGTATCGCAGGAGACCAGCCGCTCCGTACCGGGTTTTGGTTTTTTGGTGGCCGGATCGACCTCGGCAATGGTCACCCCGGTGATCCGCTGCCGACCGTGGATCGCAACCACCGTATGGTTGAAAAGCAGTGGAATCCCAAAATCCTGGAGGCACTGGACAATGTTGCGGGTTAGACCACTGGAATAGGGCAAAAGCTCCAGGACCATCTTTACCTTCGCCCCTTCCAGGGTAAGCCGGCGCGCCATAATCAGGCCGATATCCCCCGACCCCAGGATGACAACCTCTTTCCCCGGGAGGTAGCCTTCCATATTAACAAAGCGCTGGGCGGTACCGGCGGTAATCACGCCGGCCGGACGGGTCCCTGGGATAAAAATGGCGCCCCGGGTCCGCTCCCGGCAGCCCATCGCCAAGACCACCGCTTTGGCTTTGATTTTCAAGAGGCCGTCTGCTTTATTGACCGCAATGATCCATTTATCGGGCGTAACCTCTAGAACCATCGTATTTAGCTTAATAGCGATACCCCGTTCTTGCACGCGCTGAATGAAGCGGGCAGCATATTCCGGGCCGGTCAAGTCCTCGCCAAAGTAGAACAGGCCAAAACCATTGTGGATACACTGTTCGAGGATGCCCCCCGGCTCCCGGTCCCGTTCAATCAGGAGGATTTTCTTAACTCCCGCTTCATAGGCCGCCACCGCCGCCGCCAAGCCGGCGGGTCCGGCACCAATCACCACCAAATCATAGGCTTCCATTGTTAGTTGCCCCCTTTTTCCCGGTTTCTTCCGGTGCCTTGGTGGGACCGGCCAGCAGATAAGAGCTGCCGCCCTGCTTCGTCACTTGGGTCAAAGGAAGCTTCAATTCCCGCGCCAAGATCTCCATCACCCGCGGGCTACAGAAGCCCCCTTGACACCGGCCCATTCCGGCCCTGGTGCGCCGCTTCACCCCATCCAGATCTCTGGCCCCCAACGGGCGACGGATCGCCGCAATGATTTCCCCTTCGGTAACCGTCTCACAGCGACAAATAATCCGCCCGTAGCTAGGATCACGCCGGACTAATTTACTCTGTTCTTCGAACGATAGGTCACTAAAGCGGATCACCGGCGGCCGCTGGGGATTGAAGTTCCTTTTCGGCTTACACTTTAGCCCGTCGGCCGCCAGGATCTCCCGTACCAGCTTCGCCACGGCCGGCGCGGCCGTAAGGCCCGGTGACTCAATCCCGGCCGCGTGGATTAGGCCTTTTACCTTTGAATCCGCATAGATCAGAAAATCCCTTTGCGGCGGAACCGCCCTTAAACCGGCGAAGGAGGTGATGGTCTTCTGGGCGTCAAAAGACGGCAGCGCCCTTTTCGCCCCGGCGATGATCTCAGCCAGCCCTGCCGCGGTCGTGCCCGTATCTTCCTTATCCTCGATGTTATGGGCATTGGGGCCAATCAAGAGGTTGCCTTCGATGGTCGGCGCCACCAGAACCCCTTTCCCCATTTTGGTTGGCACCTGGAAAATTACGGTCCGGGCCAGACTGCCCTGGTCTTTATCTAAAAGGCAATATTCCCCCCGCCGGGGCGTAAGGTAAAAGGAATCGCCCCCCGCCAGACGGCTAATATTGTCGGCGTGCACCCCGGCGGCATTCACAATGTATCTTGTTTCAAGACAGAGGTGGTCGGTTTTGACCAGGAAGCGCGGGGCACCCGGCCGCAGGGCATAGACCTTTTTCACCTCCGCGTTAAAGAAAAACTCAACCCCATTGGCATAGGCATTCTCCGCCAAGGCGATTGTCAAAGTGAAGGGACAGATGATCCCGGCCGTTTCGGCGTAGAGGGCAGCCACCGCTTGGTCGGAAATGTGCGGTTCCAAAGCCCGTAACGCTGTTTGGTCCAGAAGCCGGAGCCCCGGGACTCTGTTCTTCCTTCCCCTTTCGTAAAGCGCTTCGAGGTCAGCGACTTCTTTTTCATCCAAAGCGACCACGATTGAACCGGTACGCTTAAAAGGAACCGCCAAGTCCTGACAGAGTTCGGTGAATAAAGGATTACCTTCAACATTCAGTTTGGCCTTTAAACTTCCGGGCGCGGCGTCGTAACCGGCATGGATAATCGCGCTGTTTGCTTTTGAGGTGCCGCAACCGACGTCGGCTTCTTTCTCCACAACGCAAACCCGCAAAGCATAGCGGGACAATTCCCGCGCTATACTGCAACCGATAACCCCGCCGCCAATGACCACAACGTCATACATTTGACGTCCCCCTTTTTCCGCAGAGTGGTGTAAAAAAGAGAACCATATCTCACCGCATAATAATGCATAATGCAAAGACATGGTTCTCATGACTCCACCCATTATTGATTTGTTGGCTAAATTATTCCGCCCAGCTCAAAGCACGCGTGACCGCCTTTTTCCAGCCGGCAGCGAGTTTTTCCCTCGCGGCGGCATCCATTTGCGGCTGGAAGTTGGTGTCGACGGCCCACTTTTGGGCGATCTCTTCCTTACTTGACCAGTAGCCCACAGCCAAACCGGCTAAATAGGCGGCACCTAGGGCGGTCGTCTCATTGACCACCGGCCGTGCCACCGGTACACCAAGAATATCGGCTTGGAACTGCATCAAGAAGTTGTTCCGGACCGCACCACCGTCCACTTTCAAAGTGGAAAGCTTGATTCCGGAGTCTTTTTCCATCGCCTCTAGTACATCGCAGGTTTGATAGGCGATCGACTCCAAGGCGGCCCGTACGATATGCTCCCGCTTCGTTCCCCTGGTCAGGCCGACCATCGTCCCCCGGGCATACATATCCCAGTGCGGTGCCCCCAAACCCACAAAGGCCGGAACCAGATAGACCCCGTTGGTGTCCTCTACACGCGTCGCATAGTCTTCACTTTCGGCCGCATTCGTAATGATCTGAAGTTCATCCCGTAGCCACTGCACAACGGCACCGGCAATAAAGACGCTGCCTTCCAAGGCATATTCGACTTTCCCGTCCACGCCCCAGGCGATGGTGGTTAATAAGCCGTTTTCCGAAGGAACCGCCTTTTCGCCGGTGTTCATCAGCAAGAAACAGCCGGTTCCGTAGGTGTTTTTGGCCATCCCCTGTTCATAACAGGCCTGGCCGAATAAGGCGGCTTGCTGGTCCCCGGCAATCCCGGCGATGGGGATCTCCTGCCCAAAGATGGACGGGTCCGTATAGCCGTAAACATGGCTGGATGGCTTCACCGCCGGTAACATGGCCCGGGGAATCCCCAATTCGGACAGGATCTCCTCATCCCAATCAAGCTCATGGATGTTAAAGAGCATCGTCCGGGAGGCATTGGAGTAATCCGTCACATGGACTTTCCCCTTGGTCAGCTTCCAAACCAACCACGTATCAACGTTCCCAAAGAGCAGTTCGCCGCGTTCGGCCCGCGCGCGGGCACCCGCCACATTATCCAGGATCCATTTGATTTTTGTCCCGGAGAAATAGGCGTCGATCACCAGTCCCGTCTTTTCCCGGATCTTCGCCTCCCAACCCTTTGCCTTCAATTCATCACAGATCGGCGCCGTCCGCCGGCACTGCCAGACAATGGCGTTATAAACCGGTTCACCGGTATTCTTATCCCAAACCAGGGTGGTCTCCCGTTGGTTGGTGATACCGATAGCGGCAATTTGGTCGGCACCAACCTCGGTTATGTCCAAGATGTCCCGGGCGACTTCCACCTGGCTGTTCCAGATCGCGGCCGGATCATGCTCGACCCATCCGGCTTTGGGGTAAATCTGCGCAAACTCCTGGTTTTTCGCACCGACGATTTTCCCGTCATGGTCAAAGACGATCGCCCGGGAACTGGTCGTCCCTTGGTCCATAGCTAAAATATATTTCTTCACCATTCTCCTCCTCTTCCTCATTGCTAAAGGATACTAAAGCTTTCTACGGCGCGAGGCATTCCCCTCCCCACTTCAGCATCCTTTGCCCTCCGGCCTCCCTTTACCGGCCGATGACACCTAAAACAACACCACCGAAGATACCACCAAGAATAACCGCTATCAGCGTAGGCAGGGATTTGCCTACTTTTCCCCCGTTATAAATGGAGTTTACATAGACACCAGACCCGGCCGCCCAGGCCATATCAACCCAAGGGGCGTTTTCCCCCTGCACCATCAGGTTGTTCACCACGGTCTGCACCGTCGAAATCCCCACCCCCGGCAGGGCATGGTTAATCGTCCACATCGTACCGACGATAAACCCGGCGGCGATCCACCCTCCCATTGGACCGTATTGCTCCACCAACTTACCCCAGCACATGCAGATCAAAAAAGGGAAGACAAAAGCGCCCACCAAGGTCGTAAAGATCGCAGCACCCGACATCAATCCCACCTCCTGTTCCTTTTTTAATAACAAAGGTCTTTTCCGTTTCCCCGGTTTTCGTTTTCAGTCAAACGGGAAACACTTTATTTGTCTTTCTGCGCAATCGCCTCACTCAACATCCCCGCAACCAACCCGCCAAGCGCCCCGCCGATGACCGCGAGGACAATGGTCGGCACCGCCGCGCCCAGGGGTAAACCTTGTTTCACCATCCCGGAGACCGTTCCGGACATGGCAATCCCTACCGCCATATCAACGGTGGCCGCCCCCGGTTTGTTATCGATCACCCCAATATAATGGCAGAGATACCAACTGATACTGATGATGATAAAAGCAGAGATCCAACCGCCAAAGACCCCGTAGGTTTGCCACATCGCCGGCCAAATCCCGAAGACAAACATCCCGGCAATGGCCCCACCGATAAAACTGCCTAGACTTCTCATCATTTCACCCCCTTTCGCCCTCTGTTTTGTGATTTTAGAAACCCAAGATCCCTTCCATGACTCCCCCTTGAACAAAAAGACCATGCCCCCTGTCTTCCTTTCGTTCATGGAAAGGAAGTACGTTGGCATGGTCTCCTCTTCTCCCGCCATTTTTCATTCAGTTACAGCGCTTAACCGCCCATGAAAACTTAGGCATTCCAGAGTTGCAAACAACTGGTCGAGACGGCAACCGCCCCCGATTGCAACGAGGCCAAAACATCCTCCTTATAAGCGACCATTCCTCCGGTAATGACCGGCTTTCTGATCTGCGCCGCAATCAGTTTAACCACTCTGGGGATGACGCCGGGTAAAATTTCCACGGCATCGGGGTTGTTTTGCTCAATTGATTTGATGCCGGTATGGATGGCCAGGGAATCCACGCAAAAATACCGTTGGATGGTATAAAGCCCTAATTCTTTGGCGGTTTTAATCACACTATTACGGGTCGAAATGATGCCATCGGGTTTAACCCTCTCCGCAATATATTTAATCCCGCCATGATCATTCCCCAGCCCTTCCACTAAATCGGTATGGATAAAAACGTATTTATGCTTTTCTTTACATATCTTGACGATCTTATCGATGTCCAAGAGGCTTCCCGTCAAGAGAAAGATCGAAGTTGCTTCACTGTTGAGCGCCTCTGGTAAGAACTTACTGTCCCGTACCGCCGCGATGATCGGATTCCGAAAAAACACCTCGGTCTGAGCACTGTAATACATTTTACACACCAGACCTTCTTGCTTATTTTTTCTTCGCTCTACAACATTACATCCCACGTTTCCTACGGCCTTTCCTCCCCGTTAAATCGGCTCCCGCTTTCACCCCCTTCTTCGGCTATGACCGGTCATTGCCAGAAAAAAACCATACCGTAACCTCTCTTCCTTTTGACAAAGAAAGGCCCCTTGGTATGGTCTCCTCATCTCCACTATATTTATATTATGCGGTTTACCTAAATATGCCTAATATTAATATAATATTAATTCCAAGCGGTGTCAAGCTTATTTGTCATAATATGACCATATTCAAATCGCATTCGGGGTTCTTTAGCGTTACAACACCAAATAGGAAAGACGCTTGCGAAAAAGCCTCGCGCCCCATGATTATCAGCAATTTGACGACGAGTATCAGCGGTTGCTTACCGACTATTCCCAACCGGTGACCCAAGAGTTCCTGCGCGCGTACTGGCGGGAGTGGAAGGTAAAAAATAAAGTTTAGCAGGTTTCTTCCAATCCAAAAACGAGAGCAGGTAGGTTTTTTGAATTTGGTGGTTACCTGTTCGCAACCGCCACAGGGGTGAGCATCGGGATAAACAGATTCGTTTCAGTAATACAAGACACCCCGTTCGTAATTGTTTTGATTTATCACCCACAGTAAACGCTTGGGGCCAGCGGCGGAGAAAGTCGTGACATAAATAAAATACATAACTATAGTCACCGATGAAACCACCGAAGATCCGCCCTTCCGGAGTTCATCTGTTTATTAACAATGTTGACATAACTCTTCAGCTCTAATATAATTAATGTGTGATTTTCTAAATTTTGACTATTTGCAAGGAGGATTATGATTATGGTCATGGTTATGAAAAAAAGCCGTCCTATTGTGATTTGTCTGCTTTTACTCTTGGTAATAACGGGGATAGTATTGGCCGCAGAATTTGAATGTAAAGGCGAAAGGATCGAAAGAAACGGAAGTACTTGGGGTTATGCCAAAAACTATTCCGGTAGCGATTACCGGATCGAAAAAGGAAGTTACACCATTGCCTTTGTTAAAAAGCAAGGCAGTAAATGGAGGATTGAGGATACCGCCAACCATACCCTTGGCTGGCTCAACGGCAGCACTATAGAAAAACCGAACGGTTCTTCCTGGACCAGCCTGAGTACAGCAAAATCGTTATGTAAAGGGCCTGATGAAATCGCGGCTGCACTTTGGGTATTAAAACAACATAACAAACTATGATTCTATACATACCAACAGACGAGAGTCTCAAGCCAGGATCTTGTTGTTTTTCTTAATAAAGAGAAGAGGCAAATGTTCACATTTGCCTCTTTTACTATCCTCATTAACTGTCTTACTTAAACGGCCACAAACCTCTTTTACATACGTTTTTCCTTCTGATGTCCAGAATCTCATTTATCCGATATTTATCGATCTATCAGCTGGTTTTTTTATAATGCTCCCATAGTGTGAGACACAAAAATAAAAAAGTAAGTTATAATGGAAGCATGAAAAAGAGAAATCAATACTCAGCGGAATTCAAAAGCAAAATAGTACTGGAGATACTCCAAGAAAC
>DUQQ01000013.1 GCA_012837705.1 Hydrogenispora sp.
CGTCCACGAAAATCCAGATACTTCTCGTCCAACATGAGCAGAAGCTGCCGTAGTTGCTCCTGGGAGTTGGGGATGGTAATTATACTTCTTTCTTCCGTGGCCGTCTCCGCCAGATCAAAACGCTGACCTAGCTCAGGGATGATTGTGGTCAAGTTCAGTGTTTCCCGAATTTTCTGTTCCCACACCGGTAAAACATCCGCATCCCCGTGGACGAGAAATACAGCAGTCGGCTTTTGGACAAAGCCCCGTAACCAGCGTAGCATCTCTTCTTGATCCGCGTGGGCAGAGAACCCTTCGATCTTCAGGATCTGTGCCTTCACGAGAATCTCCTCACCGAAGATTTTCACCGCTTTCGCCCCGTCCAGCAACCTTCTTCCTAAGGTCCCCTCCGCCTGGTACCCTACAAACAAGACATGCGTCTCCGGACGCCAAAGATTATGGCGCAGATGGTGCAAGATCCGCCCCGCTTCACACATGCCGCTGGCGGAGATAATAATCTGTTGTCCGTCCATTTCGTTTAAACGTTTTGATTCTTCTGTCGTCCGTACAAAACGGAGGCCAGCAAACTCGAAGGGATTTACTCCTTTCCGGAGGAGTTGGTAGGTTTCTTCGTCGAAATACTGGGAGTTACGCCGGAAAGTTTCCGTGGCCGAAACCGCCATTGGGCTATCGATATATACCGGGATATTACGGGGAATCTCGCCTGCCATCCGCAGCTGTTTCAAATGGTAGAGAATATCCTGGGTCCGGCCGACGGCAAAAGAAGGGATGATCAGTTTTCCTCCCGCCTGCACTGCTCGGTTTACGGCCTCCGCCAGCCGTTCGGTCCGGTCTTCATGGTTAATGTGATGGCGGTTACCGTAGGTTGATTCCATAATTATATAGTCGGCCGCCTCAATTAAAGCCGGATCACGCACAATTGGCTGATTATACTGGCCAATATCGCCGGTAAAGACCAGTTTAATGCGTTTGTCGCCTTCTTGGACCCAGATTTCCAAGATGGCGGAGCCCAGAATATGACCGGCGTCACGAAAGCGCACCGTTACACCCTCACCCGCTTCAATCGCTTCCCCGTAATGGACCGGGTAAAAGTATTTCAACGCAGCCTGGGCGTCATAGACGGTATATAAAGGCTCGATCGGCGGCGCCCCTTGGCGGACCCGCTTTCGGTTATGCCATTCCGCTTCCATCTCTTGAATATGCCCCGAATCGGGAAGCATTATCTGACATAAATCGGTGGTTGCTTGTGTCGCGATAATCCGCCCACGAAAACCCATCTGACAAAGCTTAGGGAGGTATCCGGAATGGTCAATATGGGCGTGGGTAAGCAGAACAAAATCTAAATCGGCCGGATTAAAGGGGAAAGACCGGTCGTTCAAATCCCGTTCTTCCGAGGATCCTTGGAACAAGCCGCAATCGACCAAAAACTTGCTCTTCTCCGTTTCTAAGTAATAACAAGATCCGGTAACCATCCGCGCCGCGCCCAAAAATGTAATGTGCAAAACAAATCACCATCTTCGACTCGTATTGGCTAGAAAAGGCCTAAATTGCCATATTTTTTCTTTCGCGATGGAACCGGTAAATCCTTCCGTCCTTCTCTCTTTGTTGAGTTATAGTGGCAAGATCGTTCCGGCAAACTCCTTGCTTCGGTAGGCCGGCAGGCACCGATCAGTCTCAAAAGGAGTGAATTTTTCTTTTTCCATCCGTCAGTTACTTTTTCAATTAGGAGATCCATTATTAAAATAATTTCCTTTGACATTTTGCCAAAGCTTTGGTATATTAATATAAGACTTCCGGGGCGTGGCTCAGCTTGGTAGAGCGTTCGGTTCGGGACCGAAAGGTCGCAAGTTCAAATCTTGTCGCCCCGACCATTTAAAGATTTTAAGCCCTAGGCAATATGCCTGGGGTTTTTCCTTTATTTAACCCCTCTAGCTTAAAATGGTCTGCTCTTTCAGCTTCTCAAGATGAAGAGAATAATCCAACAAAGGATTAAAGCCCCGACCACCGCGGGAAGTAAACCCGTCGTTCGTCGGGGCTTATGTTTTATCGCCCCCGTCAAGGCCGATAACTTTAATTGTCAACCTCTAATAATTTATAGGTTGACAATTAGGAGAAAATAGACCATAATAATTTATAATTTTGATGTAAATTAGGGGGCGATTTTGTAATGGGTCAAAAACAAGCGTTTAAACCGACACCAACGCCACGGGAGGCCAATGCGGTAAAGCTCAATCTACGGATGACTGTCCACGTCGCACTGTTTACCGCGCTGATCATCATTGGCGGATACATAAGTGTTCCGCTTCCGGTCGGACCGGTCCCCATCGTCTTGGCGGATTTCTTTGTGATGCTAAGCGGACTTTTTCTCGGGCTTAAATGGGGATTGACCAGTGTGGCACTTTATCTTTCCTTGGGTGCCCTAGGGCTCCCCGTCTTTGCCAGCGGTACCTCCGGCCTGGCTATCCTGCTGGGCCCAACGGGCGGATTTTTACTGGGATATATGTTAATGGTTACCGCCGTTGGTTTTATTACGGGCAAAAGAAAACCCTCCCTGATCAGGGTAAGCCTTGCTTTAATTGTCGGTAATATCCTCCTTTACAGTGTTGGTGTTCCATGGTTAAAAGGCGTACTGCATCTTGGTTGGGGCGCCGCTTTCACCGCCGGACTTATTCCCTTTATTCCAGGCACCATCATCAAGATCATCGTCGCCACAACTTTGGCCCGTGTTCTACTCCCCCGTTTCCAACATGGTTCGGTTGCTACTTTTGGACAATAAAGAAGAAGGTGGAGACAGAGGAAGATGCCACTTATCGAGACACAAAATTTAACCCATGTTTTTCCCGATGGTACCGTCGCCATCGAAAATATTAATTTAAAGATTTATGCCGGTGAATTTGTGATCATCGCCGGGGCAAACGGCTCGGGGAAAACGGTTCTGGCCCGCCACCTTAACGGTTTACTACAACCGACCAAGGGTCAAGTGCTAATCGAGGGTCAACCCATATGCAAGAATATTGTTAACGCCAGAAAAAAAGTCGGATTGGTCTTTCAAGACCCCGACCGGCAGTTTGTTGGACAAACCGTTGCCGAAGACGTTGCTTTTGGTCCGGAAAATCTTAATCTTCCCCCCACTCAGGTCGAAACAGTAGTCAAAGCTTCCTTGGAAGTAGTCGGTTTAAGCCCTTTTTCCCGCCAAAATCCCCACGTCCTTTCGGGCGGGCAAAAGCGTAAACTAGCCATTGCCGGAATCCTCGCCATGAAGCCGAAGATCATCATCTTTGATGAACCCTTTACCGGCCTCGACTATCCCGGAGTGGTCCAAGTCTTGCAGCAGATTTTACACCTCCATGCCATGGGCCATACCATCCTGTTGATCACCCATGAGCTGGAAAAGGTGCTGGCCCATGCTGATCGCTTGGTCATCATCTATAAAGGGCATTTGGTGGAGGACGGTAAACCGGAAGCGGTCGTTTACCGTTCGGAAAGGTACGGGGTACGCATGCCCCTACGAAAGGGCGAGGAGGTTAAGGAGATGTCATGGCTGAAATAACCTTTTTCCATTATATACACCGGGATACCGTGTTACACCGCATGGATGGGCGTTTAAAGCTCGTCTGTATGCTGCTCATTAGTTTGTCGGCGAGTTTTGCCCCCGCATTACACCATTATTTACTACTATTTTGTCTGCTCCTTGTTGCTTTACGGACCGCCAAACTCCCTTGGACGGCTTTGTTCAAGGAACTGAAGTTTTTTGGCCTCATAATTTTACTTGTCATCAGCATTAACGCCTACACTATACCCGGAGACCCCATACCCAACCTGCCGCTCCCTGGCCTTTCACGGCAGGGCGTTGTCACCGGTCTACGCTTTGCTGGTCGGTTGATCAACATCCTTCTGGTCTGTGTGGTTGTCACCGGCACCACATCCATAAGAACATTTGGGAATGTAATCGAATGGTTTTTACGCCCGGTTCCTTTTGTCCCGGAGACAAGAATTGCCACTATGGTCAGTCTCACTTTTGTCTTGATCCCCGTGCTCTTTGACCAGTTTGCTGAGATGATGACCGCCCAAAAGGCGCGCTGTATCGAACTGCGGAAGAACCCCATCAAGCGCCTTTACTTTGCCGTTTTTCCCTTTCTCGAGCAGACCCTGCGCCGTACCGATCAGATCGTCGAAGCCATGGAAGCACGGGGTTATTCCGAATTACGGACCAGAGCCGTTTTTAAAAGCAACAAGTGCGACTGGCTCATCTTGGCCCTTTGCCTGCTTGTCTTTCTCTACGTTATCCTATCCTAAAGGAGGTAAAGCGAAATGGCATCTCCGTTAAAAATCCGGGCCCATCATCTCCTCTGTCTGCAAGGATTTCAGGGTTATGGTTATAATGACGCTTTTGTCGAGCATTTACGGGGGATCGTAGCAGAAATAAAAAACCACCCCGCGCTGCTCATCGAGGTGGTTACCACATGCGATGCCGTCTGTGCTGGGTGTCCCCATTGCCAGAAGGCGGAATGCCGAAAGGATCCGGGGGCCCATCGCCTGATGGAAATGTTTGACTTAACGATCCTAAAATATACGGGGATAAAACCAAACCACATTGCCAAAGCGGCATCCCTTTTGGCGCAGATAAATACCGCCTTCCAAACCCGTGCCCAACGGGCCAAGATCTGTGGGGAGTGCCAGTGGCGTCCCATCTGTACCTGGTATTTAGATTCGCCCACACTGGCTAACGCCAGCACCACCGATGGGACTTTAAGATCCGTTCCATAAAACCGCAAGCCTCTGCTTCGTAATTTTAAACCATTATCGCTCTAGGTTTCCTTTATATAACTAAAACGACCCAAATTTCAGGTCAAAGTTAGCAACGACACCTGTGAGGTCCTCGTCGGTAATTCCCGGTAGATCAACACCATCAATATACCGGTAGCCGACACCCAAACCCATCCGAAAATGGGTTGTAATATTTAGTTCTACACAAATGCAGGGCTCAACAATGAAAAAGGAATCATCCTTGTAATTAAAAGGCCAATCTTCACTACTTCTGTATTGGATCCCACCCCCGCCAAGCAACGTATTAATGGTAAAGTGCACCAGTCGGTGGGATTTGTTCACGTATTCAAGGACCAGCCCCCCATAGCCCATCTCGAAATAGAGCTTTTCCCCCTGCTTGCCAGACACCGGCGCTTTCACCTCATTGATCAGGCCGTAACCACCGCCACCAATCATAAAAGTATGATTGATATACCAACCACCATAGCCACCGATAAAAAACCTGGCTTTATCCATGACCGGTCCAACTTTCAGCGACGGACCACCATAACCACCGTGTTCAATCGGCCCGCCAACCAGCACTTCATCCCGGGCAAAAGCAGGGGCGGATAGTACACAGATAAAGACCGCAACAAGTAAAATTCCAGACCAATGTTTCATGTAAATCCCTCCAATAATTTTTGGTGTTCTTGGAATGAAATGGTGTATCTATATTATTTTAACAGCACTGGTTTGTCAATCGATAATACAAACCGTGCCGTTTAAAATACCTTTCCAACAAGCTCAAAGACGGGTTCCACCCCTTCTTCCGTAAAGGCCAGATCTAAACAGAGATCAAACAAGGGCGTATTATAAAAGATACCCGCTCCCACACTTTTTTGGAGAGAAAAATCAGCCTTGTCATTATAAACGGTACCCCAGTCGGTAAAGACTCGCCACTGTAGTGCACCTAAGAATGGCTTCTGGGAGTAGCGAAAAAGACGAAAACTCCTTTCGAGAGAAAGCAAGAGAAGGATCGCTCCGTGTCGATCATCGGACCTATACCCCCGCACCTCGTTCTCAAAATGCATGGCGATTGCTTCACCCTGGTTAATATACCCCAAAGCAAGCAGACCGCGATAGTTACGGTAACGAGCCGGCAGCCTCAGCCTGTAGACTTGGTAGTTTTCTTTTTCCACTGTACCAAAAGCCGCACTGAAACTACAACTGAGATTTTTTCCCCAATCATCATGAAGATATTTCTCGGCACAAATTGCGACCAGTTTGGTATTAACCGGTTCTTTCTCTTTATCACCGCGTCCGATTTCCCCACCGAAAAGCGCCACATCAAAATAGCTGCCCAAACAGTTATTGTATGTAAACTGAGTCCTAATCCCATCTCGGTAATGGTAGCCGGGATGTAATGGATTGTTTTCCCGAAAATAACCTAGTTCAACCCAGGTGAGGGGGCTAATTGTATAATTGCCCGACAGACTATAATAGAAAAGATTACGTTCTATCTCATAAGAACCACTGATATTAGGGGAAATTTGTTTGTATTTAGCAGTCACGCCAATCCCTAACACCAATTCATCAAAAGGAAGAATCGGGTAGAAACTTGCCTGGAAAGCTTGTTCCTCTTTTGCCAGGTTCTTGGCCAACTCGGTCGTAACCGCCTCGTTGTTTTCGTAGATGGTAAGGAATTTTATCAAGGTAGACAATGCTTTTTCTCTTTGTCCATCAAGGTAGTAAGCCCTTCCTAGGTGGCATGTAGTGAGTGCGTCCAGTTCTTCGTCTCCAGTGAAAGGCAAGTTCTCCAGGATTTTAATGGCCTTTTTGGGATGATGCCCGAACAATTCAGAAGCCTGAATAAGGTACTCCGCCATAAGTCCTTGGGCGTTGTGATCATTTGGGTCCGAAATTAAAGCCTCCTCCAGGATAAGGTAGGCCTGGGGGAGGTAGGCCAACTCGGGAACAAAGCCGCGACCAGAGTACCTTTCTAGAATCCCCTCCGCCAACAACTGATTGTTCCCAGTTTCACCGGCAAGCACCGAAACGCCACAAGTTAGTACTAAGATCAAAATTAGAACAATAAAAACCACTTTTTTCATGTTTTATTCTTCCCACTTTCAATCAAAGTCTACCAATTCATTGTAGCGGTTATGTCTTGGAAATGCCGACATCTTATTTCAATTAACGTTTAACCGGTTTAACCAGGAATTAATTACCACCACCATATATTACCACGAGGTATTTCTCGTTTCAAGGCTTATTGTTTAATAATTCACATCTTTTACATGATTTTGCAGTCAGGACCTACACTTAAAATACCAGACCACCAGACTCCCTACGTCCAAATCCAAAAGCCCCAAAGCCGCCCTAAAACTTAACAGTTAAAATTTCGTAGTTTATCATAAATAATAAGTAGTAAGTAATGACGATTGCCCGCATTGAAGAAATCCAAGCTTTAAAAAAACAAGGGCTAAGTATCCCTGAGATTAAAGCGCATCTCAATAAAACCCGCTCTTAAAACCTAACCTCATCGTCCTTTTTACCAAAAAAGCCTTGGTTCCTCTTTTGAAACCAAGGCTTTTTTACTACTTGTTCCGCACGATATCCTTGACCTTCATCAACCGGGTTAAGTTGGCCCGTTCATTCTCATCCAGCTTCATGGTGATGTACTTAATCTGGTCCTGCAACTGCGGGATGAGGACATACTCCAAGGCGTTCACCCGGCGGCGGGTCCGTTCGATCTCGGCCGCCATCAGTTCAACAGTCTTCTCCACCTGGGCCAGTTCGATCATGGACTGAAAACTATTGGCCAGAAGGTCAATGGCCTCATCAAACTCGGCCGAGGTCTCGGTCATACCAAAACCGTTACCTAAGGCAGGCGTCATCTCCAGTTGAAAGAGGGGCACTTCCACCCCCATCCGGGAAGTGGTCGCCGCTTGCAAAGCCGCTTCCCCCCGGGAAGTAGTAATCGCCGCTTCCAAAACCGACCGGGAGATGACGGCCCGCGCCATGGCCATCCCACCAAGGGCCGTATCCAAATTCTCCTCCACCTTTTGGCGTAGGTTCCGGTTTTCTTCGACCAGATCGAAGAAGTTTTTCATCAGTTCATCCAGCTTATCTTTGAGCAGTTTGTGGCCGCGTACCGCCGTAGCCAACCGCTTCTTTAGCCGTGTCAACTCCATCCGAGTTGGGTTCACCCGGATCTCCAATCGATCACCCCCAAGGCCTGAAGTAGTAGATTATTCTCTAACCTGCGCTTTCGGGAGGTATTTATCGAGATACTCTTGGCGAATCCGTTTCAATTCACCCCGTGGGATGAGGCTCAACAGTTCCCACCCGAGGTCAAGCGTCTCTTCAATACTCCGGTTTTCCTCAAACCCTTGCCGTACATAGCGGTCCTCAAACTCATCGGCAAAAGCAGCAAACTTCTTATCCAAATCCGTAAGAGCGGCTTCACCTAAGATAACCGCCAAGTCTTTGGCCTCTTTCCCCCGGGCGTAAGCGGCAAAGAGCTGGTTCATGGTATCCGCATGGTCTTCACGGGTCTTACCCGCACCAATCCCTTTGTCCTTCAAACGCGAAAGCGAAGGCAACACATCAATGGGGGGGTAGATTCCCTTCCGGTGGAGTTCACGGCTGAGGATAATCTGGCCTTCCGTAATATAACCGGTCAAGTCGGGAATGGGATGGGTTTTATCATCCTCCGGCATCGTCAGAATCGGAATCATCGTGATCGAACCGTCACTCCCCTTGATCCGGCCCGCCCGTTCGTAAATCGTCGCCAGATCGGTGTAGAGGTAACCCGGATAACCCCGCCGCCCCGGCACTTCTTTCCGCGCCGCCGATACTTCCCGGAGTGCTTCGGCATAGTTGGTCATGTCAGTCAAGATCACCAACACGTGCATTCCAAGCTCAAAAGCGAGGTATTCGGCGGCAGTCAAGGCCATACGGGGAGTGGAGATCCGCTCAATGGCCGGATCATTGGCCAGGTTCATAAAGAGAACCGCCCGTTCAATGGCGCCGGTCCGCCGGAAGTCACTGATAAAGTAGTCGGCCTCTTCAAAGGTGATCCCCATCGCACCGAAGACAACGGCAAAGCGTTCCCCTTGACCACGCACCCTTGCTTGGCGGGCGATCTGTGCCGCCAGCTGGGCATGGGGCAACCCGGAAGCCGAAAAGATCGGTAGTTTCTGCCCGCGCACTAGCGTATTCAGCCCGTCGATCGCCGAAATCCCCGTCTGAATAAATTCGGACGGGTAATTCCTGGTGTACGGATTGATCGGGGTCCCGTCAATGTCCAGTTTCATTTCGGGAATGATCGGCGCGCCCTTATCCTTCGGCCGTCCCATCCCGTCAAAGACCCGCCCGAGGATGTCCGGGGCCACCCCCAGTTCAATACTGCGCCCTAAAAACCGGACGCGACTATCGTGTAGATTTAAGCCGGTCGACCCTTCAAAGAGTTGGACTAGGGCTTTATCTTTATTAATCTCCAAGACCCGTCCCCGCCGGATCTCGCCACTGGCCAGCTGAATCTCGACCAGCTCTTCAAAATTGGCGTCGGTCACCTTTTCTACCAACATAAGCGGACCGACGACTTCCCGTACGGTACGGTATTCTTTCAACATCTAAAGCACCTCCCCGGCAAGCTCGGTGTCTTTTGCCAGTTGTTCGAGATCGGTCTGTAGCTTAGTAAATTCCTCCGTCTTGTCCTCAGGGATAAATTTAGCCTGGGCAATCCGTTCCCGGATCTTTAAAGCGAGAATTTCCTGGATCTCGATTCCTTTCTCCAATAAAGCCAGGCCCACATCGGCAAAGGTGAGGACGATCCTGAGGAGCGCCAGCTGCTTATTGAGGGAGGTATAGGTATCAATTTCATGGAAGGCGTTTTGATGGAGGTAGTCTTCCCGGATCGAGCGGGCGACTTCCATCGTCAACTGATCCCGCGGTGAAAGGGCGTCAACCCCGACTAAGCGCACGATCTCTTCCAGTTCGGCTTCCTGCTGGAGGATGCGCATCGCCCGGCGGCGGAGATTAACCCATTCTTCCCCGATCTCGGTGCGGAAATATTCATCCAACCGTTCGTTATATAAGGAATAACTTAACAACCAGTTGATCGCCGGGAAGTGGCGGCGATAGGCAAGCGTAGAATCCAATCCCCAGTAAACTTTGACCACCCGGAGGGTGTTCTGCGTCACCGGTTCGGAGAGGTCGCCCCCCGGCGGTGAAACAGCACCGATTGCTGTAATTGAGCCTTCCCGCGCGTCCTGTCCCAGACAACGGGTACGCCCCGCCCGTTCATAGAATTCGGCCAGTCGTGAACCTAAATAGGCCGGATAACCTTCTTCGCCCGGCATTTCTTCCAAGCGGCCCGAAATTTCCCGGAGCGCCTCGGCCCAACGGGAAGTGGAGTCGGCCATAATCGCCACGTTATACCCCATGTCGCGGAAATACTCCGCAATGGTAATCCCGGTATAAATCGAAGCCTCCCGCGCCGCCACCGGCATGTCAGAGGTGTTGGCGACAAGAACGGTCCGCTTCATCAAGTCTTCGCCGGTCCGGGCATCCCGCAGCTGCGGAAACTCTGTTAGCACGTCGGTCATCTCGTTACCCCGTTCACCGCAGCCCACGTACACGATGATGTCGGCATCGGACCACTTGGCCAACTGGTGTTGGACCACCGTTTTTCCGCTCCCAAAGGGGCCAGGAATTGCTGCCGTCCCGCCCCGGGCAATCGGGAAGAAGGTATCGATAATCCGCTGTCCGGTTGTCATAATCCGGTCCGGCGCCAGCTTCTCCCGGTAAGGACGGGAGCGACGAACCGGCCACCGTTGCATCATCGTCAATTCCCGCGGCCCTGATTCGGTCTCAATCACGGCGATCGTCTCGTCAACCGTAAATTCACCCTCTTCGATCTTGGCGATTTTCCCTTTTACCCCCGGCGGAACCAAGATCCGGTGCTCTACAACGACGTTCTCCTGGACAACACCAATGACATCACCGGGTTCAACTTCATTGCCCACCGCCAGCCGCGGGGTAAAGCCCCACTTCTTATCCCGCGCCAGTCCGGGGACCTCAATCCCCCGGGCTAAGCGGTTCCCTTGCAAGGCCAAAACATCAAGCGGACGCTGGATTCCATCGTAAATCGAACTAATCAGCCCGGGCCCCAACTCCACGCTTAACGGCAGACCAGTAGAGACCACCGGTGCACCGGGGCCAATCATACTCGTGTCTTCGTAGACCTGAATCGAGGCCACTTCCCCACGGAGTTCGATAATCTCTCCGATTAACCGTTCGTGACCGACCCGGACCACATCAAACATCTTCGCGCCCGGTATACCTTCAGCCTCAACTAAAGGCCCGGCCACTCTGATAATTTTTCCCGTACTCACTTGTTACCGACCTCTTTCCCCTTTTCGATATCAACACCAACCGCTTTCTC
>DUQQ01000042.1 GCA_012837705.1 Hydrogenispora sp.
TCACCTCCCTCTGCTCACTACAGAATAATTTATCGCATGATAAAAACGTTATTTGTATGTTTTAATTATTATCGCGAAACGTTCCATTTACCCTATTTTAACATATGGTTCAAAAAAAGTCAATGCTCTTCGTTATTCTGCAGTTATGCTGTAATAACATCCTAGGGATTGAACCTCTACTCCGAGACTACCCCTTTTTTCAGAATTACATTGGCATAGAGGGCTGATTCTCCAGTAGCCAACACCGCATAGGCCTGTTTCGCTCTTTCATAAAAAGCAAATCGTTCGATATGTTTAAATTCCGGAGCCGCTGGATAGTGTTTTGTCACAATGGCCCGGTATTCATCCCAGATCGGGGTTGCAACATCATCCCCCGGCACTACTTGCATTAATGCTACCGGATGTTTGACATACTGATCAAGGGGGAAAAACTTCAGGATGGCATCGAGTAATTCCACTGTACTATGCCCGTCGGCCCTGATGATCCGGCGGGCAATCGCCGCAGCCGGAAAATTACCGTCCGCAATAACCAGTTCATCTCCATGTCCCATTTCCATCAAAACCTTCAGTAATTCTGGGGAAATGATTTTCGGTATCCCTTTTAGCATCGAGATCCTCCTTGAAGAATTAATGGCTTGCCCCAATTCAAGTTAACTTACCAACCCGCGATTTCACCGTCCAGATCCCACAGATCTTCCCATCCTTTAGCTCCTTCCCATAGGAAAACCTGCCCCTTGATCAGACGGCAATTCTTATCGATCTTCGCGATCGCTTCCATCTCCTCATCGGTCAGGGGGTCGGTCACTGCGGCCTTCAGGTTGCTTAGGTACTCCGGACGGTGGATAGAAAAGGGAATCGGGATTTGTCCCCGTTGGACCGCCCACTTGACACAGATCACCGCCGGATGGACCTTATGACGCTCGGCAATCTTGACAATAACCGGGTCCTCAATGTCCACCGTATCGGTTTCCGTTTTATCCCGGTCCGGACGGTTTGGGGAACCGATCGGGCAAAAGCCAATCGGGACAATATCATTATCGACCACAAACTTAAACAAATCCGGTTGTTGAAAATGCGGATGTAACTCCATTTCATTACATGCCGGTTTGATTTTCGCATCCCGTAACAATAATTTGAGTTTAGGAATGGTCATGTTTGAGGTTCCGATATGTTTGACGAGTCCCATCTCGACCAGACGTTCCATCTGCCGCCATACCTTCATGAATTCCTCATGAATATAGGGACGGGCATGCGGATCACGGGAGTCCACACTAGCACCAGGGGGATGATAATTGGGGAACGGCCAGTGGACTAAGTATAAGTCCAGATAATCCAGGCGTAAATCCTTCAAAGATTTGGCGCAGGAGATGAGCACATCACCGTCACCATGCATGTCATTCCATAATTTTGAAGTTACCCAAAGTTCTTCCCGTTTAATCCCGGACTGGATCGCCTCCTGTAAAACTTCACCAATTAAATGCTCGTTGCCGTAAACAGAGGCGCAGTCAATATGGCGGTAACCAACCGCGATCGCACCCCTGACGGCTTCGGCAATCTGCTCCGCGCTAAAACGGTCGGAACCGTAAGTTCCTAAGCCAACCGCAGGGATTTGGGCTCCGGTATAAACTCTTCGTTTCGGGACTTTCTGCGGATCAACTCCATCGACTGCCGTAAATGGACCTAAGTTACCCATCAATACTCCTCCTTTGCATTATTCAATCCCCACCAGTTTCCCCTGCTCCTGAAAGCTCCTCTCGAGGGGGGATTATCACTAAACTTATCCACCAATAAAAATGGTAATCTTGTCTTCTTTTTGTCGCACCTCCTTTTTACCCCCTATGGGGCCACACCAGCGGCCCCGGGCGGATTAATTATCCTTTCAAGAGAATTTTCCCGTTCACCTTACCGGGCACGGCTAAATCCGCAAACGCCGCATTGATTTCGGAAAGGGGGATAACCCGGTCAATTAATTCATCAACCCGGAGCAGACCCTGTTGCAAATAATAACCGGTCAACTCCCATTCCTTACCTGGGAAGGGCGGCGAATATGACATCCATGAACCGCGAACGGTTAATTCTTTGCGATTAATATTTTCAAACTCGCCGGGAGTCAAAGTAATGGGTTTGGCAGGAGTGCCAATAAACATGACATGCCCTTTATTTCCGGCGATATCCAAACTTAACTTCTCGGTGAACTCAACCCCAGCGCTCTCCACAACCATTTCAAACCCCCGCCCGGCGGTTAAGTCTAGAATCTGCCGTTTGAAATCGGGATCACCCGTATTGATACACGCACTGGCACCATATTTCTCCGCCAACGCCAGTTTTCTGGAGTCAAGATCGAAAGCAGTTATCCGCCTCGCTCCCAGGATCTTTGCAAATTGCAACGCCAACATGCCGATCGTCCCACAGCCTACAATCGCCACGTCGGTCCCTCCCCGGAAGCCCATCACCAACAGGCCATGCAAGGCCACAGTAGCCGGTTCAAAGAGCGCACCCTGCTCATATGTAACCCCTTCTGGCAATCTCACTCCATTTATGGCTGGTAATTTAACAAATTCAGCCCAACTACCAAAAACGCGGGAGCCAATAAAACTGTAGTTTTTACATTGGGCGTACCAACCTTTTTGGCAATCGAAACACTTCAGACATGGAACCAAAGGAACACCGGTAATCCGTTCCCCCACTTTGACGTTGGTTACCGCCGGACCCACCTCGACCACTTCACCAGAAAACTCATGCCCCAGGATAATCGGATAGTAATGAGCTCCGTTTCCCAAGACGCGCGGCAGATCGGAACCGCAGATCCCACTCGCCTTCACCCTGACCAAGATCTCATGCTCATTGATCCGCGGTGTTTCAAAATCGGTATAACGCAAATCTTGGGCGGCATATAATACTGCTGCTTTCATGCTCTCCCTCCTGTAATGGCTTTTATTGATTAGTGATCCGGGCAAGTGCACCGAAGCTATCCCGCAGTTGTTGATACAACTCTAAATAAAGCTGGTAAAACCGATCATAAAAGGCGTGATTCTCAAGGGATGGGTGATGGGTTCTTTGGATCTGAACGGTTTTTTGCACTGCTTCCGTAAAATTAGGATACACTCCGGTACCCACCCCGGCCAGCAACGCTGCACCTAAAGTCGTTGCCTGATCCGACAACGGTACGTGTATTGTTTTTCCGGTAATATCGGCTTTAATCTGGGTCCAAACCCGGCTGTTCGCCGCCCCCCCCACGCTGATTAATTCATCGACATAAGCATTGACTTCTTCGGCCGTCTTTAGATTATGTCGCAAAGAAAACCCGACCCCTTCCATCATGGCCCGGATCAGGTGGGCGCGGGTTTTATCATAAGACAGTCCAAAGAACACGCCCCGCGCTTTGCTATCCCAAATAGGTGAACGCTCACCAGCCATATACGGCAAGAAAATTAGCCCATCTGCACCCGGCACGACCGTGGCGGCAGCTTCGCTCATTAGTTCAAAAGTATTTTTATTACTTTCCTTTTCAGCCTGCTGCCGGCAATAGCCAAACTCCTTGTTGAACCAATTCAAGGTTCCGCCTCCGCCCACGGTCCCGCCTTGTAA
>DUQQ01000003.1 GCA_012837705.1 Hydrogenispora sp.
AAGCGCAGATCAACATTTCGGGGATCGGCGGTGCGGGGACGGTGACCCCGGGAGCCTTGGAGATGTCCAACGTCGATCTTTCGCAGGAGTTTACAGATATGATCGTGACGCAACGGGGATTCCAGGCGAACTCGCGGATTATCACGACTTCCGATGAGATGTTACAAGAGTTGGTTAACCTCAAACGGTAATGTTAGTTAGGGTGAGGGGGTAAAAGCACACCCCCTCACCACTCATATTTGTTTGTTGAAAGGTGGGATCGGCATTGATTAAAGTAACCCGGTTCAGTGGTGAAGAATTTTGGGTCAATCCCCACCTGGTCGAGGTTATTGAAGAAACGCCGGATACCGTGATTTCTCTTGTCACTGGAAAAAAGATTGTAGTTAAGGAAAGTGCTACGGAGATCGGGGAAATGATAATCTCCTACCGCCGGCGGCTGGGTGAAGGCGGCCGGGAATGGGTTTCAACAGAGAATTGAGGTGAGCAGTGATGGATCTGGCAACGATCATCGGTTTGGTTGGAGGTACCATCTTGATTCTCCTTGGTTGTTCCGGGGGGAGTCTCAGTACATTAGTGGGGTTTTTTGATTTAAATTCGATTTATATCACCGTTGGGGGCTCCCTGGCGGCGATGTTGATCAATTTCCCGCTGGACCAGTTTACAAAGGCGTTCAAAAGTGTACGTTGGGCCTTTTTTGCACGGACCTTTTCGTTGGAAGAGATCATCAATACACTGGTCCGTTACGCCGAAAAAGCAAGGCGGGAAGGGCTGTTAGCCCTGGAAGACGAGATTGCCAGTTCGTCCGATGAATTTTTGAAAAAAGGGATTCAGCTTGTGGTGGACGGAACCGATCCGGAGCTGGTGAAGAATATTTTGGAGATTGAGATCGGTTTTCTTGAAGAGCGCCATAACGAAAACAAGGGTTTCTGGGAAGCTTGGGGAAGCCTGGCCCCGTCTTTTGGTTTGATTGGGACGGTGATCGGTTTAATTCAAATGTTGTCGCGGTTGGATGATCCGAGTGCGGTTGGGCCGGGGATGGCAGTAGCTCTTTTGACGACATTATACGGGGCCCTCTTGGCCTACTTCATTTTCAACCCGATTGCCGCCAAATTAGGCATTAGAAGCCAGGAGGAGGTTATGATCCGACAGGTGATGGTGGAGGGAATCCTCTCGGTACAAGCAGGGGAAAACCCGCGGATTGTTGAAGAAAAACTTAAATCCTTCCTTCCACCGGCACGACGTGATAATGTGGGGAGAGACCGGGCAGAAGGAGTAGGGCTCAATGTATAAGAAAAAACCGAAAGAGCGACCACCGGGAGCTCCGGCGTGGATGACCACCTATTCGGATCTTGTTACCCTCCTGATGTGCTTTTTTGTCCTTTTGTTTTCCATGTCGACGGTGAGTTCTGATAAATACGAACAGGTGACCGCTTCTTTAAAGTCGGTTTTTAGTGGCTCCCCTGGTCTCTTGTATGGTGGGGTCAACCCGATAGGTGAAGAAATGCCTTTTGAGATATCCTTACCAATCGACATCGAATTTCAAGAGGTGTACCAAGAGATCGAGGCGATGCTGGCCGAAGAGGGTGTTGGGACGGCGGTAGAGATCTTCGAGGAGGAACGGGGGCTGATCATCAGTTTTAAGGAGAAGATCTTTTTTGACATCGGTTCGGCCCAGTTACGGCCGGAGGCACGTAATTTGTTGCGCCGCGTCGGCCGGGTTCTGGCTGTTGACGACCATGACATCCGGGTGGAGGGACACACTTGTGACCTGCCGATCCGCAGCACCAGTTTCCCGTCCAACTGGGAGCTTTCCACCTCGCGGGCGACCAATGTCACCCGGTTTCTCATTGACGAAGTGGGAATCGATCCGGGGCGTTTGGGTGCCACCGGATATGCCGAATTCCGGCCGATTGCCGCCAACGATTCCGAAGAAAATCGTGTACGTAACCGGAGAGTTGATATCCTCTTACTCTCCAGGAATAATTTATAGGTGGGATCAGTATGTCAGAAAAAACCGGAAAAGCGAATCAGATTATCATCACTATCACCGTCTGTCTTTTGATCTTCTTTGCCGCGGTGTTTAGTGCGACGATGTTTTTTATCTATAGAATCATGCCGGTTAAAGAACGGTATACAAAGGTTACCGCCGGGACCGAAGTCAAGTACTTAATGCCCTTGGGGGAAGAGATCGTCGTCAATCTGGCCGATCCCCTCAAACAAAAATACATCCGGCTCAATTTTACATTGGTCTTGGATACCGAAAAGACCCAATTAGAGGTTGAGAAGCGAAAAGCTCAGATACGGGACATTGTGATAAATATCTGCCGGACGAAAACTTCGGAAGAATTGAGGGAAAAAGAAGGAAATAGCAACCTTCGTAACGAAATACTTACTGCTATCAACGCTATTTTACCGGAGGGAAAAGTACTTGATATTTTCTTCACCGATTTTATTGTAACGTAACGGGGGTGGCGCTTTGGCCGAGATTCTGACCCAAAATGAAATTGATGCTCTTTTGCAGGCGCTTTCATCCGGGGCCATTGATGCTGAATCGGCGAAGTCGGAAGACCCTTCGAAAAGAATTCGTCCCTACGACTTCCGACGACCCAGTAAATTTGCAAAAGACCAAATCCGTACGATTGTAATGATCCATGAAAACTTTTCCCGTCTTTTAAGCTCTTCATTGTCGGCCTATCTACGGGCGATGGTCCAGTCGGAAGTGGCTTCCGTGGACCAGTTAACCTATGATGAGTTTATCAAATCGCTCCAAAACCCGACGGTGATTAATGTTTTGGCTTTAAAACCGTTGGAAGGCACTATGGTTTTTGAGTTTGCACCAAACCTGGCTTTTGGCTTTATCGACCGGCTTCTGGGCGGGAAAGGCGCTTATGATGGAATCATCCGCGAGCTCACCGAGATTGAGCAGATGGTTACCAAGCGGGTCGTGATGCGGATGGCGAACAGCATTAAAGAAGCCTGGAGCAATGTGGTTGAAGTTGAGCCTGAGTATCAGGGCATGGAGACAAACCCCATGTTCACCCAGGTGATTCCCCCGACGGAGATGGTCATCCTGGTGACTTTGGATGTGAAAATCGCCGAGATTAGCGGTTTAATGAATGTATGTTATCCCTACATTCTTTTAGAACCGCTTTTAAACCGGTTAAGCTCCCAATACTGGTTTGCCAGTTCAAAGAAGAGCTTTACTCCCGAAGCAGTTACCACCTTGAAAAAACGTTTGACCGAAGCGGCCCTGCCGGTTGAAGTCGAGTTGGGGAAGGCGACGGTTAGTGTACGGGAAATGTTGAGTTTAGACGTGGGAGATGTCGTCAAACTCGACCAATTGGTAGAAGAACCATTAACAGTGAAAATTGGAAAAGAAGAGAAGTACCTGGGTTTCCCTGGCCTTTCCAATAATAAACTTGCGGTTCAACTCTACGGGATCAAACAAAAAGGTGGTGAACACGATGTCAAATGAAATGTTGTCGCAGGAAGAGATTAATGCTTTGTTAAATGAAGAAGCGGTCGAGTTAACTCCTTTGGAAAGGGATGCGTTGGGTGAAATCGGGAACATCTCTTTTGGTTCCGGCGCAACGGCGTTGTCTTTGCTTCTAAACCGCCGGGTTGAATTGAATACGCCCAACGTTGAACTATCGGAGCTCAGCGAACTTATCCGTAAATACCCGAAGCCTTGCCTTGTGGCGGAAGTCGATTACACAACTGGTTTAAAGGGAACAAACCTTTTACTTATCCAAATGCATGACGCCGCGGTGATCGCCGATTTAATGTTGGGCGGGGACGGGACTTCACCCAATATGGAACTGGGTGATATGGAGATCAGTGCCATTTCCGAAGCGATGAACCAGATGATCGGGAAAGCTTCGACTTCGATGTCATCCCTGTTTGAACTAAGGGTCGAGATCGCCCCACCCCGGACCCGTGTTTTGTCCATGAAAAACCTCGAAGAGTTTAGCTCACAGTTTATCGAGAACAACCTGGTCGTCGTGGTCTATTTTCGTTTGGTCATTGAAGGCTTGGTTGATAGTCAAATAATGCTGGTCATTCCGTACCCCTTTGCCCGTGAGATGGCAAAGACCTTAATTGACGTGGATGAGCAGGCGCCGATGGAGGGTAAAATGGCAGGACAACTAAAAGGTAACCCAAGAAAACCAGAGGGTCGGGTAGAACCCAAAATGGTGGACGGTTCGGTCCGGCCAATTCAGTTTGGGACCCTGGAGTCAACTCCACCCCTTGAGGGACCGGGTAACCTCAATCTGCTCTTGGATGTGCCCTTAGAGATTAGCGTGGAGTTGGGGAGTACCAAGATGCGTATTAAAGAAATCTTGGAACTGGGGATTGGTTCCGTAATTGAATTGGATCGGTTAGCCGGGGAACTTGTGGATATCCTCGTGAACGGAAAATTAATCGCCAAGGGAGAAGTGGTTGTGATCGATGAAAACTTTGGCGTTAAGATTACCGATATTGTTAGTCCATTTGAAAGAGTTAACAATTTACAATAGGGGGGAAGTTCCGTGAAAAATCGTGTTTTAGTAGTTGACGACGCCGCTTTCATGCGCATGATGATCAAGGACATTTTGAAAAAAGGCGGATTCGAAGTTGTTGGCGAAGCAGAGGATGGTGTAAAAGCTGTAGAAAAGTTCAAAGAATTAAAACCCGATTTAGTAACCATGGACATCACAATGCCCGAGATGGACGGAATTACCGCAGTCAAGGAGATCAAAAAGATCGATGAGAATGCGTTGATTATTATGTGTAGCGCCATGGGACAACAGGCCATGGTGATAGATGCCATCCAAGCCGGTGCAAAGGATTTCGTGGTGAAACCGTTCCAACCGGATCGGGTTTTAGAGGCGGTTCGAAAAGTAATCAAATGATCAGTAGTCTTTATTCGTTACTAGGGTTTTTTATACCACTGGCGGAGTTTGATAGCGGAACGATCAGCGTTCCCCCGGAGGTTGCTCCGGAAAACAATTTTTCCTATCTACAGATCATCTCCTACCTTCTCTGTTTTGTGCTAGTGCTTTATCTTGCATACAAAGTTGCGCGTTGGGTGGGCAGGAAGGCGGGTGGGCACGCCGGTTTCCATCTACAGTTGGTGGAAACACTCTACCTAGGCCCGAACCGAGCCGTTCACCTGGTGAAAGTGGGCAAACAGTTGTTTTTAGTAGGGGCCGCAGAACGTAATCTGACTTTTCTGGCGGAGATCCAAGACCCCGATCTGCTCGAGACCATCCAAGCCGAACTTGTCCAACCGGCGGCAGGCCGCCAAGGAAGCGGAAAAGGATTTGCCGATTACCTAAAAGGGCTGTTGGATGGGGGTCAAAACCATTCAGAAAAAGCTGGCGAGCCAGAAGTGCTGACGCAGGCGCAGAGAATAGAGGAGAGGCTAATGAAATACCGAACCCACCGAGGGCACAAGAGCGATGGATAAGCGGCGCTTTCTGATCGTAGTTGTTTTGGGTTTGTTCTTAACCCTGATCGGCAGTAAAGTATGTTTAGGGCAGCCAGCTCTTCCCCAAATTGAAATTGGTTGGACAAACGCGGATGATCCGGAACAGGTTGCTGCCAGTCTCCGGATTTTAGCTTTAATCACCATTCTTTCGCTGGCGCCGGCTATTTTGATTATGTTTACTGCCTTCACCCGGATTGTCGTGGTCCTGTCGTTCACCCGGAGTGCGATTGGTCTACAGCAATCTCCACCGAATCAGGTGATGATTGGGCTTGCTCTTTTCTTGACTTTCTATATCATGGCCCCCACCTGGTCGGAGGTGCGGCAAAATGCGTTGACCCCCTTTTTCGCTGGCGAGATTACCATCGAAGAAGCTTTAAATGAAGCGGAGAAGCCGGTCAAAAATTTTATGGGAAAACACGTCCGTAACGAAGATCTACGGTTATTTATGCGCATGGGGGAGATTACAACCAGACCGACCAATTATGAAGAGATTCCGCTCCATGTTATTGTGCCATCCTTTATCATCAGCGAATTAAAGACCGCTTTTACAATGGGTTTTATCTTGTATATCCCGTTTTTAGTGGTTGATATGATCGTCGCCAGTACACTGATGTCCATGGGGATGTTAATGCTCCCGCCGATCATGATCTCCATGCCTTTCAAGATCTTACTCTTTGTTATGGTAGATGGGTGGAATTTGGTGGTCCGTAGCCTTTTATCCGGTTATTGATCGTGGGGGTGATGAGCAGTGACGGACGTGACGGTCGTCGCTATAATTCGACAGGGGATAACTACGGTCCTCACGGTGGCCGGTCCAATGTTAGGGATCGGAATGGTCGTTGGTCTGCTGGTCAGTATCTTCCAGGCCACAACCCAGATTCAAGAACAGACTTTGACGTTCATTCCGAAGTTATTAGCTATTTTCTTTACGTTGGTGCTTTTAGGCCCCTGGATGCTCCGCGTTCTGGTCGATTTCACAACAGAGCTTTTTGCGCTGCTTAGTCAATCAGGGGGATGGTGAGGGAGTTAATTGGATTTAGCAACCTGGTCAGAGATGCAAATATCCCTATTCATGCTGGTGTTCTTTCGTAACCTTGGCCTTTTAATCGGAGCGCCACTTTTCCAAAGCCGGAATCTGCCGCCGATGGTCCGGGTGAGTATTGCGCTCTTTTTATCCTTTATTTTTGTGCCTTTTGTCCAACCTATGGTTGCTCTCCCAACCCACTTGGGGATCTTCGTTTTTTACCTGCTACAGGAGATAGCTTTAGGTTTGTTGATCGGGTTTATCTTATACCTAACCTTTGCCGGATTACAACTGGCGGGCCAATTAATAGACCGGCCAATGGGGTTTGCTATGGTCAACGTACTGGACCCCTATACCGGTAACCAAATGCCGATTATCGGCCAACTCTATTACATCATTGCCCTGTGGCTTTTTATCTTGGTGAAAGGAGATCACACTCTGCTTAATGTCTTGTCCAAAAGCTACCAGCTGCTACCGGTGGGCGGAGAGGTCCTTTTTGCCAAGGGTTTACCCTATATCCTACGGGCTTTTTCTGGTCTCTTTTGGCTCGCAATCCAAGTTGCGTTGCCCATCTTTGGGGTTTTGTTCTTAACCGATGTGGGGTTGGGGGTGCTCGCCAAACTAGTCCCCCAGATCAATGTGTTCTTTATCGGTTTTCCCCTCAAATCTTTTCTGGGCATGACGCTACTCATCTTGTCCCTGCCGGTTTTGATCCGCTGGTTGGTGGGGTATTTTTCAACAAGTGGGAGTGTTTGGACTGAGTTACTGCGTTTTCTTAACACAATCCGCTAGGGAAGACGGCGGCGTGCTTGGCCCTCCTGCCTGCTTTGATCTTCAGTTTTTCGCTGGGGAAGAGAAGACGGAAGAAGCGACCCCACGGAAACGCGAGCAAGCAAGGAAAAAAGGGCAAGTTTCACGGAGCACTGAATTGAGTACGGTCGTCACCTTGCTCGCTGGTTTTCTGGCGTTACGGGCGGGGAGCTCCTATTTGTTGCAAAAATTATTTCACTGTTTTGAGTCTGGATTTTCCAGTGACCGCTTGAACACCATTTTGGATGAAGCTAATCTGGCCCAGATCTTTAATAATACTTTACTCACGGTGGTGACGGCTTATATCCCGATTGGTCTCGCCATCTTAACCGTCGGTTTTTTGGTAAATTACCTGCAAACCGGGGGGCTGTTCACCTTAGAGCCCCTTAAGATGAAATTTGACCGGTTGAATCCCATAGCTGGCTTAAAGCGAATGTTTTCGCCCCAAAAGTTCGTCGATTTATTTAAAGCACTGTTTAAAATCATTGGGGTGTTCATTATCATTTGGAATACCTTTAAAAGCCAGGTTTTCCCCATTGCCGAAACCAACGTGTATTACCCACCATTAGAATTGGCTGGGATGATGTGGCAGTTGATGTTTACGATTGTCTTGCGTATTGCCATTATGTTGCTGGCTTTAGCGGTTTTTGACTTTTATTACCAACGCTTCCAGTACCGTAAAAGTTTACGGATGACGAAGAAAGAGGTAAAGGACGAGTTCAAACAGACCGAAGGGGATCCGATGGTAAGAAGTCGGATTCGCCAAAAACAAAGGCAAATGGCGATGCGGCGGATGATGCAAGACGTGCCCAAAGCGGATGTGGTGATCACGAACCCGACGCGTTTGGCCATCGCCATTAAGTATGAAGCGGACAAAATGACGGCCCCGCAGGTTTTAGCGAAGGGGCAAGGTTATGTTGCCGCGAAAATCAGGGAGATTGCTAACGAGCACCGGATTCCGCTGGTCGAAAACAAACCGTTAGCCCGGACGCTTTACCAGACGGTTGAGATCGGCGAATTGATCCCACCCAACCTTTACCAGGCGGTCGCCGAGGTTTTGGCTTTCGTCTATCGGTTGCGGCAAAGACGTTAGCTAACAGTATGCCCAGGATAAAAATATTGAATATTGATGGTGAATAAAATGCCGGATCAACCAGAAGAAAGAGCTCTATTATCCAGACTTGCCTTCAGCGGGGAGATTGTCGTGGTTTTCTTGATGGTAATCATTCTTGCCATGTTATTTATCCCCCTCCCCACTTTCATCCTTGATCTCTTCTTTTCCGTCAACATTGCCCTCTCCTTCTTAATCTTAATGTTGACGATGAATGTCCGGAAGACACTGGAGTTCTCTGTTTTTCCGACGGTTCTTCTCATGACGACCCTTTTCCGGTTGGCGCTTAATGTCTCTTCTACCCGGTCAATTTTGCTGCAGGGATACGCTGGCCAGGTAATCGACGCTTTCGGTAATTTTGTGGCCGGGAGTAACCCGGTAGTTGGCTTTATCATTTTCCTAATCTTAACGATCATTAACTTTCTGGTAATTACGAAAGGGTCGGAGCGGGTGGCCGAGGTGGCGGCCCGGTTTACATTGGATGCCATGCCTGGGAAACAGATGAGCATTGATGCGGATTTGAATGCCGGCATGATCACGGAAGAAGAAGCCCGGGCCCGCCGGCGTGAGATTGAACGGGAGGCGGATTTTTATGGTTCCATGGATGGGGCCAGTAAATTTGTGAAAGGCGATGCCATTGCCGGATTGATTATCACCGTCATTAACCTTTTGGGCGGTGTCATCATCGGGATGTGGCAACGCGGACTTGATGCCCTCGGTGCCTTGCAGTTATACGCCCTTTTAACCGTGGGCGACGGCTTAGTCTCACAGGTTCCCGCCCTGCTCATCTCCACTGCGACCGGTGTTTTGGTGACCAGAGCGGCGTCCGAAGACAACCTGGGGACCGATGTCACCAGTCAGATCTTGCGTTACCCGCAGATCTTACTGATTACCGCGGCGGTACTTGCGCTGTTTGGTTTGGTCCCGGGGATGCCGACCATTCCTTTCCTTATCATTGCGCTACTGCTTTGGTGGTTGACCACGATCCTCCGCCGGGAGCAAAAGGAAAAAGTCGAAACCGCCATTGAAGAACAGGCGGCTGCCCAGGAACAGGTCGCCTATAAACCGGAGAATGTCCTTTCTTTACTGGCGGTTGATCCGATGGAGGTGGAGATTGGTTATAGTTTAATTCCGTTGGTCGATAAGAGCCAGGGCGGAGATCTTTTTGAACGGGTCAGTTTAATCCGGCGACAAGTCGCTTTGGAACTGGGGATTATTTTACCGGCCATCCGGATCCGCGACAATATGCAACTCTCCCCCAACCAGTATTTGATCAAGATCAAGGGGGTGGAAGTGGCCAGTGGGGAACTGATGACCCACTCTTACCTGGCGATGGATGCGGGGGCGGTGACGGAGAAGGTATCAGGAATTCCCACGAAAGAACCGGCCTTTGGTTTACCTGCCCTGTGGATTACGGCGGACCAAAGGGAAAAAGCGGAAATGTCCGGTTATACGGTGGTGGACTGTCCTTCCGTTTTGGCCACGCATCTTACGGAAATTATCCGCAACTATGCCTATGAACTACTGGGTCGACAGGAGATCCAAGCAATGCTGGATTACATTAAAACCGATTATCCAGTAGTGGTGGAAGAGTTAATCCCCAATTTGATGACGGTTGGTGAGATCCAAAAGGTCTTTGCCCAACTTTTAAAAGAAGGAATTCCCCTACGCAATTTAGTGACGATCTTGGAGACTTTGGCGGATTATGCCCCCATGACGAAGGATACAAATTTACTGACCGAGTATGTCCGGGTGGCCTTGCGACGACAGATCTCCAAGATGTTAGCGGGCGACGGGAATAAGATTCAAGTCCTGACCCTCTCACCCCAGACCGAGGAGCGGATTTTCCGCGCTCAGGATAGTGAGGGCGAGCCCCTACCACCGTCGTGGTTGAATGAGTTCTATGCTTCTTTAAATCAACATATCCGCCCAATTATTCAGGAAGGCCGTAATCCGGTGCTGTTGGTGGCACCGGCGATCCGTCGTTATGTGCGGAGCATTACGGAACGGGTTTCGCCGAAAATTTTTGTCGTTTCTTATCAAGAGATAATTCCGGAAATGGAAGTTCATTCCTTAGGAATGGTAGGTGTTATAAGTGAGGGTTAAAAGATTTGTCGCCGATACGGCACAACAAGCAATCGCCCGTGTAAAGCGGGATCTGGGTGATGATGCCCTGATCTTGCATTCGCGTCCTTTTAAGGAAGGGGGCTTTCTGGGCTTATTTGCGAAAAGAAGATATGAAGTGCTAGCTGCGGTTGATAACAAGGAGACCATGCGGATCCCCACGGCGGCTAAGCAACCGTCGGCGGAGAAAGGTGAGGAAAAGCAACGCCAATTATTCCAGCCGGAACAGCCGAAGGTCATGCCCGAACTGGAACAGGTAAAGAAGGAACTATCCGAGATTAAGATGGCCATTGAAGGGGTGACAGCACAGGTCCGTAACGGCTCACCGACGGCGGAAACAGTAGAAGCCGTACCCACCATGCCCGCCGTGCCCGTGGAACCCGCTGCGGTGGACAAGCCAGACCCAGACGTTGCTTCGAGCACGTCCCAGAAAGACTTGGATGAATTTCTGATCAAAACGTATCCGATTCGCCTCGGGAACCGGCCAACGGTAGTGGCCTTGGTTGGTCCGACCGGGGTTGGTAAAACGACAACCATTGCGAAACTGGCCGCCAATTTTGCCTTGTTTGAAGGAAAATCGGTCGGACTGATCACGATCGATACCTACCGCATTGCGGCGGTTGAGCAATTAAAAACCTATTCAGAAATCATAAACTTGCCGATTGAAGTGGTATACACGGCTGCTGATTTGAAACGGGCTTTTCAAAAATTAAGCGATAAACAATTGATCTTGATTGACACCGCCGGCCGTAGTCAAAAGAACAAACAGCAGATTCGCGAGTTAAAACACTTTTTCAACGGACGGCCGCTGAACGAGACCCATCTGGTGTTGAGTGCCAACACAAAACTGGAGGATCTGCTCGAAACTGCCGATTCTTTTAAAGAGCTCGGTGTGAACCGTTTAATCTTTACGAAATTGGATGAGACCAACAGTTTGAGCAATGTGATTGAGGTTGCCGAAAGACTGCGTATTCCATTGTCATATGTAACAACGGGACAAAGTGTGCCTGAAGATATCGAAGTTGCAACCTTTGAAGTTATTAAGAGGTATGCGGATAAGGAGAACATCAATGCGTGATCAAGCGGAACGTTTAAGGGAGCTGGTAAATAGCAAAAATCATCGGGCTAACTCCCGTAAAGCCCGCATCATCGCGGTCACCAGTGGCAAAGGTGGGGTGGGTAAAACCAACCTTTCGGTTAACCTATCCATTTGCCTTTCCAAATTAGGCCAAAAAGTGACTTTAATCGACACCGACTTGGGTTTGGCCAATATTGATTTGATGTTAGGGATGATCCCCAAATATCATTTAGGCCATTTTTTCTCAGGCGAACGGGATTTGGCTGATGTGGTCATGGAAGGCCCGGCTGGCGTTAGGATCATTGCGGGCGGTTCCGGCCTGCAAGAGCTGGCGAATATCGACTCCTGGCAGTTGGACAACTGTATTGAACGGCTATTTACTTTAGATGAAGATAATGATTTTATTATCCTTGACACCGGTGCGGGGATTTCGAGCAAAGTGATCCGCTTCTTGCTGGCAGCCGAAGAGATCATTGTGGTGACGATTCCGGAACCGACCTCAATCGCCGATGCTTATGGCGTGATCAAGATCCTTTCCAAAGAAAACCCCAATGCCAAGATCTATGTGGCGGTTAATATGGTCAAAAGTGATGAGGAAGGCGAGCAGGTGGTGGAACGCCTCCGTATCGTCGCCGAGAAGTTTTTACAATTTCCGTTGGAATCCCTGGGGCATATTCATTATGACCATAATGTTCCAAAAGCGGTTAAACAGCAACAACCATTTATGGTGACCCACCCGAACTCCAAGGCTTCCCAGGGGGTTTGGAAGATGGCTGAGCACCTATTGCTCTTGCCGGAGCATCCGTCGAGAGGAATTGCGATGTTCTTCCAAAAACTGTTTTTTGGTAAAGCACGATAAGAAGATTGCTCTCAAGTAAATCCTGGAGGTGAAAGCGATGGACGTTTCCCAATATCTAAACGTGTTTATGGATGAATGTCAAGAACATTTACAATCCTTAAACCAGTCTTTGCTGGCTCTGGAACAAGATCCGGAAAACACCGAGATTCTGAATTCGATTTTCCGCGCCGCCCATACTCTAAAAGGTGCCTCGGCAACCATGGGTTTTAACAAGATGTCCAACGTGACGCATGCAATGGAAGATGTGCTCAGTCTGTTGCGTCAACACGAACTAACCGTAAATGCCGAGATCGTAAACGCCCTCTTTGAGGCGTTGGACCTGTTGGAGGTGTTGGCGCAAGGGATCACCGAAGGCCGGGAAGAAGACATTGAGATTGCCGGTATCATCCAGAACCTGCAAAAGTTTAGTACCAAAGAGGCGATGGCAACCGAAACAGAGCAGACGTCGGAACGCCGCCGTAATCTCCAGTTGCGTTATCTGCCCGCGGAAATTGAGCAAATCAAAAAGGCCGCGGAAGAAGGTTTTAATCAGTATCACCTCCACATATACCTGCAGGAAGATTGTTTGCTCAAGGGTGCTCGCGCTTTTATGATCTTGCGTGAGCTTGAAGCCCACGGAGAGATTATCCGGACGATCCCCAGCGCGAAAGAGTTGGAAGATGAGCGGTTCGATACCGACTTTATCATCGGGATCTCAAGTAAAAAACCCCTGGAGTTCTTGGTTCGTTTCTTAGAGAAGATGCTTGATGTCGAAAAGGTGGAAGGTGAGGCCCTTGCTGCCGACGATCTTCTGGTCGAACGGCGGGGTGGTACTACCAAAGCGGCGACCAATGAGGCCACTCCGCAAAAGGGCGCAAGTACCAAACCACCTTCGAATGTCTCACCGACGGTTCGGGTCGACATTCGCAAGCTGGATGATCTGATGAACCTCGTTGGTGAGTTGGTGATCACCAGATCCCGCTTGGAACAGTTAAGCTCCGAGCAAGGGGACCAGATCCTGGAGGAGACGGTTGAACAGTTGACCCGTTTGACTATGGATCTGCGGGACCAAGTGTTAAAAACCAGGATGGTCCCGGTGGACCACGTCTTCTCCCGTTTTCCCCGGCTGGTGCGGGATCTAACTAAGGAAACCGGGAAAGAGGTACAATTGCAGATCAGCGGTGCCGAAACCGAACTCGACCGGACGGTGATCGATGAGATCGTTGATCCGTTGGTTCATATCATCAGAAATAGTATTGACCACGGTATAGAAGCCCCAGAGGTTAGAACAGCAGCCGGGAAAAGTCTGCCCGGAGTGGTGGAACTCAAGGCGTACCAAGCTGGGAATAATGTGGTGATCGAAATAGTTGACGACGGCGCTGGGGTGAATCGGGAAAAAGTCAAGGCCCGTGCTTTGGAACGGGGCATTGTCAGTGTTGATGATCTGGAGAATATGGATGACGAAGAGATCATGAACCTGATCTTTCTCCCCGGCTTCTCGACTTCCGATAAAGTGACGGACATTTCCGGTCGGGGGGTCGGGATGGATGTGGTCAAAACCCAGATTTCGAACCTGGGCGGGGTTGTCGAATTGGCGAGCGAAGAAGGGAAAGGCACGAAGTTTACCATTCGTCTCCCGTTAACGCTGGCGATTATCCAAACGCTCATTGTTCAGCTGGGCAATGAGGTCTTTGCGATTCCTTCCACCCTGATTGACCAGACGATCAGCGTGGCGCAGAAAGATATTAAATATGTGCGAAACCGGGAAGTTACCTTGTACCGGGGCGAACTGATCCCGCTGATCCGGCTTCAGGAGTATCTAGGTGTGGAGGAAGCCAAAAACTCCAGCCTGGAGGAGTTGGATGTGGTGGTGGTCAGTAACGGTGAGCGCCGGATCGGCTTTGTAGTCGATACACTCGTGCGCCAACAGGATGTGGTGATCAAGTCCCTCGGTGCCTACCTGGGGAGCATTCCTGGGATTGCGGGCGCTACCATCTTAGGGGACGGGAAGATCGCTTTGATCCTGGATCTACGTTCTGTAGCTTAATGAACTGTTTTTAAGGGGGGATACAAAATGAGAGAAAGACAGAATAAAGAGCGGCAAGAGGAAACCACCCAGATTATCATCTTTAAGCTGGGCGAAGAAGAGTTTGGCGTTGACATTTTACAGGTGCGGGAGATTGAGAAGCTGGATCAAGGGATTACCAGGGTGCCTAAGGCCCCCCCGTTTGTGGAAGGTGTAATTAACCTCCGCGGAGAGATCATCCCCATCGTTGACCTCCGGGTCCGTTTCGGCTTGACCTTACCGGAGCTCGGACTTAATTCCCGCGTCATCATCGTTGAGGTGGGAGAGGCGCTGGTTGGGATGCTGGTCGATGCGGTGGTTGAAGTATTACGGATTCCAGTCTCGGCCATTGAACCGCCGCCGCCGATTACGAAGGGTGTGGACTCATATTATCTGGCCGGTGTGGCCAAGCTTGATGAACGTTTGATTGTCCTGCTTAACCTGGAACGCACGCTCAGCCCAGAAGAGGAGAAGGAATTAAGCGAAGCGGAACTGGAGTGATGATCGATGATTGAGAACTTAACACCCCTCCAATTAGATGCCATTCGCGAAGTGGGTAATATTGGTGCCGGCCATGCGGCAACGGTGCTTTCCCAACTATTAAACAAGAAGGTGTCGATGTCCGTTCCGCAAGTCAACATTCTTCCTCTCGCTGACGCCTGTGATTTTGTCGGGGGCCCGGAACAACCGATGGTCGGTGTTTATCTACGAATTTTTGGTGGGGCGCCCAGCAAGATGCTTTACCTTTTCCCGGAAGAGAAGGCCCTCTTTGTTGCCGGCCTTTTAATTAATAACCCAGAGAAATGTCGTAATCTTTTAGGTGAAATGGAAATTTCAGCACTTAAAGAGATCGGGAATATTCTAACCGGGGCTTATGTTTATGCCTTTTCGAACTTCACCGGAATCAATATGTTACCGTCCGTACCGGCCCTCGCCTTTGATATGGTTGGTGCCATTCTCAACACGGTCCTAGTTGATTTGGGTGAGATGGGTGATTATGCGTTGACGATCGAAACGAAATTGACAGCTTGCGACGAGAGTGTGGACGGTCATTTCTTTTTAGTTCCGGATCCCGGATCTTTAGCAACAATCTTAGCGGCGTTGGGAGTGAAAGAAGGATGTCTGAATCGATCCGGGTCGGAATGTCCGAAATTGTAGTAGCGAAAGCGCCGAAAGTTCTTGTTACATTAGGTTTGGGTTCTTGTGTTGCGGTATGCATCTACGATTTTTTTTTAAAAGTAGGTGGCATGGCCCACATCATGCTGCCCGATAGTTCCCTGTCAAGTGATAATGCCGTGACTAACCGCGGGAAATTTGCGGATACGGCGATCCCCGACTTGGTTGAGGCGCTTCAACGAGAAGGAGCGCTGAAAGAGCGCATGGTTGTGAAGATTGCTGGTGGAGCCCAGATGTTTTCCTTTAATGGTCCTAACAACCAAATTCAGATCGGGGTGCGTAACGTCGCGGCCGTGGAAAAAATCTTAGCGGAAATGGGTTTAAAGATTACCAACCGCAGTGTGGGTGGGAACGTTGGACGGTCCGTTTTTATGGATTTGGAGACTGGCGGTGTCAAGATAAGGATGTTGAACTCCCCCGAAATCATTTTATAAGAGGATTTGCCTTTAATTTGTCGAAGATGATAGCAACAGAGGAAAGGAAATATATACCTTAAAGGGGGAAGGGTATATAATGATCAGTAAAGGGCGGGATGCACAGCTTTGGAAAGAATACCGCCAGGGAGGTTCTGACGCCGCCCGTGAGCAATTAATTGAGGGGTATGCTCCTCTTGTCAAATACGTGGCAGGCCGGGTGGCAATTGGCTTACCACCAAACGTGGAATTTGATGATTTAGTAAGTTATGGCATATTTGGCTTGATTGATGCCATCGACAAATTTGATCCGGAACGCGGGATCAAATTTGAAACTTATGCGATTGCCCGGATCCGTGGGGCAATCATGGACGGTTTACGCAATAATGATTGGGTACCGCGGTCGGTACGCCAAAAAGCAAAAGAACTGGAGAAAGTCTGTAGTGAACTGGAAAACCGGTTGGGAAGGTACGCCACGGATCAGGAGATCAGTGAGTCCTTGAATATTTCCTTAGATGAATTCCACCGGTTATTAAACGAAGTCAGCTGCACGACACTGAGTTCCTTGGATGAACTGTGGCTGACCCGAAACCTTGATGATGATAGTGTGCGGGTCTTAGACTTGATTGAAAACGAAGATAGTTCGGATCCGGAAAAACTGGTCGAAATTGCTGAGTTAAAGGTTGCGCTGGCAAAATCCATCGATGCACTTTCGGAACGGGAGAAGTTAGTGATCACCCTTTACTATTACGAAGGATTAACGCTTAAGGAAATTGGCCAGACCTTAAATATTTCCGAGTCACGCGTTTCGCAGATACATACTAAAGCAATTTTTCGTTTACAAGGAAGGCTAGCCCGCTGGCGCACGGCAATTGGAGTTTTGTAACGGAAGGAGCGTTTAGCGTTGAGCTTGTCACAGATTAAAATTGATATAACCTCCGATAAAATGCTTGCTTACATGCAACTTGGCATGCCGCCGGAGGGAACAGCTTGGCCGACTTTTGATGAAGTAATTGAAAAATTAAAAAGCGAAGGTGTTGTTTTCGGTTTAAAGGAAGAGGTTATCCACCGTCTTCTGGAAGAAAAGTCGAACAAGTTAACACTGGTCGCCGAAGGGGTTTATCCGATCAAAGGCGAGGACGCCCGTTTAAAGTTTTTCTTTGAAACCGACCGGGTCCGTCTTTTCCCCAAGGAGTTGGAAGACGGCCGTGTTGACCACCGTGAACTATCCTTGGTGCAGAGTGTACAGAAAGGTCAAATCTTGGTTGAAAAGACAGCGGCCACCCCTGGCGTGGCGGGGACGAATGTGTTGGGTGAAGAAGTGAAAGCCGTCCCCGGTAAGGACGTCAATGTTGTGCTTGGGAAGAATGTGGCCTGGGATGGTAACCGGGTGATCGCCACTTCTGACGGTGAGCCGACCAAGATCGGGAATAAAGTAACGGTGCAATTGGTCCATGAGATCAGAAGTAATGTCGGTTATAAGACCGGTAATATTGATTTTATTGGTTCGGTTCATATCCGGGGCGATGTAGAAAACGGGTTTATCGTTAAAGCCGGTGGTGACGTCGTAATCACCGGTAATGTTGAAGGCGGGAGTATTCAAGCAGAAGGAAATATCACCATCAACGGCGGGATCATTGGCCAGGACAAGTCGGTGATCAAATGCAATGGTGACCTCTATGCCCGCTATATTGACCACGCCCAGGTGGACGCCGAAGGGGTCATTAAGGTTCGGGATGCGATCATGCACAGTGTGGTTAACTCCGGACAGAAAATCATTCTCGGGACGAAAAAAGGGATGATCATGGGCGGGGTGGTAAGGGCCGCCGATCTGATCGATGTTCAGTATTTGGGGTCGAAAATGGGGACCCAGACCGAGGTGGAAGTGGGGATCAACCCTGGTTTCCGGCGGGAGTTGAATGAGATTGAAAAAAGACTCCCTGCCTTGGAGAAAGAGCTGGATATGGTGGAGAAGGCTCTTACTCTCCTCAGTCGACAGCGGGAGCTTCCACCGCAACGGGAAGAGCAGAAGGCGAAATTGATCCGAACCTCGTTTGTTTTAAAAGGAGAGAAGCGTAAACTGGAAAGTCGACGGGAGGAGATTACGCAGTTAATCAACGATCGGCAGTTGGAACGGGGTTCAATTCGGGTACGCCAGACGATCTATCCGGGTGTCCGTGTTATTATTGGGAAAGCGGTCCGGATCTTCAAGGATGATTTTAATTTCGCTATTTTGACCTATAATGAAGGAGAAGTGTCGATTCAACCATACCGCTAAGGGAGGGTTAAGGATGATCGGACCCTTAGACACGCAAGTTTTGGTAAATCGAACTTTAGAGGTGCAAAAGCAGCATGGAGGCGCCATTCAGGGACAAGAAGATGAAGAAGAGATCCGCAAGGAACGCTTGAATAACCAAATAAGTAGGGAAGAACAGAGAGTACAACGGAAAAGTGAAATTGTACATGGACGCGTCCAAGATGAGGGTAAACGCCAGGGGAGTTATGCGCGGCCAAAAGGAGAAGGGAGAAAGAACAAAAAAGAGGATAAACAGCAAAGCGTACGCGGTAAAGATCACCACGACTGGCGCGGACGCTTTGTCGATCTGGAGTTGTAGTAAGCGAGAGGGGAAAAGTTTAGATGGTTGGTTGGTGCTTCCTTTTAATGCTGGTAATCATCGTACTAGGCTGGCGGGAACGGAAAAAGAACACCCGTAAATTTTCGGAAATAAACACCCGGCTAGCCCAGGTTGAAGAGTTGTTGCTGGAAGTCTGTGCACTAGTAGAGGAAAACGTGATCCAGGAAGATCTTTCTCCGCTCCCTAATGAATTGGGGGAGCCGGTAGAACTGGAGGACCGAGGAGAAACGCCGGAGCCGGTAGAACTAGAAGAACCAATTATAACACCGGAGCCAGTGGTAGCGGAGAAGTTGGAAAAACCGGAAATGGTGGAGAAGCGGGAAAGCAGTAACCGCAAGGGAAAAACTGATAAACCACCCCAATCGGCTGCGGTCCAAAAGGAAAAAGCCGTATCGACCAGGGAGCAACTGGAGCAACCGGAGCAGGCAGGGCCCCCGGCCTCCCCGCCAAAGATGCCAGCCAAACAAGGGAGCAAGCAAACGAAGGGTAAAAAAGTAAAAACAGCAAAAGGGCAGAAGTTATCCCCCTTGAATCAGCAGATTATTGAACTGTGGCAAAAGGGGCTATCGGTCCAGGAGATTGCCCGTCAAATTGAAAAAGGCCAGGGTGAAGTTCAATTGATCATTGATCTATATTGTGATGAGCGACCGCAAAGTTAATATTTAAGAGGAGACGAAAAGTCTCTTCGTTTTGTTTAAAATATTCATTACGAAGCAGGGAACTGGTAAGATTTGTGGAACATCTATAGTTTAGGTAGCACTTCAGAGCTGGCCTCAGGGCTTTGAATGAATAGGGGGAGCATTATGCTTCAGTTTGAAGTAACAAACCAACAGTTTGCCACGATCAAAGTCATTGGTGTGGGCGGCGGAGGGACGAACGCCGTTAACCGAATGATTGAAGCGGGCTTACAAGGGGTTGAATTTGTAGCAATTAATACGGACGCACAAGCTCTTCTCCGCTCAAAGGCTGATACAAGATTGCGCATTGGTGACCAGTTAACCAAGGGATTAGGCGCAGGTGCCAATCCGGAGATTGGGCGGCAGGCCGCCGAAGAGAGCAAGGATGAGATCAATGAGGTCCTAAAAGGCACCGATATGGTCTTTATCACAGCCGGTATGGGCGGGGGTACGGGAACAGGTGCCGCGCCAGTCATTGCGGAAATGGCCAAAGAAGTAGGGGCGCTAACCGTTGGCGTGGTGACCAAGCCCTTTAATTTTGAGGGTAGAGTCCGCATGACCCAGGCGGAGGCGGGGATCACGGCCTTAAAAGAACGGGTCGATACCTTGATCACCATTCCCAACGAGCGTCTGTTTCAGATCGTTGACAAAAAGACCTCTTTTGTGGATGCTTTTAAAACGGCGGATGATGTTTTGCGCCAAGGGGTACAAGGAATCTCCGATCTAATTACCATCACCGGCCTGATTAACGTGGATTTTGCTGACGTTAAAACCATTATGAATAATGCCGGTTCGGCGCTGATGGGAATTGGCGTCGCCAAGGGTGAGAACCGGGCCGTGGAAGCGGCGAAAACAGCAGTCTCTTCCCCACTCCTCGAGACTTCGATCGCCGGGGCAAAGGGGATCATCCTTAACGTCACCGGAAGTTCGGATTTGGGATTGTTTGAGATCAACGAAGCCGCGGCGATTGTTACCGAGGCGGCGGATCCCGATGCGAATATTATCTTCGGAGCGGTGATCGATGACAACCAAGGGGAGGAGATTCGTATCACGGTGATCGCCACCGGTTTTCAACAGAAAAGGCAACGGCTTGGTCTGGAAGAACTGGAACTGCGGTCTCTGGTCGATGGCGATGAACTGGAGATCCCCTCCTTTCTCTGGAAAAAAGGAAAACGCAGCTGATTAAGAATGCGGTTTGCTAGAAATTAATCAATATATTAATAAAGCATTTTTACAAAATGGCCTGAACAGGCCATTTTGTCGTTTAAGGGTGAAATCGGTGGATTCCGGGATTATTTTCGGAGAAGCGAGTGGGTTCGTGGAAAATCGGGAGTGTCTACAGTTTGGGGGAAAATTGCCGGGACGAATTGGTTGTTTAAAAAGGAATTTCTGCTGATGAATGGTAGATTAAGGAACGGAAGAAGGTGGGAAGAATGCGGGAAGTCTTTATTGACGATTGGCTCTTTGGGGCTTTGATTAGCTTGATCATGAATTACCTGTTGTTATGGGCGACGGGACGGATTCTCAATAAAAACCAAACGCGGTGGCGCCTTTTTGTGGCCGCATTCTTTGGCAGTATTTATTATTTTGTCCTGTGTTACCGGATGGAGATTGGCGCGGTCGGCAATTACGAAATGGTCAATTTTATCGCAACCGGGATCCTGATGTTGGTTATTGCCTTTACGCTGCGGTCGGTAAGAGACCTTCTCCGCACAATAGGCCTCTTTACCTTGCTTTTGGTTTTAACCTCTGGAATCACCTACTTTCTTTTGTATCCGCCCTTCGTTTCCCATCTGGTGGCGTACAATTCCTGGCAGGTGGTTGTGGTTAACATCCTTTCCTTACTGGTTGTCACCGAATTAGGGTGGGGGCTGGTGCACCAGGTTTTATTGGAAAGGGAATGCCTCTTTCCCTTGCGCCTTAGTGTCAACGGGATCTCCAGTGAATTCTCCGCTCTCCTGGATACGGGTAATACCCTGGTTGATCCGTTAACGAAACACCCGGTTTTAGTGGTGGAAAGTCAGGTTTTACAAGGGATCGTCCCCGCTGAAATTCTGGCTTTAAGTAAGCTTATGGCGGAAGGAGGCCTTCCGGACAACAAGGCTTTGGAGTTCAGCCCGGATTGGGTGGCCCGGATCCGGTTTATCAGTTATACCAGTGTGGGGAGGCAAAAAGGTTTTCTGTTAGGTTTCCGTCCGGATGCAGTGTTTCTACTGGAAAAGGAGCCCAAAAGACTACCACCAGTGGTTATCGGTCTTTGTCAGTTTGCCAAATTGGGTGGTGAAGGTAAATACCAAGCGCTTTTACCTTCTGCACTCTTGAATGGGGTCTATTAACCAGCTTGCTTTGGTGCACAGGTAGTTTTGAGTTTAAAGGGGGAGTCGGTTGTGGTGGTGAGGAATTGGTGGCGGATGCGGTTAGCTCTTAAAATCTTAATTGTTCGGATTCTGCAGAAATTAACCCTTTATCCACGAGGGATTTATTATATAGGTGGTAGTGAAGCGCTCCCTCCCCCCCTCAGTAGTGAAGAGGAAGGTTATTTGCTGGGGAGATTGAAAACAGGAGATCCGGCAGTCCGCAGCCTCTTGATCGAACATAATCTGCGTTTAGTCGTCTATATCGCCCGTAAATTTGAAAACACCGGGATTGGGATCGAAGATCTGGTCTCAATTGGGGCGATCGGCTTGATCAAAGCGGTAAATACGTTTGATCCGGATAAAAAAATCAAGCTGGCGACCTATGCCTCCCGTTGTATTGAAAACGAGATCTTAATGTATCTACGGCGGAACAGTAAGCTTCGGTCGGAGGTTTCCTTTGATGAACCGCTCAATGTGGACTGGGATGGGAATGAACTGCTCCTCTCGGATGTTTTGGGTACCGATAATGACGTGGCCTATAAACAGCTGGAGGAAGAGGTGGATAAGGATTTACTGGCTTCGGCCATGGCCATGCTCTCGCGCCGGGAAAGATCCATTGTGGAGTTGCGTTTTGGCCTGAAGGATGGGGTGGAGAAAACCCAGAAAGAAGTGGCGGATTTTTTGGGGATCTCCCAGTCATACATCTCCCGTCTGGAAAAGCGGATCATCAAAAAGTTACAAAAAGAAATCAGAAAAATGGGTTAGAGCTTTGAAAACAAAGGAGGATTTTATTGAGGGAAGCCGAAGAAATAACCTAAAGCAGATGCCAGCTAGGCGTAGACGGCTCAGTCCGTATTTTTTTGCGATGATATATGGGAAGTACGGGAAGCTTGATGTGCTGTCTATTCTGTCTAGCGATGATCAAAATAGCTCCGGTAATTTAGGGGGAACGTGTTATGAATACCGCTAATCTTCTCTCGTTGAGTCGACTTCTCTTAGCCCCATTTATTCTGGTGTTTTTTTCGCGTAAAAACCTGTACGGTGTAATCGTAATCTGGGCACTGGCAGCCTTGACGGATTTTCTCGACGGGCGGATGGCGCGCAAACTGGGCGAGATCAGTGAATTGGGGAAGATTCTCGATCCGTTAGCGGACAAAATGACTCTGGCCTGTTCCTTTATTGCGCTGATGATCTGGTACGAGTTGCCCGATTGGCTTGGGGTGATCTACATCACCAAGGAACTACTCCAATTATCCGGTGGGTTATTCTTTTTCAAGAAGAAGCAAAAAGTGATTCCAAGCAACTATTGGGGGAAAGCCAGCACCTTTGTCTTCTTTGTTGGTCTGTTTGTTTATTGTATCGCTGCGCAACTGGGCGTAGTCATTCTCTCCTTCGGCCTCGTCCTTTCGTTGATTGCTTTTTATACCTACTCCCGGAATGCTTTAAAAAAGAATCAGGAAAAAACCTTATAAGTTTCTTCAATCTAATTTTTTCCCGGCAGAAAAATGGCGTTATGCCATTTTCTTTTTTTATGGGGGTATAATAAGCCCATGTTTTTGGTGAGGAGGAAATACGATGCTGGTTCCACTTCTTTTGGTCTCAATTCTGCCGGGGGTCTTATGGCTAGCCTTTTTTTACCGGCAAGACCGGTATGAACCGGAGCCGAAGCGGGTGATAGTCCGGGTTTTTTTGGGGGGCATGTTAATGGTGATCCCAGCTGGAGCCTTTGAGCTGCTGGGGAAAGAGGGACTAACTCTCGCCCGGACCTCCGGTGACCTGGGGCTCATCTTTTTCTATTCCTTCTTTTATATTGGCCTCATCGAAGAGGGGTTCAAATTCCTGCTCTTGGCCTTGGCGGTTAACTACCGCAAAGACATGAATGAGCCGGTTGATGGGATTATCTATGGGATTACTGTCGGTCTGGGCTTTGCGGCTTTAGAAAACCTCCTTTATACCCGAACCATGGGTTTTGAAGTCGGTCTTTGGCGGGCGGTGGTGACCTGTTTAGCCCATGCGACCTTTTCGGGCTGGGGCGGTTACTTTTTGACGGCCGGGCGACCAGGCCGCTTTGTACGGCAGCGGTTTTTCCACGGTTATGGAGTGGCCCTGTTTTGGCACGGTTTATATGATTTTCTGATCTTCTTAGATACCCCAATCTGGTCGGCGGGTGCCATGGTCCTGACGGGATTATTACTTTATTTGTTGTTTCGGAAAATGCGCGAATTGGCGGCCACTTCACCCTTTGCCAATTAACTTCTGATCGAGGCGGCTAAATTCACCAACGGATCCGGTTTTTGTTCTACGCTGAATTCTGGTATAATTGATGCTAGAATTCTATAGTTTGAGGTGAAAGTAATGGCCGGACATTCGAAATGGTCTAACATTAAGCGGAAGAAAGAAAAGACGGATGCCCAGAAAGCAAAGGCGTTTACCAAAGTTACAAGGGAGATTATCGTCGCCACCAAAGCCGGGGGCGGGGATCCGGAAGCCAATTTCCAATTACGGTTGGCCATCCAAAAAGCGAAAGCGGTTAATATGCCGAACGATAACATCAACCGGGCCATTAAGCGGGGGTTAGGTTCCTCCGAGGCCGATCAGTATGAGGAGATTATTTACGAGGGATACGGGGCGGCCGGGGTCGCTTTTCTGGTCCACACCCTAACCGATAACCGGAACCGGACGGCAAGTGAGATGCGGTATATCTTCTCGCGTAACAACGGAAACTTGGGCGAAACGGGCTGTGTGGCTTGGATTTTTGACCAAAAAGGGGTGATTACCCTTCTAAAGGAAAAAGTCGACCTCGATGAGGAGAAATTATTTGAGTTGGCGTTGGAAGCCGGGGCCGAGGATCTCCGGGATGAAGATGAGTATTACGAAATTATCACGGGCCTTTCCGAATTAGAACAGGTGCGAAACTACTTGGAAGGGAAACTTCCGATTGAAGAAGCCGAGTTGGCTTATCTCCCCAAGAATACGATCACCGTTACCCCGGAAGAGGGCGAAAGCTTACTCAAATTGGTCGAAGCTTTGGAAGAACACGATGATGTGCAAAACGTCTATGCGAACTTTGAGATTGCCGAAGAAAATTAGGGTATAAGCCGGGCAACTTTTGGGTAATTTAACCCAAAATGGAAAGAGGAGCGATCAAGATGAAAAGGATAGGTCCGGTCCTCCTCCTTGCTCTGGTTTTGGGGGGTGTCCACCTCCTGGCCAACACCGTTAATCTATCATATCCAGTTATGAGCGGCTTATGGAATAAAAACAGTTTTACTCTGGAATACACCACTTTTTATACCGGTTGTCAACATGAGGAGCGGAAGGAAGAGCGCCACGCCCAACAAAAGCGGACCACACTGCTGGCAAGGCTAACCAACGAAGGTTGGGTGATCACCAATTTTGCCACGGAGCGGGTGGAACTTGGAAAGGAAGTGGCCAAGCTCTGCCGTGAGTGTCAGGAGAAGGAGTTTGTCGGGATATACGGGAATGAAATTGGCGTGTACGCGGGAAGTCCGGAAAAACCCGGCCCCTTAAAACAGGTGATCCCGGTCGATATTAGCCGGCTGCCCCAGGCGGAAATCGATGACCTCAAGGCGGGGATTGTCTGCCATGAAGCACAAGAGAAGTGGCGGATTTTAGAAGGATATCAGAATTGAGCGCCGGGGATAGGAAAACCTGGAGGAGAAGCTCCTCCAGGAGACAGGGGCGATGTACCGACCTTCGCGCCGGCTAACAAGGATACCGCCGGACCGCGGGTGCGGTCGGATGATAGCACCCAGGTTAACCTTTGCTCGAACCCTATTCCTACCTATGGCCGAAATGGCTATTGCGGCAAGAAGTGGGCTCTTAACTCGGCCCCAACAACTCCACCTATTCCGCGATCAGATCAAATCATTGGGACCTTCGCGCCGACCGATCAAGGTAAGGTTAAACATTAACCAATACCCGAATCGATCTTTGCTCGACCTCCTTTGACCGGTACCAGCCTGATCTGGCAGGGTGAAATTCAGTCTTCGTTCAGCCGGACATCTACCGCTGCTATTTTGCCCGGGATGTGACCGGATTATACTCCGGACGATTGGTGCTCGGCGGCGAGAAAATAGCCGGTAGGAGGAGAAAATAATCAACTTTAGGAGGAAATACTTAAAGATAGTAGAATAATCTTAACGTTATGTGATTTTTTTGCGCAATTCGAGGAGGGTTTAGTTTGAAGAGTTATAGCGTGGATAAGATTCGGAATATTGTCCTTGTTGGCCATGGCGGATGTGGAAAGACAATGGTGGCGGAGGCCATGCTCTATCAGACCAAAGCGGTTGAACGGTTTGGCCAAGTTGATGATGGAACTTCCGTGATGGATCACGATGCGGAGGAAGTTAAAAGGAAAATATCGCTCAATACCTCCCTCGCACCGGTGGAATTCGAGGGCCACAAAATAAATCTTCTTGATACTCCCGGATTCTTTGATTTTGTGGGTGAGGTTAAAGCTGGGGTCCGGGTTGCCGATGCTGGATTGGTCGTGGCATGTGCCGTCGGCGGGGTGGAAGTCGGCACCGAAAAGGTCTGGGCTTATCTGGACGAAAGAGACTTGCCCCGGATCGTGTTTGTCAACAAAATGGACCGGGAAAATGCTAATTTCCAGCAAGTTTACGAAGCGCTCAAAGCGCAGTTTGGCAACAAGTTGATCCCGGTGCAGATTCCGATCGGCGCCGCCGAAAACTTCCAGGGGATTGTCGATGTAATCACGGGTAAAGCTTATATCGACGGGAAAGAAGCGGAAGTTCCGGCCGAATTAAAAGACCAAGTGGAAGAGTATTACCACCTTCTTATAGAAGCGGCTGCGGAGGCCGATGATGATCTGCTCACCAAATACTTGGAGGGTGAAGAGCTAACGAAAGAGGAAGTCTTAACCGGATTCCGGAAGGGTACGATGAGCAACCAGATTGTCCCCGTGATGTGCGGCTCCGCCCTGAAGAACATCGGGATTGAGGCTTTACTGAGCAAAATCGTGGAAGCACTTCCTTCGCCCGCCGATACCGATCCGGAGATCGCGACCAACCCGCAGAACAATGAGGAAACAGAGTTGAAGGCGGATGCCAATGGGCCAACGGCGGCGCTTGTCTTTAAAACAATGGCCGACCCCTTTGTCGGTAAATTAACCCTCTTCCGCGTTTATTCTGGTAAAGTAAAGTCCGACTCCTCCCTCTGGAATGCTTCGCAGAACCAGGAAGAGCGGATCGGTCAACTCTTCTTAATCAAAGGAAAAACACAGATTCCCGTGGCCGAACTTACCGCCGGCGACCTGGGTGCCGTTGCTAAACTTCAGGTCACGAAGACCAATGATACCCTGTGTACAAAAGGGTCTCCTTATCTTCTCGCGGGCGTTGATTTTCCAAACCCCAAATTCACCCTGGCTGTTGTAGCGAAAAGCAAGGGTGATGAAGATAAGATCGGAAGCGGGTTAAACCGGCTTGCCGACGAAGATCCCACGATTAAAGTGGAAAAGGATACGACCACCAAAGAGATGCTCCTTTCCGGGCTGGGCGACTTACACCTGGAGGTAACCACCAGCAAACTCCAGAAGAAATTTGGGGCCCAGGTCGAATTGAAAGACCCGAAAATCCCTTATAAAGAGACGATTAAAGGAAAAGTCCAGGTGGAAGGGAAACACAAGAAACAATCGGGTGGACGGGGCCAGTACGGCCATGTTTGGTTGGAGATGGAGCCGCTACCGGCTGGTGGCGATTTCGAATTTGTTGACAAGATCTTTGGCGGCGCCGTGCCGCGGCAGTATATCCCAGCCGTAGAAAAAGGGGTCCGCGAAACTATGGAAGAAGGCGTTCTCGCGGGCTATCCGGTGGTTGATGTGAAAGTCACCCTTTATGACGGTTCCTACCATAGTGTGGACTCCTCGGAGATGGCCTTTAAGATTGCTGCTTCGATGGCCTTTAAGAAAGGGTTTATGGACGCAAATCCGATTCTTCTAGAGCCGATTATGAATGTAACCGTAACCGTTCCCGAGGAATACATGGGTGATATCATCGGTGACCTGAATAAAAAGCGCGGTCGGATTTTGGGGATGGATCCGGACCGGGGTTATCAGATCATCCGAGCCCATGTCCCCCTCAGTGAGATGTTTAAGTATGCGATTGACCTCCGCTCGATTACGCAGGGGAGAGGCGAATTCGAAATGGAATTCGACCACTACGAAGAGGTACCGGCGAACCAAGTGGAAGCGATCATCGCCGAGTCCAAGGCGGACGAATAAAGTAAAGGCTTCTTCAAGTAAAGGCTTCTTCCTTATATAAGCCCTTATGTCACTGTAGCTCGATCCGCTTATCTAGAGAAAAGCTAGAGAAAAGATCGCGAAAAAAGCCCGTTTATCGGGCTTTTTTTTGTTCTAAAAACTGTTTCCAAACAACGTCGACTCCACTAAAGTGCAGATAATATGGCCTAACATTAAGAATATTTCTTTGGCCCGTGGCCGGTTCACAACCGGGAGATAAAAGAGGAGATCAGGATGGTGGTCTTTCAACGGGGGATAACTACAAAAAGCAAAGGTAAAAAGGGATTTATCTTTCGCTTCGCGAACGATGGTTTCGGTCTCTAGGCTGTGTTCGCCGGCGATGACCAAAAGGCCATCACCTTTTTTGCCCTGACTGATTAAACTGGAAAGGGCCTGTTGTTGACGGGAGGTGCTCTCCAGAAAACTGACGGGTAACGGTGGACGCTCCATGTTCAAACCATGTTTGAAATGATCGGCAAGATCACGGGCGATGTGATGGTAAGGTGCCAAGCCAATAATAGAGATTGCTTTTTGCGCTTGAAAGAGATCCACCATTTTACTGGCCATCTGTCGGGCAACGTCCAAACCTTCCGTACTAAGAAGGACCGGCAGTTCGGCAAGGTCAAGTAATTGGGAGAGGATGAATTCCCGGTTGAAGTTGTGGCTCAACATCAAAATCCTCCTTATAAATCTTCCGCCAAAGTCACTTATCCTATTCTATGAACATAAAATGTTTTAAGTGCATAGAATTAAGGAATGAGGTGATGTGAAATGGCAGAAAAGTTTAGGATCAAAAAACCCCGCGATCAGCAGGAGGTCTCTCGCGAGCTGGACTATAATTCATATCAGGTCGGTCCCAACCACACCGTCCGAAACCCCCAGGACCAGAAGGCGTATGATCCTTGGGCTGATTGGTTTAATGCCGGTCTTGATCCGGAACCATTCACCGACAACTTCTATGTGGAACCGGAGGAGAGTAATCCCCCCTTGTTTTTTGCCGAAAGTCTGGACCATAGTGCACCCTGGTTTATACCAGAAGAACAGCAGCAGTACCAGGGAGAACAGGAAACGCCGCCAACACCAGCCCAGCAAGAATACCCGGGCGAATACCAATACTATGGCTACACAGGTTTTCCAGGAGAGTATTTAGAAAACCAGGACAATCCAGAACAAAGACCGGTCGAAGCGGAGCAAACCTCGGATTATGTTGACGTTAGTTCCGCTGTTACGGAAGAAGAACCGTTAACGGAACTAGGCTCAGATTGGTCGAAAGAAGAACCGGTAGCCGAACAAAGCATAGAGCGATCGCCAGAAGAACCGGCAGCAGAAGTAGGCCCAGAACGGGAGGAAAGCCCGGAAGAAGTAGCGGTCGAAGAGCCAAATCAAGAGGAACAGCAAAGCGAAACCACCATGGTTGAAACCAAGAGCAATCTCGAAGACGAGAACATGGGCAAGCGGGAAAAAGAGTTTGAAACACAAAAGGAGAAAACCGCCCGTAACAACCAGGAACCGTTGGTTTGGAAAGACTTCCCCGCAAAAAGCTGTTAGGTTTTTTATCTGCGCCGTGTCCTTCGGCGGGACTAGAGGCATCGCCGGCGGCGGAACGCTTTTGTGGTGGTTGATTTCTTTTGGGTTATGGTCTAGCCCAAAAAATTTTTTGAAATAAGTATAGACAAAAGCAAAATAGTGTGGTAATATATATTTTGCGTCCGGGAGACAGCAAGTCCCCCGCAAGCGCAGCAAAGATTGGTTGAACCCTGAAAACTGAACAGCCAAAGACAGGTAAGCGCGCACTTCCGGGTTGACCGGGAGGGCGCACAAAAGTGCGGGCTTGTTACTTTTGTAAGGAAGTGATAAGTCCGAAGCCAAGAGTTAACGATGAGCTAAAAATCGAGCTCTTCATAATTTTACGGAGAGTTTGATCCTGGCTCAGGACGAACGCTGGCGGCGTGCTTAATACATGCAAGTCGAACGGAGCTTAGCCAGTAGTTTACTGCAGGCGAAAGCTTAGTGGCGGACGGGTGAGTAACGCGTGGGTAATCTGCCCCTAAGTCTGGGATAACAGAGCGAAAGTTCTGCTAACACCGGATATACTTTCTTTATCGCATGGTGAAGGAAGGAAAGGTTACGCTTAGGGATGAGCCCGCGTCCCATTAGCTAGTTGGTGAGGTAACAGCTCACCAAGGCGACGATGGGTAGCCGGCCTGAGAGGGTGGACGGCCACACTGGGACTGAGACACGGCCCAGACTCCTACGGGAGGCAGCAG
>DUQQ01000071.1 GCA_012837705.1 Hydrogenispora sp.
ACATCATACCCTTTTGGGCCCGTTTTTACAATAGGATCTTGTACGTGGAAATCTAATTCTTGCAAAAAACCCATGGTGACATTTTCACGGAATAAAACTAAGGCTTTTTACTGACATTTTCATAGACAATTGACAGACCTCTGACCTGCTCCCAAAAGACCAGGCGAAGGCCTGATTGGCTGGGTTCTGGTAACTCGGTTTAAAAAGAAACCCGTGTTAACCTTCGGTTCCTTTGTGTTGTTTAAAATAATTGAAGGGTTTTGGTGTGTTATGTATAATTAAATATGTAGTGATGGTTGTACTAAATATAAATATTTTACAGGATTAAATCTATTAAAACTGCCGTACAAAACCACAAACTATTACCGACGATCTCCGAGCACTACTAAAATGACCGCGAAAACTTGGGTTCTTCCTTCTGCGGTTGTCTCCCCACTCTATTTTGACCAAAAATTATTACTTCGAACCAATTACCTCTAAAATTTTCTATGTACCAAAAGCCTTCATTCACACTGAAAAGGGAGGGCTTCTGTATTTGTTACTTCAACGATCCTGATTATTAACTGCGATTAAGGAAGAGAATATCATTGACTAAAGAAAGGAATGGTGTGTTTGCTAACCTCGACAACCACTCTACAGTTAGATGAACTTTTGGAATATGCACGCCAACTAGCAAGGGAACAAAGGAGGACTGCTTTTTCCCGAAAAGTGCTCCTCAAGCGTCAAGTAAAACACGATCTCCGCCGCTTGAATCGGATCTACCGCAATTATCTGGCCCAGGCCGAAGAGGAAACAATGCTTCCCCTCGCGGCCGAGTGGTTGCTGGACAACCATTATCTCCTCCTCGAGCAGTACAAATATATTCGCCAAAACCTGCCGATCCGTTATTTCCGGCGTTTACCGGTCCTCACTTCGGGACCGATGAAAGGCTTTCACCGCATTTACGCCATCCTTTATGAGCTACTAATGGTAACAGGGGGCAACTCCGACCCGGAAGTATTAGTCAGTTTTCTCTGGGCCTACCAACAAGTACAACCCCTAACTATTGGTGAGTTGTGGGCAATTCCCCTCATGTTGCGGTTTGTGATCTTCCGCCAACTCCACGAGCTTTATCTCAATGTCAATAAGCAGCAAATGCCGTCGAAACAAAAGAAGATCTGGCAGCATAAGGTTGCCCCACTGCTGAAAGAGGGAGCCCAACAGCTAAACAAGGCTATTTTCCAGTTGGAAAGGTATATGGACCTTGCAAACCCGGCGGTTATTCTTTTCTTAGAGAAAGAATTTCGCCGGTCTGCCGATTTAAAACCCTTACTCCACTGGCTCGCGGCCCGCGTCAAGGCGGACAATTATACCCTTTCTGATTTAAAAGAACGTGAGCATAATACCCAAGCCTACCACCGGACCATTGCCGGCAACTGCTTCCGCGGTTTGCAGGAGGTCAATTTAACCCTGTGGGAGGAGCACTTTGAAGAGGTAAGCCTGGTCGAGCAGACCTTACGCCAGGATCCGGCGCGGATCTATCCGGAGATGGATTATGAAAGCCGTAACTTAATCCGGCGTGAGCTTGAGTTGTTTGCCCGCGAATGGAGGCTGCCGGAAGAAAAGATCGCCGAAAAGGCTCTTGCTCTAGCGCGGACCGCCACCAAGAACCCCACGGAGGATAATGTCAAGACCCATGTTGGCTATTATCTCCTTGCTGAAGGGTGGAAAGAGCTGGCCCAAGCCTTAAACCGGAAAGGCGGTGGCCTCCGCCAATTTCGGCGGACAGTACGGTCAAAGCCGAATTTTGCCTATTTCCCAGCTTTGGTCTTTATCTTCCTGCTGATCTATGCCGGTCTCTTCTGGTCATTAGCCGCCTTGAAGTGCTTTACCCCATTTCAACTGGGTTTAGCTGGCCTTCTGCTCATTGCACCGGTGATTGGCGGTGCCGTCCGGTTGGTACATACGGTATTTAATTGGGTCTTCACGCCGCAGATCCTCCCGAAACTTGAGTTTAGAAACGGCATTCCCCGGGAGGCGGCGACGATGGTGGTGATTCCGACTCTTCTGGGTAGTATGGCTGATGTCACGTCACTACTTCGGAAATTAGAAGTATACTACCTGGCCAATACCGACCCGCACATCTATTTTGCCCTCTTGACCGATTTTGTCGATGCGGCGGAAAAAGAGCGTCCGGAGGACGCCCCACTCCTTGATGCTGCTTTGGAAGGGATCGCCGCCTTGAACCAACGTTATCCCCATCCGAAGGCGGAAAACTATTTCCACTTATTACACCGCGAGCGGCGGTATAACCCCCAGGAAGGGGTCTGGATGGGTTGGGAGCGGAAGCGCGGAAAACTTACCGAATTCAACGCCTTGCTCGCCGGCGAAGAAGAGACCAGTTATACGACGATCACCGGCGATCGCGAATTTTATAAACAGATCCGTTACGTGATCACCCTGGATTCGGATACGCAATTGCCGCGCGAAGCCGCCCGCCGCCTGATCGGTACAATTGCCCATCCGCTGAACGCGGCGGTGGTCAACGAAGCGAAGGGCATTGTTGTCAAAGGATACGGTATTCTCCAGCCAAAAATTGCGATCAGTAATGCCAGCGCCAACCACACCCTCTTTTCTCTTCTCCACAGTAACCAATGGGGGATCGACCTTTACAGCAGTGCAGTCTCCAACCCCTATCAGGATCTCTTCGGACACGGGATCTTTGCGGGGAAGGGGATCTACGATGCCCGGGTCTTCGACCGTTTGCTGCGGAGGCGGTTTCCGGAAAACGCCATCTTAAGCCACGACCTTTTGGAGGGTGGTTTTCTCCGCGCCGGTTTGGTCAGCGATATTGAACTGCAGGAAGATTTCCCTTCCTCCTATCTCAGTAATCTCTCCCGGTCCCACCGTTGGGTGCGGGGTGATTGGCAGCTGTTACCCTGGTTGAAAAAGAGCGCACCCGACCAAGACGGTAACGAAACGTCTTTGCATTTACCCACCATCACCTCCTGGCAAATGGTTGATAACCTGCGACGCAGTCTGGTCGCGCCTTCCCTTTTCCTCTTCATTATGCTCTGTTTGGCCGTCATCCCGGGGCAGGCTATTCAACTCCTTCCCCTCCACTGGGGGGTCTTTGCCCTACTGGCGGCGGACTATCTCCAAAGGTTAGTCAAGTCCGTCCGGTTCGGCGTCCCCCTCTCCCATTGTCTGGGACGCGATCTCTTCAGTATCCTAGTCCTGCCCTATGAGGCGGTCATGATGGTCGACGCCATCATCCGTACCTTGTACCGGATGAAAATCTCCCACCGCCGTCTTTTGGAATGGCGGACCGCCTCAGACGTCGGAAAACAAGCGCCAAATACATTGTGGCGCGTCTGGCGAAAGATGGGACGGGGGCAGCTTCTTGTCCTGGCCGCGCTTGTTCTCTTTTGGTCAAAAGCCCAGGCTGGTCTGGATTGGATGGCTCCCCTATCCTTCTTTTGGCTCTCGGCACCGATTTGGGTGCATCTAACGGCTACACCCCGGCACCCCGTAAGCAAGGCGGCGCTCAATGCCGCGGAGAAAAGGTACCTACATGCGAACGCCCGGCGGATCTGGCACTTTTTTGAGACAGTAGTCACCGCGGAAGATAACTGGTTACCACCGGACAATCTGCAGGTGGAACCGGATAATGGGATCGCCCACCGTACTTCACCCACCAATATCGGGCTGTACCTGGCTTCGTGTGTTACCGCCCGGGACTTTGGGTATATCACCACTAAACAGCTGGTGACGAAGATCGCGCAAACCATAAATACTTTGGAACGTTTACCGCGTTGGCGAGGGCATTTCTATAATTGGTATGATACCGTAACCCTTGAGCCCCTGCTTCCTTTATATGTGTCCACGGTTGATAGTGGTAACCTCCTGGTCTATCTCCTCACCGCGAAAGAAGGAATTAAAGAATGGTTACAGCAGCCTTGGGCCAAAGCTTTGAGCCAAGGGATGATCGATACGGTCCGCTGGGAGAAACAGAAGAAGGATACCACCGCGGCCTGGTCTTCCCTTTTCGAACCTTATCTTGAAGGTAAAGGCGAACCAACCATCCTGACCTGGTATCGTCTACTGACTAAGGTAAAAGAAGAGATTAAAGAAGACAAAGACCTTTTCCGCCATGCGGTGGCCGCCCTTGATCGCCAATTCGAAGAGCTGGAATGGTTCTTCCCCTGGTTACCGCCGCTGGCAGCGGACGAGCATAGCGCCGTAGATTTGGGGGACAAATTAAGCGCGGTGAAAAGCTTCGCGGAGGTAATTACCCTTGCCGAACAGGAGCTTGCCGACGACGAAACGGAAGAGGAGCTTCCGGCCCTAGCCAAACTGCTTCAGGTTTCGAAGACCCGGAGCGCAGAATTGATGGAGGAGGCGGAAAGACTGTGTGCTCGGTTGGAGACGTTAATTACCGCCCATGATTTTACGCCCCTTTACGACCGGCAGCGGCGCCTCTTTGCCATCGGTTATAACGTCACCAACCAACGCCTGGATTCGTCCTTTTACAACCTTTTGGCTTCCGAAGCTCGCCAAGCCAGCTTTATCGCGATTGCTTTGGGGCAGGTTCCGGTTAAACATTGGACGGCAATGAGCCGAACTTCGACCCTAGTCGGGCGTAAACCGGTCTTAATCTCCTGGACGGGAACGGCTTTTGAGTATTTAATGCCTTTGCTCGTGATGACTTGCCACCCCAATACGCTCTGGGAGCGGACCTATCGGTTGATGGTGAAAAGCCAGATCACGCACGGTAAGAAGTTGGGGCTCCCGTGGGGGGTCTCCGAGTCCGGCTATTACGCCTTTGATCATCGTTTAAACTATCAGTACCGGGCCTTTGGTGTCCCCGCGCTCGCCCTGAAACAAGGCCTTGAGCGAGAGCGGGTGGTGACCCCTTATGCCACCTTCCTCGCCGCCATGGTTGCGCCCAAAGAAGCGGTCAGCAACCTCTACCGGATGGAGCGTTACGGAGCCTTTGGCGAGTTCGGGTTCTGTGAAGCCTTGGACTTTACCCCGGAGCGCCTCCCGAAAAAGAGGGAATACGCCCTTGTGAAAAGCTACATGGCGCACCACCAAGGGATGTCCTTCATGGCCTTGGGGAACCTCCTCCACGGGAACTTGATGCACCGTCGTTTCCTCAATGATCCGCGGGTGGTCAGTACCGATCTGTTGTTACACGAGCGGATTCAAGCGCCCACGTTGGTCAAAACGCACCAACAGATGCCAAAACACCTCTCCGACCGTTACCAACGGGATGAAGGGTTCGACCCACGCTCTTTTGCCTCGTACGATACCCCGTTGCCCGTTGCCAATTTCCTCTCGAACGGCCGTTATTTAGTGATGGTCTCCAATAGCGGCGGAGGGTTCAGTCATTATGACGGTCTCTTGTTGACCCGTTGGGAAGAGGACCCGATCAGAGATCACCACGGTGCCTTCTTCTATATTAAAAATATCACCGATGGTAGCACGTGGTCACCGACTTTTCATCCCCTCCGGGACAGCGCGGACCCGGTGAGCATGGATTCGGAACTGGACCGGATCGTTTTTACCAAAACCAACGGAAATATCGAGACCCAATTGAAAATCTGTGTTGATCCGGATGAGGATGCGGAGATTCGCCAGCTCACTTTGGCCAATTTTGGCGACTCCCCTTGCACGCTCGAGGTAACCAGTTATCTCGAACCGGTGTTGGCACCGAAAGATGCTTTCCAAGCCCATCCTGCGTTCAATAAACTGTTTATCGAAACGGAAGTGGACTTGGAAGCCGAGGCCTTACTGGCCCACCGCCGGACCGGAAAACCAAACCCGTCGCCCTGGCTGGTCCATGCGCTGCAGGTCGATGTGCCCACCATCGGTCCCTTAGAGTTTGAGACCGACCGTTCCCGTTTCGTCGGCCGCGGCCGTTCGTACCGTATCCCGGTGGTGATCGAGACCAACCAGCGTTTATCCGGGACTACCGGCGCGGTGCTCGACCCCGTTTTCGCCCTCCGGCGACGGGTCCAATTGAATCCCGGCGATACCGCCAATTTCTCCTTTATTACCGGGGTTGCGCCCACCCGGGAGGAAGCTTTGGAACTGGTCGACCGGCTCGCTTCGCCCTACCGCTTCGAACAAGCTTGTGAACTGGCTTTTAACCGCGCCCAACTGGAGCTGCAAGAGATGAAAATCCCACTCCACCAGGTCAGTCTGCTCCAGCAGATGGCTTCACAGCTCTTCTATTACAACTATTACCAAAGAACACGCAGTAGCGCGCTCCGCAAGAACGTAAAAGACCAATCGGCCCTTTGGGCCTACGGGATCTCCGGTGATCTGCCTTTGATCCTGCTCTGGCTGGAGGACCAAAGTGGCACCGAACTTGCCGAACAAATCTTCCGCTTTCATCAGTATTTGAAACGCAAAGGCTTGATCGCCGACTTGGCGATCCTGATCAACAAAGAAGAGGGTTACCGGCAGACCCTCTTTGAGGCGGTCCAACAGATCATCCACTCCTTTCCGGAACCGGAAGGCTTCGCGCGACCGGGCGGTGTCTTTCTTTTCTCGGCATCGACCATTCCCAAGGAGGATCAGATCTTACTCGAGACGGTCGCCCGGATTGTGCTCCACAGTGATGGCGGTTCCCTCAGCTCCCAGCTACGACCGGTTTTGAATTCCCGGAGCACCTTACCACAGTCCCGGTCAGTACACTTGCCGGCACCCGTTGAGGCTAATTATATCCCAACCGAACCGCCGGAAGAGTTGATTTTCTTCAACGGCTGGGGTGGTTTTACGCCGGATGGGCAAGAATATGTGATCCAGTTGCGGACGAAGGATCTCCTTCCCACCCCGTGGAGCAACGTCATCGCCAATCCCAAGTTTGGCTTTACGGTCTCCGAATCCGGTGGGGGGTACACCTGGGCCCGTAATAGCCGGGAGTTTAAGCTGACACCGTGGTCTAATGATCCGGTGCTTGATCCCTCCGGTGAGATCTGTTATCTCCGGGACGAAGCGACCGGCCTTTTATGGTCCCTCACGGCTTTACCGATCCGGGATACCGAACCATATACGGTGCGGCACGGTCAGGGTTACACCGTATTTGAACATCAAAGCCAGGGCCTTAACCAGACCGGACTGGTCTTTACACCCATTGATGCCCCGGTTAAAATCCTGCGTCTGACCTTGCAAAACACCGCGGATCGGGAACGGGAGATTGCCGTCACCCATTACCTGGAATGGGCTTTAGGCGTTAACCGCGAGAAAAACGCCCCCTTTATCATCACCGAATACGACAAAAACAGCGGGGCGCTGTTGGCACGGAACGTCTACCAAAAGGACTTCCGTGACCAATACGGGTTTTTAGGGGTCTGGACTGGTGGTCCGGAGATTGACCGCAGTTGGACGGGGGACCGCGCCGAGTTTATTGGCCGGAACGGTAGTCTCTCCTTCCCGGCGGCCCTAAAGAGGAAGAAACTGTCGAACACGACTGGGGCCCAGTATAATCCCTGTGGTGCCATGCAGGTCAAGGTTTACCTGCCACCCCACGGGGAACGGACCATCAATATCCTGGTTGGTGCGGCTTCCTCCAAAGAGCAGGTAAAAGAATACATGCGGAAGTATGGACGGCACACCGGCGTCGAAGCCGCCTTCAAAAACGTCAGGAAGCACTGGTCCGATCTGTTGGGCCGCGTGCAAGTCAGCACCCCCGACCGCGGTTTCGACCTGCTCCTCAACAATTGGCTGCTCTACCAGACGGTCAGTTGCCGTTTATGGGCCCGCAGCGCCTTTTACCAATCGGGTGGGGCCTATGGTTACCGGGATCAGCTCCAGGACGTCCTGGCTTTACTCCACGCGCGACCTGGATTTGCCCGCAAACAGATTTTGCTGCATGCCGCCCATCAGTACTCAGAAGGCGATGTCCAACACTGGTGGCATGAAGAGACCGGCTACGGGATCCGGACCCGTTTCTCCGATGATCTCCTGTGGCTGCCCTACGCCGCCTGTCGTTATGTCAAGCACACGGGCGACCAGCGCATTTGGAAACACCAGGTTCCCTTCCTGGAAAGTCCACCCTTAGAAGAGCATGAGCTGGAACGCTATGAGCAGGCCAAGATCTCCGCGGAGACGGGTACCCTCTATGAGCACTGTGTCCGCGCCATCGAGCGGGCGCTCCGTTTCGGTCAACATGGTCTCCCCTTAATGGGCACGGGCGACTGGAATGACGGGATGAGTGCGATCGGGGCGGGAGGTGCCGGGGAAAGTGTCTGGTTAGGATGGTTTATCTACCATGTCCTGCAAGAGTTCATACCCTTCGCCGTCAAACAGAAAGATACCGCCCGCGCCGAGCGTTACACGGCGATCTGCAATGAATTGAACATCGCCCTCAATGCGCACGGCTGGGACGGGCAGTGGTACCGCCGGGCTTATAACGACCAGGGTGACCCCATCGGTTCGATCACCAACGCGGAATGCCAGATTGACTGTATTGCCCAAGCCTGGGGCGTCATCTCCGGCGCGGCCGAACCCGATAAGGCGATCCTTGCGATGAATTCGCTCGACAATAAACTGGTCCGCCGGGAAGAGGGAGCGCTGATCTGTCTCCTTACTCCGCCCTTTAACAAAACCGAACCCAGCCCCGGCTATATCCAAGCGTACCCGCAAGGGATCCGCGAAAACGGTGGCCAGTATACCCACGGCACGATCTGGGCCGTGGTTGCCTGGGCCAAGTTGGGCCAAGGGAATAAGGCCTATGATCTGTTCCGGATCTTGAATCCAATAAATCAAACCCGTACTTACAATGAGGTACAGCGCTACAAGGTTGAGCCCTACGTCATGGCGGCCGATGTATATTCCGTTCCGCCCCACGCTGGTCGCGGGGGTTGGACTTGGTATACAGGCTCGGCCAGCTGGATGTACCAGGCCGGTTTGGAGTGGATCCTTGGCCTCCACCGCCGGGGGACCAGGCTTTATCTCAAACCCTGCATCCCGGAAGATTGGCCCGAATATACCGTCTGGTATTGGTATGGGCAGTCCCAGTATGAGATTAAAGTAGAAAACCCCGAGCGGAAACAGACGGGCGGTTCCTACCTGGAACTGGATGGAGAACAGCTCGAAGATGTGGAGGCTGGTATTCCCCTCGTCAACGACGGTGAAAAGCATCAGGTCTTGCTGATTCTCTAGCGCTTTTACGCAAAATAAAAGGGGTTATCCGCGCTTTCGGATAACCCCTTTTGCTTTGTGCATTATTTTCGTCGGTTGTGTTTTAGCACCACACTTCCCGTCGTCTTGGCCCCAGCTGGTTAGATGTAAATCCGGGGCACGCGGCTACTGATCTGACAGACCACCTCGTAGTTGATGGTGTTCAGGTGCGCGGCGACCTCTTCCACCGTGATCGCCTTCCCCTTTTGCTCCCCGATCAGGACTACTTCATCGCCCACTTGAACCGGGGCATCACCCACATCCACCATGCACTGGTCCATACAGATCGTCCCAACCACCGGGTAATACTCGCCGTTAATTAAGACCCGCGCTTTGCCCGAAAGGGCCCGGCTCCAGCCGTCGGCATACCCGATCGGGAGCGTGACAATGGTCGTCTCGGCACGGGTATGGTAACACTGTCCGTAACTGATCCCCATCCCCGCCCGCACTCTTTTTACAAACACCACTTTGGTCTTTAAGGAAAAGGCCGGTTTCAGCTTTATCTTTCCTTGCTCGCACCAGGGCGAGGGCAACATCCCATAGAGAATCAAACCGGCCCGTACCATGTCAAAATAACTTTCGGGAAGGTTAAGAATCCCCCCGCTGTTCGCCATGTGTTTCAGGGGAAAACTGATTCCTTTACTTTCCAGTTCCTGCAGCAACCGGGTAAAGGTACGCAGTTGCTGCCGGGCGTAGGTCAAATCGGCCGCATCGGCCGTGGCGAAGTGGGTGTATATCCCCTCAATGCTCAATCCCGGCAAGGAGAAGCTTTTTTCGATCGCCGCTCCGCCCTCGGCCGCTAAAAAGCCAATCCGCCCCATCCCGGTGTCAACCTTAATATGGGCCCGCAACTTTTGGCCCCGACGGATCATCTCTTGGGAAAGGGCGGCCGCACTTTCCCCGCTGGTAATGGTCGCGACCAGATCGTAGGCGCAAAAAGCCCGCGCTTGCTCCGGTAAGCAGGGAGCAAAGACCAGAATGTTGCCGTCCACACCCGCTTGGCGCAGGGCGATCCCTTCCTCCGGTAGCGCCACGCCAAACCAAGCAATCCCTTCGGCCTGGGCTAGTTTGGCCACCGAAGATGCCCCGTGACCGAATGCTTCGGCTTTAATCACCGCCATCACTGGGCGCTCCGGTCCAACCAGCGCTTTTATCCCCCGTAAATTGGCGCGGATCGCCGCCTGGTCGATCTCCACCCAAGTCGGGCGGATGATTTGTGCTCCACCATTCAACATTGGCCTGCCCCCATTCCCATCACCCGCGGGATCCGCGGCAGAAGGTCCCCCGCCAGGATCCCGGCCGGGCCGATCTCCTTCGCCGCCAAGTCCCCGGCTTGCCCGTGCAGATAAACTCCCACCACGGCAGCCTGCGCCGGCGCTAATCCTTGGGCCAAAAGGCCGCCGATCATGCCCGCCAGAACGTCACCGGTGCCCCCGGTGGCCAGCGCCGGATTCCCGGTACGATTAATGTAGATGGGTTCTTCCCCACTACCCACGAGGGTCGCTGCACCCTTCAGCACAAGCGTAACCCCCCATTGTTCCGCCTTTTCTTTGACCAGCCCCAGCCGGTTGGCCTGTACGGCCCCGGTGGACAGCCCGCAAAGGCGGGCCATCTCCCCCGGATGTGGCGTCAAAATTAAAGACCCTTTCACCTTCGCCCACCACTGGGGGATTGGGGCCAAGAGATTGAGGGCGTCGGCATCAAGCACGCGGCCGGGCTGGGCCAGACTGAGAACCGTCGCCAAGATCTCCTGCCCGTCCGGTTCGGTAGAAAGCCCCGGTCCGACCACAATGGCGTCATAATCCTCCCACTGCAACCGCGACCAGGGTTTAACCATTAGTTCCATCGGTTTTTCAGGGAGGTTTAAACCATCCCGTACTCCCAGCGTCACCAGGCCGGCACCACTCCGCAAGCCCGCCAGACCGGCCAAGACCGGTGCCCCAGTCATGCCCGCGGCCCCACCCACCACTAAAAGATGGCCTTGGGTTCCTTTGTGGGCCTGCGACCTTCTTTGCGGGAGGAGGGCAGCAAGCTCACTCTGGTCCAAAGTATAGTAGGCGGTGGCGCGGTCGGTCAGCAATGGCGGGGGCAGGCCGATCTGATCCACAATGATCTCCCCGGCATACTCCCGTCCTGGATAGACCAGAAGGCCCACTTTCGGCAGGCCGAAGGTGACGGTGAGCGTCGCCCGCACCGCCGGGCCGGGCACCCGCCCGCTATCGGCTTCCACGCCGGAAGGTAGGTCCACCGCCACCACCGGCCGGTCCGTATTATTCAATGCCGCAATAACCGCGGCCATCTCTGCCGCAACTTCTCCCTTGAAACCGGTCCCCAGCAGCGCATCGACCAGAACCGTAAAGGAAGAGCATACAGAAGGATCGGCCAGCAAGGCCGACCAGGGCGCTTCCTTAATCCCTAAGCGCCGCGCCACCTCCCGGTTGGTCGCCGCATCCGGCGGCAAATTCTGCACTTCCGTGGGGGCAAAGATCATCACTTCCGCGCCGGCCAGGGCCAACAACCGGGCTAAAGCCCAACCATCCCCGGCGTTGTTCCCTTTGCCACAGATGATGCCCACTTTGCCCAAGGGAAAACGCGCTTTGATCGCCTTAAAGAGGGCAAGGGCTGCGTGTTCCATCAAAAGCAGCCCCGGATAGGCGTACTCCTCCATGGCTAACCGGTCGATCTCCCGCATCTCCTGCGCCATTGCCACTTTCATCTTTCGATCCGCTCCATAATGACCTGCGCGACCGCGTATTCTTTACTGTGGGCAATCGACAAGTGGGTCTTGTCCACCCCCTGCTCCTGTAGGTAGTCCTGAAGGCGCGGGGATAAGGAAAAATAGGGGGCGCCCAGGTCGTCGTTGTAAACCTGCACTTCCTGCCATTTAAAACCGCGAAAACCGGTCCCCAGGGCTTTAAAAAAGGCCTCTTTGGCCGCAAACCGTCCTGCTAAACGGTGGGCGGCCCGGCCACAGATTTCCAACTCTGCGGGGGTAAAGACCCGCTGCAAAAAGGTCTCCCCCCGTTTGACAATCAAATTGGCGATCCTGCTGATCTCCACGATGTCGGTTCCAATTCCTTTAATCATAACAGACTCCATGGTCCGGCCTCCAGTTCCGGCTTGGGGGGACCAACTTTTTTATAGAAAGAGGGGGCGACGTTCTCGAAACCGTATTGCCGGTAATAGAGGATCGGCTCAGTTCCGCCCGTCATAAAATACCCCCCGTCCCGTAATGCCTGATTGAACCCAAGGTAGATTTTTTCTTTGGCCTCTTCCGTAAAATAGATCACCACATTCCGGCAGATAATCAAGTCTAAGTTCTCCGGGAAAGGTTCCAGTAACATATTGTGTTTCGTGAACTGAATCCGCTTTTTCAAGTTTTCATCAAAATAGAATACCTCGCCCGCCTGCCGGAAATACTTCTCCCGTAATTCCGCCGGCAAACTTTTCACTTCATTAAAGTAGTAGGCTCCTTGCTGAGCCTTGTCCAAGACCACCTGATCAATATCGGTGGCCAGAACCGTCGCCCGGTGCAGCGCGTTCAACTCCTTTAAGATAATGGCGACCGAGTATGGTTCCGCACCATTGGAACAGCCCGCCGACCAGATCCGGATCGTCCCTGAACTGCGCAAAATCTCGGGCAAAATCCGCTCCCATAACTCCATGAAGCGGTCTGGATTACGGAAAAACTCCGAAACATTAATGGTCAGACGCTTCACAAACTCTTGAAAACGTCGGGGATTGGTCTTTAAGACATTTAGGTATTCATCGTAATCTTTGACCTCCCAATAGCTCATTAACGAATGAATCCTGCGGTCCATCTGCTGACTTTTATATAAAAAAAGATCGGTCCCACATAGTTGGGAAGCTTCCTTCTTAAACTCCTCATAGGAAAGGGCCATGGTCGAATCATCCTCCGCTTTCGTCATCTCAATCCAGCAAAACCTTTTGTTACATTCGACGGGGGACAAGGTTTTCCTTTTTCCGGGTTTGACATTGGCTGTTGGGTAAAGCCCCACCCGGACTGATTGTGGCAACAACGCGAATTTTTTAGTCGATAATCAGATCAGCCAACGACCGTTTGGGCACATGATGCACGCCCTTTTCATCCCGCCAGTAGCGGATATCCCCGCTTTTATCCACCGTCTCGAGGACCACCTCTTCTTGCGGTCGCCCCAACGCCAACACCAGTAAGATCTCAAAATGGCTGGGAATCTGGAGCGCTTGCCGTAAACCCGTCCGGTCAATGGCGCCGATCATACAGCCGCCCAGCCCCGCCTCGACGGCACCCAAAAGCATGCTTTGGGCGGCAATACCATGGTCACAGTCGAAATTTTTACTTATGGTGGTATCTCCTAAGATCACAATATAGCCCGCTGGGCGCTCGCCGGGGGCCGGACCCGGCCAGTCGGTAAGGTACCCCGCCCAGCACAAATGGGGAAAGATCAGACTGTTCCGCTCGGGCGTATAGGACAACAGATACTTTAAAGGTTGACGGTTGGCCGCCGACGGCGCACACCGTGCCAGTTCCACCAGTTCAACCAGGGTTGCCCTGCTTACCGGAGAATTTTCGTAAAACCGGCGGTAACTCCGGTTCTTTCTGATCAATTCTTTTACCATCAGTCTCCTCCTTGTCGATCAGTTTATCCCAACCGCTTCCTCCTCCAACTTACGGTTTTTAACGTCACGGGCCGTCAAGAGAAAACTGCGGAGGGTCACGGCGCACAAAACAATCGCCCCGCCAACCAGTGCCCAGATTCCCGGCTTTTCGCCGGTAAAAATCAGGACCCAGACCGGGTTTAACAACGGCTCGAGCAGGGGGACTAGTACCCCCTCGAGGGCGGAGACTTTTTTTAAAGCAATAGTATAAAGAATATAGGAAAGCCCGATCTGGAAGAAGCCCATTAAGGCCAGGATCAGCCAGCCCATCGGGTCGGCAAGGGGTGCCCTGACCACAAACGGGATCGCCACCACTGCGGCAATGAGGTTACCTAGCAACACCGACTCAACCGGAACACCGTCCCGCTGTTTCCGCAGAAGGACGGCGGTCAGGGCAAAGAAAACACCACTGACCACAGCAAGCACGTTCCCCCAAAAAGCACCGGGAGACAATTCTTCCTTGAAAAAAAGGGCCATCCCGGATAAAACCACGATAATAGTTACCCAATCAATCCCGCTCGTTTTCTCCCCCAAAAACAGACGGGCAAAGAGCACCACGTAGATGGGGGCCGTATATTGGAGGAGAATGGCATTGGCCGAGGTGGTCATCTTATTGGCCATAACAAAAAAGATGACGGTTCCGGCATAGGCAAAAGCCGCGGCCCACTGCCATCCCGAGCGGTTCAGCTTTGGCCGCTTCGTATAACCCCACATCAAAATAGCCGCAAAGAAACTACGCACTCCGGTAATGGCCAGCGGGTTCCAGTCGATCAGTTTGATCAACAGTCCACTCGTACTCCAAAGAATGGCCGTGATCACTAGTAAGATTACGGCTTTTGTCCGTTCCGAATTCCCTTGTGCTGTTTTGAGTTCGGTCATCCCGTTGCATCCTTTCCATAGAAATATTTCTTTGTTAATTGCTAAAGCTCTAAGTCCAAAGCGGCAGACCAATCCTGATCAAAAGGACAGTTATAGTATATCATTGCGGTTGTCTCTTTTCCACCTCTTTCCCGGTGTTG
>DUQQ01000034.1 GCA_012837705.1 Hydrogenispora sp.
AGTTCACCGCCCTTCCCGGAACCAAGAGCCTCGTTATATCTCATGGCAATTATAAGTGACAATATCGTTATTAGCAAAGCTACTTTAAAATATATTAGTACATTGTTTTTTGCTTGGGTTACAGATATAAAATAACCTATCAAATATGCTGACGCAATAGTTGCGTTATAGTTTGTTGTTGCCGTTGCAATATCCTTTTCACTCGGAATTGAAATAAGCATATTTTCTGCAACTAATTGTCGAATAGACATTCCTGCGCCTAACTTAATTCTTCCACAATTATCACTTCATTACATTTTTTACTACACAATACCATAACTAACCTTGTCAAGAAAATTGTGGAAATTCATGGTAATTCAAAAAGATAGATCGGGGGCTTTTTCTGTGCTCTTCTCAATTCAATGTTATTTATGTCTACGGCTGTGTACTAGATTTGCGCCTGACTAGAATTACCGGTGTTCTAAAAACAGTTTTCGAATACGATGAGGAATAATACTAGGCGGGCGATGGAAACAAAAAAGAAAAATACTAGCCGGAGAAAAAATTAGAAAACTGGAGGAAGAAACGGATAAATCACGAAATCATTAAATAAATCTGGATGGGCAACAATCCCCGAAGGTGTGGGGAGGAGCTTAGATCCTTGTAAGAAAAGTGAGGTGAAAAGAATGGACGCTGACAGTAGTAATGGCACACCTTTAGGTCGGAGCTATCGAGAGTGGACTTTTGCTACCGCAGCGTCCACTTTTCATTGAGGCTTCAGCCTGATTGTGTCTTACTCCTGTTCTAAAGAGGGAAACGTATTACTGATCTGTGTTTAGCACCTACAGAAAGGAGAAAAGACCAATGGCGGAAGATTATATTAACCTGAAGAAAACCGTTCTTACGCTGATTGGGGAGAAAAGCTTTCAGCGCTTAAGGGATATTCTGGCCACCATGCAGCCGGCAGATATTGCTGCGCTCTTTAGCGAACTGGCGGAAAAAAATTTGCCCTTGGTTTTTCGCTTGTTACCGAAGGATCTGGCCGCGGAGACCTTTGTCGAGATGGACAGCGACCTGCAACACCTTTTGATCCAAGGCTTTTCCGATGCCGAGCTGCAGGAGGTTGTCAACGAGCTATACGTGGATGATGCGGCGGCGCTAATCGAAGAGATGCCGGCCAATGTGGTTAGGCGTATTCTCCGGCAGGCTGATCCGGAAACCCGCTGGCAAATTAATGAGATCCTAAAATACCCGGAAGATTCGGCCGGGAGCATTATGACAACGGAGTTTGTCAGTCTCCGTGCCCACATGTCTGTGGCCGATGCGATCAAACGGATCCGTCGACAAGGATTTGATAGCGAGACCATTAATGTTTGCTATGTGACGGACGATGGCAGGCGGCTGATTGGGGTTGTTTCCATCCGCACGCTTATTTTAGCCGATGAAAACGACCTGATTGAAGACATAATGAACCGCTATGTGGTGTCGGTGGGGACCACCGAGGACCAGGAGACGGTGGCGAAAATGTTCGCCAAGTATGACTTAACCGTGCTTCCGGTCGTCGATGGCGAAAAGCGGTTGGTTGGGATTGTCACCGTCGACGACGCCCTCGACGTTTTACAGGAGGAGACCACCGAGGACTTTGAAAAGATGGCGGCGATTACGCCGAGCGACCGGCCGTATTTAAAAACATCTGTTCTGGAGATCTGGAAAAGCCGTATTCCTTGGCTGCTGGTTTTAATGATTTCGGCTACTTTTACCGGGCTGATTATTAATTATTTTGAAGATGCATTGAAGACTTATGTTTTGTTGACGGCTTATATTCCCATGCTAATGGATACCGGTGGTAATTCGGGTAGCCAAGCATCGATTACGATTATCCGCGGCCTTTCTTTGAATGAGTTGGAGTTTCGCGATCTTTTTCGGGTTGTTTGGAAAGAGTTTCAGGTTGCCATTTTGGCCGGCGTTACCTTGGGAGTTTTCAATTTTGCCAAACTCATGCTCTTTGATCAAGTTAGTCTCATGGTGGCCTTAGTGATCTGTTTAACCCTGATGATAACGGTCTTTGTGGCAAAATTGACTGGATGTATCTTTCCAATGCTGGCACAGAGGGCGGGTTTTGATCCGGTGGTGATGGCCAGCCCCTTCATCACGACGATTGTGGACGCGCTGTCATTATTGATTTATTTCCGGATCGCCACTACGATGCTGGGGATTTGATGAATTAAGTGCCATGGAAAGAAGCGAAGATGAGTTAAAGGCGGAAGAAAAGAGATGAATTGGGAACGCGCCGGTTTAACCGGCGCGTAATTTTGTTGGTGCTAGTTGGGAGGACAAGACGACTGGAGATTGGGATTACACAATTCGGTTAAGAGGAAAAAGCACGTAAACCAAAGAGATCACCGCAGGAATGATGTTCCCGGTGTAAGAGCCAGACCATGAAAAGACCCCAGATAAAATTAGAGGAGACGGTCTCGATTAGGTGGGTAAGGCGCACAGTGGCGCTGGGCATCAAGGGATTTTCCAAAATCAACGCAATGTTTTGCGGTAAGCTTAAGTAAGCGCCAACCAACAATGCGGTCCACCAGGGATTAAGCTTTGAACCACGGATTACCGGTGCCATACACAATACGTATAGCAGGGCGCGCAGGATCTGCAGGACAAACAAACGCGAATTACATAGCGTATTAATGGTATGTTCAAAGAAGGGTAAAGCGGGCCCGGGCTGTCCATAATAGGCGCGTAACACCGGATTCTGCCAGGCGATAAAATATCCGGCGAGCCAATACAGAAGTAAATAAGCAGCGACAACGGTGATAAGCTTCCAAAGCCACTGGCGAAGAGGCATAACCGGTTTGGGTGTAGTGTCAACGGTGGAAGCATTCTTACCTAGGAGCCAGACCGCTAGAGGAATGAAGAAGAATGCCGGTGGAATTCCCATTAAAAACAGGCCTGGGAGCGTTTGGGCGTCGACGGTGCTGGTCGCAAGAGAAAGAAAATACCAGGATTCAAGCTGTACCACAAAGGTTGCGGCACCGTAGTAAGACAGGGCTAAAATCAGCGCTAGTTTCCAGCCTCCCCAGCGCGAAGTCTGGATCAATGGGATGATAATCATCAGGTTGACCAGGGCAATAAGCAGCAGGCCGCTGGTGGGGGCGACCAGTCCCGGTTCGGAGACGGCCGTTTCGGATCCAGCCATACCGGAGACGGCGGCCTCCGGTACGGAAACAAACAGTGCGCCCATTACATAAAAAGCGAGAAACAAGAAGTATAACAAAACCAAACGGGGGATAAGTTTGGATACTGGTCGTGGAGAAGCCAATAATATCTACCTCCTAGTTTGAAACTGAATAGTTGCTTTACCTTCAAAACCAATTATATTTTGGCCGCCCTCAACTGTCATCAGCCGAAAGGTTGAGAGCGGCTACAAAAAAAGACTGATTCTCTCAGTCTTTTGGAAATTCAACGCGAATTATTGTTCCTTTTCCAGGAGCGGTCTGTAAACGGAAAACACCCCCGTTATCTTGGGTCCGGGTTTTCATATTCAGCAAGCCGTTTCCTTTTTTTATGTTCTTCGGATCGAAACCGATGCCATTGTCCTCGATCTTCGCTTCGACCCGTTTCTCGCTTTCCAGCAAGGAGAGGTAAACTCGATTGGCCCTAGCGTGTTTCCGGATGTTGGCGAAAGCCTCCTGTACGATCCGGTAGACCGCTATTTCTTGCGCGGAAGTGAGACCAGCCACATAATCCAGGTCCAACTCAACTTCAATTTGCCGATGCCAGGAAAACAATTCGGCATTAACCCGTAAAGCCTCGGCTAACCCCTGGTTTTCCAAAAGCGTGGGGCGTAGCTCTAGGATCAGCGCTCTGAGTTCGCTCAGGGTCAATCCGGCCGTTTTCTCTACAAGTTCGATTAGGCTCCGTGCTTCGTTTGGGATCTCTGTTGCTTGAAGGTATTTTTTCAACGTATGGCAGGAATAAATAATGCCGTGGATCCCCTGGCAGATCGAATCATGAAGTTCTCTTGCCATGCGATTGCGCTCTTCCATGACCGCTAAAGCCTTTGATTTTTCTGCTAATTCCTGTTCTTTTTTGGCTAAATCAGCGAGTAAACGGTTTTGGCGTGAAAGGTGTTTAACTTTACCGCCTAACTTCGCATAGAAGTACTGAATAGCTCCGGCAATTCCGCCAAATAAACAGCCCAGCAAGATATACCAGATCGAATGGGATAAAAGTGCTAAGAGCTTTTCAAGATAACCGGTGAGCAAAGCAAGAAGAAAAGCAAGGACAAAGAAGGCGGCGATGGTGCTAAGATAGCTTAAACCCATGGCCAAGCCCTCGTTTTTTCGACTAAGACGTTTAAAGAGTTTATCCATGATCAGCCCGATGACACCGCCGCAACCGGAGAGGAGGGCGCAAACCAAAGAGACGACGGGCAAAGGAAGGGGGAACTCGGTTCCTTGTGCTAAAAAAACGACGACAATGAAGGAAGAAAAGAAGGTGCCGACTGTTGCCGCGAACAAAAATACATAGAGGACTTGCACGCCGCTCTTTTTTTCCCTGGTCGCTTTTTTTGGTGGGATCTTCATTGTTGTCTCTCCTGTTAAAAAAATACTAGTCCGTCATGCTCCCGGCGCTCCGGGCACCGAAAGTGAATGACGGTAGGTCACTCACCCCGCATTGTATTAATTCACGGCGTGAAGCTAATGGCGTTGGCGGGTGTGACTTGGCGTTGGCCAGCGTGGATGACTACTTGCTTTCAAACCAGCCCATCTTGGAGGCGTAGAGGGCGGCTTGGGTACGCGATTTGACCTGTAATTTTCCTAAAATATTGGCCACATGGGTCTTTACGGTTTTTTCACTAATGAATAACCTTGCCGCGATTTCTTTGTTGCCCAATCCTTCCGTAATTAGGGACAAAACCTCCATTTCGCGTTGGGATAACTCTTCTGCGTTCAGCCCATGCTGATCTGTTTCTTCTTGCTGGAGAAGGTTAAGGAGCGCTGCCGTCACCTGCGGCTCGAAATAATGTCCGCCCGTCATCACTGCTTGGATGGCTGCGCTTAATCGATCCGGACTGGCGTCTTTTAAGAGGTACCCATCGGCACCGGCCTGTAAAGAGGGATAAACCTTTTCCCATCCGGCAAAACTCGTTAACACCAGCACCTTAACCGTTGGAAACTGGGCTTTGATCTGTTGGGTCAACTCCACCCCGTCCATCACCGGCATCTGTAAATCAAGCAAGACTATATGGATAGTATCTTCGGTTAATATCTTTAAGGCTTCAATACCGTTGCCAGCCTCCTTAACCAGCGTTATTTCGGGGATTGACTCTAAGAAAAAACGCACCCCCTGCCGGAAAAGCGGATGATCATCCACCACCAGGATTTTAAAATCCGCGGGTAACATCCCCTAGTCACCACCATTTTTGGTTCTATCTATGCTAAATGGTTCGCGACATTCTTGCCATCTTCCTTTCTGGATTACTGTTCGGCATCATTAAGTATGGAACTTATCGTTCAGGTTGTGTTACAATTGGCAGAAAAAGTAATTGTTAGCAATAAAGTACTCGGCGTAATCTTGTGTATCGCCGGATTGATCTTGATCAACAAGTAGCGGCCCATGTTGGCTAGGCGAGTTGCTCACGCCAGTTACTTTAAACTTCCGAAGCGCAATAAAGTAAATCAGGGTGAGTCGATTATGTCCTACAAGAAAATTTGAAGCTTGGTGATTAAATACTAATCCCTGTTCACGTCGGAACAGGGATTAAAAATGTCATTCTTCTAAGGAAGGATAAAGTTTAAGAACAAGAGGGTTTCCCTGGAACCTCTCCACTGGTCGGATACAACCGTTTCTTTTGGCACTGTTCCCGGAGAAGCCCGGCGAGAATATTTCGGATCTGTTTGCGCTCCGGGGTAGGATGATGGATCAGATTATCCACTTCCAGCGGATCGCGGGTTAAATTATACATCTCATATTGGTCCGGGATGGGTATGTTACTCGGTGGATCAATTTGGCAACCGGGATTGAAGGTCTCAGCGACTGGGCCTCTGTACGGAAACTGCTCACGGCGGCCGGAGACGGTCTGGAATTGCGGGTTCGCAAAGTAACGGGAGTATTTCCAGATTTCCTTGGCTCCATTTGGACCGGTCGGCAAGGCAGCAATGACGGTTTCGACCGAATTGGGTTGGACCACGGCATGATAGGGGACCCCAAAAGCGCTGACCTGGTTAAGACCCTTCGTCACGTTATCGTCAGTCATGAAGTAAAGCGGTTCGTCAGCCCCTTTGAACTCTTTTTTTCCGCGGAGCAGGGGAGTAAGATCCCTGCCGACTAGGGGGAGGACTTCCGTATGGGTTCTGCTTAATTGTGTTTGGATTTTTTCCGCATCTAAGCCCGCCATGCCGAGGAGGGTGGGGAGAAGATCGACATGACTGGTCAACATGGCTGTTGCGGCTGGCTTTTCGAAGAGAACCGGATTATGGATGATTAGCGGAACATGGATTGCTTCTTCGTAAGCCTGGTACCATTTTTGGAACAGCCCCCCATGCGCACCAAGGAGCTCGCCGTGATCAGAAGTAAAGACCACGATGGTGTTATGATAAAAAGCCGATTCCATCAGGGCGTTTAGGACTTTGCAGATTTGGCGGTCCGCTTCCAATTGCAGACTATAGTAAAGTTGCCGGTAAAACAGCGTATCCTCCAGCGGCTGCAAAGCAAGGGGATAAACGTTGCGGTAACTAAACTGGGCGATTGGCTTGGTGGACAAGGATTCGGTGGCGGTTGGGGCTGGTGGAATAAAGGGTACAGAAGGGTCAACTTTAAAAGCAAATTGGGCCGATGCACGGGTAACCGCGCCAAAGATGGCAATATCATGGGGGTTGACAAAGGAGGAGACGATGAACCAGGGTTTAACCGGTTGTCCCTCCTTTTTTCGGTACTCCTGATCTAACTTTTGAATCAAGGCGACGGTTTGCTCCGCGTAGACCGGATCGCGGCCGCTGACGCCGGTTGCAGCGGAAGAACCGGAGTTTCTAGGGTTGGCACCGTGGGGTTCGGGTCCGACCCAGCCGTCGAAGCCAAAAGCAGTAAGGACGTTTGCCTTTATGTATCGTTCCTCGTCTGATGGGATTGGGACGCCGTTATCCGGATTGTAAGTGAGGTAGGCGTTTTTGGTTCCAGGGATGAGAATGTCGGCGGCGGAGACATGCCATTTTCCTTTCCAATAGGTTTGGTAACCGGCCGTACGGAAATAATCGCCCATGGTCGGGACCGTACTGGGATCTAACCAGAAAACGTCCGGATCATAGGGTCCCTTGGCCGCGCCGACGGTTTGGGTCACGCCGTGGAGAGATGGGTATTGCCCGGTATAAATTGTGGCGCGGCTGGGGCAACAGGCGGTACTGCCCGTATAGTGGTTTTTAAACGTGAAGCCATGCTTCGCCAATATGGTTTGGGCTTTTAGATATTCCTTTTGCCAAGCCCTTAATTCTTCGGTGTCATAGACGGTGGGGTAACGCTGCTGATCGACCATAATAAGTAGAATATTGGGCTTTGTGGAGAAGGAGGGTTTCGCCGGCGGGGAACTAATCGATTGATTCTGCATTGGTCTCACCTCTCCAATAACATATGCGTCATCCGGAGGAATTGTAAGCGGTTATCATGGAAATAATGGATGAAGAAGAATAAGCAATATTTTGCTTAAAAAGACGAAAACAGAAAGGAGAACAAGTTCGGCCAGGAGAAATTGTTTCAGCATCTTAAGTAATTTTGGAGGGATCAACGATGCAAGAAGGAAAAACCCTTAATAATTTGATGGCGGCTTTTGCCGGGGAGTCCCAAGCCAACCGGAAGTATCTTGCTTACGCGAAAAAAGCGGAGGCGGAAGGGAAGCACAATGTGGCTAAACTATTCCGGGTGACCGCCGACGCGGAAACGATACACGCGTTTAAAGAGTTTGAGCTGGCGGGGAAGCTCGGTTCGACCAGTGAAAACTTAAAGGATGCAATCGACGGTGAAACCTATGAATTTAAGGAGATGTACCCGGAATTCTTGAGTGTTGCGGAGGAAGAAGGGAATAAAGCGGCGGCAAGGGCTTTTAAGTTCGCCTTAGAGGCGGAAGAAGTCCACGCTAAACTCTTCCAGGAAGCACTTGATAATTTGGAAGAAACGGAAGAGGTCTTTTATTATCTCTGCCCGGTCTGCGGCAATATCGAAAAATCCGTACCGGAAAAGTGTTTTATCTGCCAAGTACCAGGGGAGAAATTTATAAAGTATTAAGGGAAATGTCTTATAAGAGGCAGATTAGCTGCGCCGGATTGACCGGCGCTTTTTATTAGTTCGTAAATAGGCACAGCGGTTACTTTTGCTTACAGGACTGAAATTATTTTCTGTATTAAAAAAAGATCACCCGAGAAAGAGGAATTCGAGCGCAGAGCAATAATATTATACTTATTCCATAACCAAAATGAGGAAAGGAAGGGGATGTAATGGCGAAGTATAACTGCGTGTTCTGTGATTTCGTTTATGATGAAGCAGCCGGTTATCCCGATGACGGAATTGCGCCGGGGACGAAATGGGAGGATGTGCCCGAAGATTGGACCTGCCCCGTATGTGGCGTCGGTAAAGAGGAATTCGAGCTCGCCGAATAGTCGAAGAGGCGACGGGCAACGGGATGTTAGTTAGGGAGTAAAAGGCATGGAGGAGGGGGTTGACGGACAAGGCAACCCCCTTTGTTATTGTGTTCAAATCCTTCGGTTGATGGCTGCGGCTACCGCTTTTAACTCTTCAACCAAGAGGGTAAATTTATCCGGACGGAGGGATTGGGGCCCATCGCATAAGGCCCGGGCCGGGTCATTGTGTACTTCAATGAGTAGACCGTCCGCCCCCGCGGCCACCGCCGCTTTCGCTAGAGAATCAACATATTTCCATGTTCCCGTGGCGTGACTTGGGTCAACGATAATGGGAAGGTGGGACAGTTCCTTTACGACTGGAATTGCACTGATGTCAATTGTATTTCTGGTGGTTGTTTCAAAGGTGCGGATGCCTCGTTCGCATAAAATGATATTGGGATTGCCGGAGGAGATGATGTATTCGGCAGCCATCAACCATTCCTCAATTGTGGCCGATAGTCCTCTTTTCAGTAAAATCGGTCTGCCGCTGGCACCCGCTTCCTGGAGCAGACGGAAATTCTGCATATTTCTAGCCCCAATTTGCACGATGTCCGCATATTTAGCAACGAGTTCCACATCACGGGTATCCACGACCTCAGTGACAATCTTCAGTCCCGTTTCCTTACGGGCGATCGCCAACATTTTGAGCCCTTCTTCTTCGAGTCCCTGAAAGGAATAGGGGGAAGTACGGGGCTTATAGGCACCACCACGAAGAATTTTCGCGCCCGCTTCTTTTACTTTATGGGCGGTTTCATAAAAGACTTGTTCGTTTTCGACGGCGCAAGGCCCGGCCATAATGACAATTTCCTGACCACCGATGGTTATATCATCGATTTGGATGGTGGTTTTGGTCGGTTTCAGTTCTTTACTTGCCAGTTTGTAGGGCTTCATGATGGGCACGATGTCTTCCACCCCGGGCATGTTGGTGATTAATTGGGTGTTCAGTAATCTTCTGTCCCCAACCGCGCCGATGACGGTTTTTACTTCACCGTAAATGGGATGGGTTTTAAACCCCAGACTGCTCAGCATCTCCTCTACCTGTTGGATTTGCTCTTTTGTTGCTCCTGGCTGCATGACAATGATCATTTTACGTACCTCCTTCTTTAACCAGTTTTACCCTTTAATTATTAAACCACCTCGAAAACAATGGTCGGCCTGTTCGTAAGCCTTTAAAGAAAAACGCCCCGCTCCATTTTTATCCTTTATTTGTTCCATTTTTGGCCAGCGTGGGCGACCAGCGACCACTTAAATAAAAAACTCCTCATCCCTGATCGGGACGAGGAGTTATAATCCACGCGGTACCACCCAAGTTGAATCCTAACTAAGGAAACCACTCTAAGCATTCGGGAAAAATTACCGTATAGGGAATTCTTCCGATATGCCCTCCTTTGATAACGGTCGGAGAAACCCGTCGCAGCCTAATAACAATTTTGCTGTATTCAGCCTGCAGCTCCAGGGAGAACTTCAGTACAAATCATTTTACCGGGCTTCCACCAACCCCGGCTCGCTGGAAAAACTTTTTATACCTACTTTTCCCCTTCATTGCCTTTAATGATTATATAGTTTTTGCGTATTATCCAAAATTTTAATGGAAACTGGCTTGGTTGTCAATCATAAATTTTATGGTGTAGCCATTTTGTGCTCATGGTCGTGGTCGGGTTTTGCGCCAAAGCCACCGCGTTACACGGGAGGAAATAAATCTGTCAATAGTCTATGAAAATGTCAGTAAAAAGCCTTAGTTTTATTCCGTGAAAATGTCACCATGGGTTTTTTGCAAGAATTAGATTTCCACGTACAAGATCCTATTGTAAAAACGGGCCCAAAA
>DUQQ01000085.1 GCA_012837705.1 Hydrogenispora sp.
CTGATCGAGAATATATAGAAGGCCGATAACCGAACCGATAAACAGCAAAGCGGTTAAAATTCCGGCGATGTAACGAAACATACTTTTTCACCTCTAATTACGATATATCTGGGTAATAGCGATCTCATCTAGGGTTTTCTGTTCTTGGCGGAGTCTTTCTTCTGCTTCGGCCTGGGCCATTTTCTCCTTCAGTTTTTCCATTACTTTCGTTTCTTTCCGTGCTTTAACCAAGATTGTACGGGCTTGTTCAACCTCTTCCGCCTGGCGTACGCGCCGCGCGGTCGTTTCTTCCTGTTTCTGGCGCAGATACGCCAGGTACTTACTGCCGGAGAGCAGGTGTTCCAGGCTAATTACACCAACCGAGAGCTGCTCCGTCTCCGCTTCCCGTTGCTTTTTGACCGCCTTCAATGTGTTCAACTCTTCGTCGATTCGCCAGAGTTTGGTCTGCTCTTCTTTGAAGCGGGTTCGGCACTGGTCTTCATGGTGCTTACGTAGATTCAAAATTGGTTGAAATTTAAAGGACACCGTCTCCTGCCTCCGCAACCAAATTTTGGAGCATCTCTACTGTCTGCGCCAATGAATAGTTATCCTGTATATCCTGCCGTAAAAACTTTTGAATGGCCGGATACATCTTTATCGCTAAGTCAACCCGGGGGTTGCTTCCTGTGGCATACGCCCCGATATTGATCAAATCTTCATTTGCTTTATAGACGGCCAAGAGTTCCCGGACCACCCCCGCCGCCTTTCGGTGTTCACTGGAGGCCAGATCAATCATCAGACGGCTCACACTAGCCAGGATGTCGATGGCCGGATAATGGTTCTCATGGGCTAATGCCCGCGATAACACAATGTGCCCGTCCAAGGTTCCCCGCACAGCATCGGCCACCGGCTCATTCATGTCATCGCCTTCAACCAAGACCGTATACAAAGCAGTAATGCTTCCCCGCTCCGCGGTACCGGACCTTTCTAAGAGCTTCGGGATAAGGGCGAAGACCGAAGGGGTATAACCCCGCGTCGCCGGCGGTTCGCCAACGGCAAGACCCACTTCACGCTGGGCTAGAGCAAAACGGGTCACAGAATCCATCATCAGCATGACATTGGCCCCCTGATCGCGAAAATATTCAGCGATCGCGGTCGCGGTATAGGCCCCTTTTATCCGGACCAAAGCCGGTTGGTCGGAGGTGGCCGCCACTACCACGGAACGGGCGAGACCCTCTGGTCCCAGGTCCTTCTCGATAAACTCCTTCACTTCGCGGCCCCGTTCCCCGATCAGACCGATGACATTGATATCCGCCGCTGAATTGCGGGCGATCATCCCCAGCAATGTGCTTTTACCAACCCCGCTACCGGCAAAGATCCCGAGCCGCTGTCCCTGTCCGCAAGTTAGCAATCCGTCGATCGCTTTAACCCCTAAAGATAAAGGTTTTTCGATCCGGGCCCGGGCTAAGGGGTTAAGGGCCTCCGCCATAAGGGGGTAATAACCGCTGACCTTCGGTTTTTCCCGGCCGTCAATCGGCCGTCCCAGCCCGTCCAGGACGCGGCCAAGCAATCCTTCTCCCACCGGTGTCTCCAGGGTACGGTCCAGGGCGATAACTTCAGAACCGGGACCAATCCCTTCCATTTCTCCTAGAGGAAGAAGAAGGGCTTTTCCGGCCCGAAAACCAACCACTTCACCCAGGACCTGGTGGCCGGATCGGGTCCTGAGGTTACAGATTTCTCCGACATAAGTCGGAGGACCTTCGGCCTCAAGCGTTAAGCCAACCACTTTCTCCACTTGTCCAATGCGGCATAACGGCTCTACCGTCGCCAGCTTTTCTCGGTATCGGTCCGCGCAAAAAGCGGGGAACCCCTTTTGCAAAGTCCTCCCCATCTTTAGCTACCTTCTTCTTTTAAAGCCTGATAGATCTTGGCAATTTGTTGGTGAATCCTGGCGTCAACCTCACCCCGATTGGTTTGGAGGATAAAGTCGCCCGTTTTCAAGTTGGGATCGGTCTCCACTTGCAGCTTCGGCGACTCGGTAAAGAGACCGCGGATTTCACGGAGGTTTTGGATTAGAAAGGCCTCATCCTCTTGGGCGATGCGAATCGTTACATCTGTCGCCCCCGCTACTTTTTCGGTGGCCACTCTAATCATCCCCAACCATTTTTCCTGGTTCTCCTTTATCGCGCTGTTAATTATTTTTTCGGCAATTCCCACGGCTAACTTGAGGATTTCCTCTTCGGAATCATAAATCCGCGCCATTCTTTCTTCTTCCGCCTGGTTGATCAGGTTGAGTGCTTCCGTCTTGGCTTCCTGTAAGGTTGTTTCGGCCGCCGCGATCTTTTCCGCCCATGCTTTTTCACCTTCGGCTTGTCCAGCAGCCCAACCTGCTTCGTATCCGCGGTCGTGGGCCTCTTTTTTTAGGCGGTCACACTCAGCAGCGGTCTCCGCTTTCACTCGCGCCAATTCTTCCGCGGTCTGCTTTCGCTCCTCTTCCAGCTCGGCTAAGATTGAATCCGCTTCTTCGCGGGCCGTTGCAATAATTGCTTCCGCCTGCTGCCGCGCTTCTTCCAGGATCTGCTCGGCAATTACTTCCGGCGGAAGGGGCGATTCTTCTTCCGTTTCACCGGCATCGGCCTCCACGGCCTGGTCTGTCGGCAACTCTTCCACCGTCGCGGTTTCCTCCTGGGCGGCCAACAACTCGCGATAGACAAACTCCAGGTCGGGAGCATTTAAAACACAGGCTTCTTCTTTAATGGTCGGACCCTTAATGATGTTCGACTTAAACAATGATTTCATCCTCTCCGCCCCGGGCAATCACAATCTCGCCACTCTCATCAAGCTGCCTGATGCTGTTGACGATCTTTTGTTGTGCTTCCTCCACATCACGGAGACGAACTGGCCCCATCAGACTCATGTCTTCCTTAATCATATCGCGGGCCCGGGTCGAAATGTTTTTAAAGATCCGATTAGTCACTTCTTGGCTGGCGGTCTTCAAGGCCAAGGCCAAGTCACGCAGATCAACCTCTTTAAGTACACGCTGGATGGAACGGTCGTCCAGAGTAACCAGGTCTTCAAAGACAAACATCCGTTTCTTAATCTCTTCGGCCAGCTCAGGATTGTCTTCTTCCAGCGCTTCAATGATTGTTTTTTCCGTCCCCCGGTCCACCCGGTTCAAAATGGCAACCGCCGCATCAATCCCTCCAGCCATGGTGAAGTCTTGCATCACAAACGAAGACAAGCGTTTTTCAAGCACATTTTCGACTTCTTTCAACACTTCCGGGGTGGCCCGGTCCATCGTCGCAATCCTTTTTGCCACTTCAACCTGGTCGGCAGGGGCAAGGGCCGACAAGATCATCCCCGCCTGTTCCGGATTCAGGTAGGAAAGCACCAAAGCGATGGTCTGCGGGTGCTCGTTCTGGATAAAGTTCACCAATTGGCTTGGATCGGTTTTCCGGGCAAAATCAAAGGGACGCACCTGTAAGGAGGTGGTTAGTTTATTCAAAATATCTTGGGCTCTGGTCGGTCCGAGGGCTTTCTCCAGCATCTCCTTGGCGTAGTCAATCCCGCCAAGGGAAATATAATTCTGCGCTAAACAGAGTTCATAAAACTCGTCCATAACCGCCTGCTTAATTTCGGGTTCAATCCGGCGGATCCCGGCAATCTCCAGTGTCAGATCCTCGATCTCATCCTCCCGGAAGTGTTTCAAGACACGGGAAGACAACTCGGCGCCGAGCGAAATTAGGACCACAGCGCATTTTTGCCGACCAGTTAATTGTGTACTCAAGACATTAACACCTCTAATCCTCTGACATCCAAGTCCGCAAGAGCGCGACCATGTTCTGCGGTTCGTTCCGCGCTAAATCCAGAATAAACTCTTCGCGTTCACGCCGTTTCTTCTCTTCCGGACTCAGTTCTTCTACCGCTGCTGCTGTTTCCGTAACCACATCATCCACCACCATATCGATGCCCGGTTCTTCCTGAGTTCTACGCCGCAAGCGCACAATCAAGTAGCCCGTAAGCAGTGCGGTACAGAATACAGCAACAACCAGCACCATTAGCCAGGGATACTCCTGCGGCTCTTCCGTAGTCGTAATCTGATCTGCTTCTTGGGCATAAAATTCCCGGCTGAAAACCGTGACCCGGTCACCCCGGGCCGGTAGCGCACCCACTGTTGCGGCGACCGTATCTTCAATCTGAGCTACTTCCGCCACGGACAAACGGTGGCCGATCACCACGCTCACCGAAACCCGTTCGATGGTTGGTCCTTGTTTTAAAAGGTGTTCTTCAATCTTATTGATCTCGGTATTTACAATCCGCTCATTACGTTCGTATGTACTCTCTTGTTCCGTCCCCGCCAGACGGTATTGGGTAATATTCGAATCCGTTCCCGGAATTCCGTACGGCATGATTCCAGTGCCGGTAAAACTTTCGGAGATCTCCTGCTCGCTACGGGGGACGCCCCGGTCGCCGTAGGTTTCCTTCCGGATCTCCTGATAATCAAAGTTCAGCGTAATATTGACGGTAGCCGCCACATTATGCAGGCCGTAGACCCGGCCTAAAACCGACTCGATGTTCCGTTTATACTCCTGCTCCAGATTCTTTTTGATCGCCATCTGCTGTTCGAGTAGTGAGCCGTCCAAGGCGGAAGCTGTGCGCAGCACTGCGGTTAAATCGTTGGCAAAATTATCAATGATCGTTACCTGTTCTGGTTTCAACCCGTTAATACAGCCCGCCACAAAGTTCACGATCGCCTGAATCTGACTCCTACTCAGAATATTGGCCTGGCGTAAATTCAGGGTAATTGAGACAGTCGGCTCCTTTTTTTCATCTTGAAAGACCGGATCCGGCTCCGGTAAGGTAACAATCACCGCCGCATCGATTACCCCTTCGATTTGACGTAGCGTACGGCGGATTTCGTCTTGCAACGCCCGTTGGTAGTTTACCGTGTTAAGGAAATTGGTTGCCCCGAGGCTGCTACGGTCAAAGATTTCCCAACCAATGATCCCGCCTTTCGGGATCCCGGCCTTCATCAGCTCCGCCCGTACCTCAGACGCATTCGCCACATATAATGCGTTGTTTTCCTTCCGGTAGGGAATACTCAGCTCCCGGAGGTGCCCGATAATTTCATCCTGCTCTGTCTGCTGTAAATTACCGTATAACAACTCATACTCCGGCTGATTTAAGGTGATCACCAGAACAAGGAGGATGAGCAGTAGAAGCATCCCTCCAGCGAATAAAAGGCGCTTGCGCTTGTCCATATTTTCCCATATTTGGCGTATTTGTTGAATTATCTCACCCATTATCCTTCACATTTCTCCTATCCGTTAAATAGGCATCCGCATAATCTCCTGATACGCCTCGACAACTTTGTTGCGAATTTCAATCGTAAGCTCAAGGGCAAGGGCAGCCTTCTCCGCAGCAATCGTCGCCTCATGAATGTTCTCCAAAGTGCCCGCCGCCAACTGTCGATCCAACTCTTCCGCTTTCAACTGAAGCGCATTCACTTCATTCATATATCCTTTAAGCAACTCTTGAAACTCACCACTTCTTTCGGCCCTTTTTTGCCCAGTGGTCGTTTCCGGTTTGCGCGCTAATGAGATGTTTTCGCCAATCCTCACGTCTTCACCTCCCACATAAAAGCAATTTGCCAAAAAAAAGAGAAAATACCCACGGTTAAAGAATGGGTATGAAATCGCCAATCCGTTGGCACCTCGCACCCCTGACCTTTCCCTCCGTGGGTGAAATTAAAATCCCCTCTTTAAGCTTGAACTAGCCTCTACCGATACTGAGCGCGGCTTTAAACACCTCTTTCGACAGGTTAAAAGCAGTTACATTTGCTTCGTATGCCCGTCCCGCTTCCATCAGGTTCACCATCTCGTTGACGATATTAACATTCGGATATAAAACATAACCATCGGCATTCGCGTCGGGATGAGAAGGATCGTAGACCGAACGAAATGGGGACTGGTCATCGGCGATCGCCAAAACCCGCACGCCACTAAGCGCCACATTCCCCTCTGCGGTCCGCAGGTTTTCGGCAAACACCGGAACCTTCCGCCGGTACGGTCCCCCTTCCGGCGTTCGGGTTGAATTGGCATTGGCAATGTTCGAAGCAACCAGGTCCAAGCGCAGGCGCTGGGCCCCTAAAGCAGAAGCGTTAACATCCATTGCTTGAAACAATTTCATCCTTAACTCCTCCTTCCGATCGCCAGCCGCAACCGCCGAAATTGATTGTTCAGTTCCTGAGTCAGACTCTGAATATACATGGCGTTCTGCGTCGCCGTAACCATCTCCACTTCTAGGTCAACCCCGTTTTGGTCCACCCGGACTACGCCCCAGTCGGTAGTGGCAAACTGACCTTGGTGGGTGGAACCCGGCAAATGTTTGGGGTGGGTCTGTCTTAACGGAATGCGGGTTTCCTTCTCCTTTAACACCTGGTCAAAGTCGAGATCTCTCCTTCGGTAATTGGGAGTATCCGCATTGGCAATATTATGGTTAAGAATCTTCTGCCGCTCTGTCACCCAAGACAAAACGGAGGTTAGTTGCCCGATCGTTTTATTGGTAACCAACCGCTTCACCCTTCCTAAACAAATCTGATGAACAACCTTTACATGTTTTATCGGAACTTTTACCATAAAGTTTAGGCTTATTTCCGGATTTAAGTGGAATTCTCCTGTAAAACAAGCGTGTAAAAAAAGCCTTTTCCCTTATTTCAAATTAGCTAACTATATCTAAGATAAAAAAAACTGTTGAAAAAGTCAACAGTTTTCGGCTTTTTAATTGGTGCGTGCCCAGCCACATCGGACGTGACTTGTTTCCTGCTACATTTTACTTCTTTTGTTTAACTCTTCAAGAAAATAGGGGTTGTTCACTTTCATGTAGGTTCCTTTCATCCCAAGGGAACGGGATTCAACCACCCCGGCGCTTTCCAGTTTCCGCATGGCATTGACGATCACAGACCGGGTAATCCCAATCCGGTCCGCAATTTTACTGGCAACCAGGAATCCTTCTTCCCCGCCCAACTCCCGAAAGACGTTGACCATGGCCTCTAGCTCGGAATAGGAGAGGGAATCAAGGGCGATCTTGACATTGGTCTTCAACTGTAGATCCGCATCCTCTTGCCCTGCACTCTTGGCTTTGATCAAGACCCCAGCCACCAGTGCCGCCGTCTCCGCAAGCAAAAGTTCGTCTTCCTTGAACTTATCTCTTCTGGTCAGGATCAGGTTCCCAACCCGTTCCCCCTCAAACTGTAGTGGGTAAACCGTCATCGTAACGTCCTCGGGGTAACAGTTTTCTTCACTGAAGAGACAGACTTCCAAAGGCAGATCGATCGCGGGCTGGAAGATAAAGGCCAACCTCTGTTGAAACTGGGGATTTAACTTGACCGGATCTTTCTGTTTGGTACAATCTTCCCCTACCCCACAGTGGAGCGCGATGATCTCGCCGCCATTGTCCACCATATACACGTTGCTATGGAGGATCTCACTCAAACTACGCGCCGCTGTCGTCAAATCTTCTGTTGCTTCTTTTTTCTCCACTAATGCTCTCATCCGCCGAATGTCTTCAAGTTTACTCATTTCTAACTCTCCTTATCTTAGTTTACAAAATATATCGGCTTAAATCAGTTGTCTTCAGGATCGGATCCAACCGCTCCCGGACAAAACTGTCATCAATCCGGACCGTTTTACCCTTGTATTCGCAGGCCCGGAAAGAGATGTCCTCTAAAACTTGTTCTAATATGGTGTACAACCGGCGCGCGCCAATATTCTCGTTTTCCTTGTTCAACTGGTAAGCAAGTTCCGCCAAGGTTTTGATGGCATCGTTGGTAAATTCCAGGTGTAAACCTTCGCTTTCTAAGAGCGCTTTTTCTTGCCGCAAAAGCGCGTTCTCCGGTTCCACCAGAATCCGCTCAAAATCCTCGACCGTCAACGACTCCAGTTCAACCCGGATCGGGAAACGGCCTTGAAACTCGGGAATCAATTCCGAGGGCTTACTCACATGAAAAGCCCCAGCCGCAATGAAGAGAATATAGTCGGTTTTGATCGGCCCATATTTTGTCCAAACGGTAGTGCCCTCAACAATGGGGAGGATATCCCGTTGGACGCCTTCCCGCGAAACGTCAGGCCCGCTTTCGCCATGGCCACCGACGATCTTATCAATCTCATCGATAAAAACAATCCCTGATTCCTCCACCTTTGTCGTGGCTTCGCGGTAGACGTCATCCCAATCGATGAGTTTTTCCGTCTCCTGCTGGGTCAGGATTTCCCGCGCCTCGGCTACTGTAACCTGGCGTAGGCTTACTTTTTTCGGTAACATCGTCGAAAAAAACTCTTGCAATCCTTGGCCAATCTCATCCAACCCACCCAAACCGGCCATGCTAGGGGGCACCGGTGCGGTCTCAACGACCTCAATCTGCACCATCTCCTGTTCCAACTCGCCCCGGCGGTAGCGCTCTGTAAGCGCCTCGAAGCTGGACTGCTCTTCTGGGCCGGGTGTATCTTGGACCGTTTTTTCACCGGTAAAAACCCCGAAAAGGTCAAAGGGATTCTTCGCTTGCTTGGGCTTTTCCAGACCGGCCAGAATGCGCAAGAGACGGTGCTCCGCATTGTCCCGTGCTTTTTCCTGCAGGGAGGCGGTTTTTTCTTCCTTTACCATCCGGACAGCGATCTCCACCAGATCTTTGATGATCGACTCCACATCCCGTCCGACATAACCGACTTCCGTAAACTTCGTCGCTTCCACCTTCAGAAAGGGCGCATTGACCAACCGCGCAAGCCGCCGGGCAATCTCGGTTTTCCCAACGCCGGTGGGGCCAATCATGAGAATATTCTTCGGCCGGATCTCATCCCGCAGTTCCGGGGGCAGATTTCGCCGCCGTTGCCGGTTGCGGAGGGCAACTGCCACCGCTTTCTTGGCCCGGTGTTGACCGACTATATAGCGGTCGAGCTCAGCAACAATTTCTTGTGGGGTTAGAGCCTTCATTTGTTCCCTCCAAGCTCCTCCAGGCAGATCTGGTCGTTGGTGTAAATACAGATCTCAGCCGCAATCTTCATTGCTTCCACCGCAATTGCGCCCACCGTCAAAGGGGAATGGGCTTTTAAAGCACGGGCAGCAGCTAAGGCATACGGTCCCCCTGAACCAATGGCGGCAATTCCGTCATCGGGCTCGATCACCTCACCGGAACCACTGATCAAGAAGAGGTTTTTGCTGTCAGCCACCAAAAGTAAGGCTTCCAACTGGCGCAAGCGCCGGTCGGTCCGCCATTCTTTCGCCGTTTCCACCGCTGCCCGCAACAGTTGCCCATCATAGGCTTCCAGTTGGCCTTCGAAAAGGGAAAAAAGGGTGAACGCATCGGCCACCGCTCCAGCAAAGCCAGCCAAAACCCGATTATGGTACAAACGGCGGATCTTTTTTGCTCCGTGCTTGACCACCGTCTGCCCCATGGTGACCTGACCGTCACCGGCCATCGCCACTTGTTTCCCATCGTGTACGGCAAGCACCGTTGTGGCTTTAAACATTCTTCCCCTCCTTACCCTTGTTCGCTTTTCGGGTTAATCCCAATCGATACGATTTGTGCAATTCCATAAAGAGTGGCCCTTCCCTTAATAGTCTGACTTTATTAGGGCAAAGCATGCATCTTTCTTACGCACGGGGATGGGCTTGGTTGTACGCCTTCTTCACTTGGTCACGGCTGAGATGGGTATAAATCTGGGTAGTCGAAATATTGACGTGGCCAAGGAGCTCCTGAACGGCACGGAGATCGGCACCGCCTTCCAAGAGATGGGTGGCAAAAGAGTGCCTTAACGTATGGGGGCTGACCTTCTTCTCCAGCGCTGCCCGGCGCACATAGGCATCGAGCAAACGCCGAATACTACGGGCGGAAAGCCGTGTCCCGTTTTTATTCAAAAATACCGCCCGCTCGTCCGGCTCCGAACCCCGCACTAAATAGAAAGGCCTTCCTTTGCGCAAATAGTCGGCCAGCGCTTTACAGCCCTTTTCCCCTAAAAAGGCCAGCCGTTCCTTCGCCCCTTTCCCATAAACCCGCAGGTAGCCCCGGCCTAGATCAAGATCCCCCAGATCGAGACCGGTCAACTCGCTGACCCGGATCCCGCTACCATAGAGGACTTCAATGATCGCCCGGTCCCGCAGACCTTTGGGTGTAGCATCCTCAAACCGCAAGAGCTCCTGGATCTCCCGCGTATATAAAAACGCGGGTAGTTTCTTCGGGCGTTTGGGTGTTCGTAAATTTAGCAAGGGATTTTGGTCAACTACACCCTGTAGAGTAAGGTATTTGAAAAATGAACGGAGAGAGGCAATCTTCCGCGCAATTGTTGTCCGTGCCAATCCAAGCCCGGTTACATAGGCAAGGTAAGCCCTAATCTCGTTAACCCCCACCTGCTCCCAGGAGCTGAGCTGCTTCCCACGCATAAATTTGACAAATTGCTCCAGGTCGATGCGGTAATTTAGTAGAGTATGGGCCGAGTAATTTTTCAGTTTCAGATAATTAAGGTAATTATTCAGACAATTCTCGAGAGACAGAAGAGCCCACCTCCCTATCATATTAACAATAATAACACAATAGCGGCGATTTGACAAACAATATTCCTACCGAATTTTTGCTTTTTCGTTACTATTTTCGGTTATTTTTCCTCATTTCTAAGATAATTTTCCAGTGAATTCAAGGCCCGTTCGGCAATCGCCCGGTTTTTTTTCAATTTTTCCTTGATTTTCACTTTTAATGGCGGAAATAACCCGAAATTTATGTTCATTGGTTGGAAATGTCGAATTTCTGCATTAATAATATGGTGGAAGAGGGCGCCCATCGCCGTCTCACGCGGAAAAACCAGGGGTGCTTTTCCCTCCAGGAAGCGGACGATGTTCTTCCCCGCCAGCAAACCGGCGGCGATCGATTCCACGTAGCCCTCAACCCCGATTAACTGACCGGCAAAGAAAAGGGGCCACCCTCCTTTCCATTGCAGTGCGTTCGTGAGCAGCTTCGGCGTGTTGATAAAGGAGTTTCTGTGCATCACTCCGTAACGGACAAACTCCGCCTCGGCCAGACCGGGGATCATCCGGAAAACCCGCTTTTGCTCCCCCCAGCGTAAATTGGTTTGGAAACCAACCATGTTGTAGAGGGTTTTCTCCCGGTTCTCCGGCCGCAACTGCACGACGGCGTAGGGCCGTTTCCCGGTGGCCGGGTCAGTTAAACCAACCGGTTTAAGCGGTCCGTAACGCAGCGTATCCTTTCCCCGAGCCGCCAACACTTCCACCGGCATACAACCTTCAAAGAACCGTTTCTCCGCAGCGCCCAAATGGGATTGATGAACTTCAGCTGCCGTCAGGTTTTCCCAAAACAAGGTGTATTCTTCTTCGTTCATGGGACAGTTTAAATACTCCGCCTCACCCCGACCGTAGCGCGAGGCGGCAAAGATACGTTTAAAATCGAGGGATTCCCGGGTCACAATCGGGGCCACCGCATCGAAAAAGTAGAAATATTCTTCACCAAAAAGCTGCTGAAGCCAGGCGGAGAGGAGCGGGGAGGTAAGGGGACCAGTAGCCACTACAGCCGGCTGGTCAGAGGGGATCGAAGATATTTCCGTCCGGACTACCTTAATTCGGGGGTGTTCGGAAATCCGGGCGGTGATGCCCGCGGCGAACCGCTGCCGGTCGACGGCCAGAGCACCTCCGGCCGGTACTTTCGTTTCCTCGGCAACGGTCATTAATAAGGAACCGAGGCGCCGCAGTTCTTCCTTCAAGAGACCCGAAGCATTCTCCAGATTGTTTGCTTTCAAAGAATTACTACAGACCAGTTCGCCCAGGAGAGGGGTGGTATGCGCCGGGGTCATCCGTTCCGGCCGCATTTCGTAAAGGATAACATCGTAACCGGCATTCGCCGCCTGCCAGGCTGCCTCCGCCCCCGCCAAGCCCCCGCCAACCACCCAAATTGCTTTAGGCATCGGCGGTCCCTCCTTCCTGCTCCGTTTCCGTAGCGGTCACCGCCTCTTCGTAGGAGCAGTCCTGTCGAGTACAAGCGATATACTCCCCTTTGGCTTTGCTCTTCTTCAGAACACGCAAAGAGCCACATTCGGGACAAGGCGTTTTGGCCGGCGGATACCAGCTGGTAAACTTACAGTCCGGATATTGATTGCAGCCAAAAAACTTCCGTCCTTTCTTTGAACGGCGTTCGACGATCTGCCCCTTTTTACACTCGGGACAGGCCACACCGGTCTCTTTTTGGATTGACTTAATGTTCTTACAGTCGGGATAACCGGGGCAGGCCAGAAAACGGCCGTAACGACCATACTTATAGACCATCATCCGCCCACATTGCTCACACTGGACCTCGCTGACTTCATCGGCCAGCTGGACCCGTTCTACCGTCTCTTCCGCCTTTTTAAGCTCGGCCGAGAAGGGCTCGTAGAAATCACGGACCGTCGATACCCAGTCGACTGCGCCCTCTTCCACCTGGTCCAACTTTTCTTCCAGGCGGGCGGTAAAATCCGGATCCACCACCCGCGGGAAATTCTCTTTTAAGAGCCGGTCCACGACCAATCCCAGTTCAGTCGGTTTAAATCTTTTATTCTCCATCTCCACATAATTACGTTTCCGGATCGTCTCAATAATCGTCGCATAAGTACTGGGACGACCAACCCCATTTTCTTCTAGGGTCTTCACCAACATAGCTTCGCTATAACGGGCCGGCGGTTGGGTAAAATGCTGTTCAGGCCGGACCGCTTGCAAAGCCAGGTCCATATCCACTTGGAGATCGGGCAGATAGCCCTCTTCTTCCTCGCTCTTCTCGTCCTGATCTTCTTGGTAAAGGGTTAAAAAGCCCGGAAACTTGATCTTACTACCGTTGGCCCGGAAAAGAAACTCGTCCCCCTCCAGATCGACGGTCATCACATCAAAAACAGCCGCCTTCATCTGGCTGGCGACAAACCGATCCCAGATCAACTGGTAGAGACGGAACTGATCCCGGGTTAAATAGGCCTTTACTTCCTGGGGCCGACGTCCGACCACCGTTGGGCGGATCGCCTCGTGGGCTTCCTGCGCCGAGGTGTTTTTTGTTTTATAAACCGGGGGTTTGGCGGGTAAATACTCCTGACCATATTCGGCCGCGATCAAAGTGCGGCATTCTTCTTGTGCTTCTTGGGCAACGCGCACCGAATCGGTCCGGATATAGGTGATCAGACCAACACTGCCTTCACCGCCAATTTCTAACCCTTCATACAATTGTTGGGCCACGGACATGGTCTTCCGGGCACTGAAACCAAGTTTACGGGAGGCTTCTTGCTGCAGGGTACTGGTGATAAAAGGGGCGGCTGGGTTACGCCGCCGTTCCCGCTTTTTCACATCGATAATCCGGAAAGAGGCCGCTTCAATCCGTTGTTTTAATTCGTTTGCCGTTTCTGCGTTGGGAATCGTCACCTTCTTCCCACCGATCTTGAGGAGCTTCGCCGCGAATAAGTCCTGCTCCCTACCGACCGGGGTAAAATCGCCGGTGATACTCCAGTACTCTTCCTGTTTAAAGGCGTCGATCTCCGCTTCCCGCTGGCAGATTAAGCGCAAAGCCACCGACTGGACCCGTCCGGCCGACAAACCGCGTCGTACTTTTGACCATAAGAGCGGGCTCAGCTTATAACCGAAAAGCCGGTCCAAGACCCTCCTGGCCTGCTGGGCATTGACCCGGTTGAGATCGATCGGCCGTGGATTCTCCAGGGCCGCCTTGATCGCTTTCTTCGTAATTTCGTGAAACTCAATCCGACAGGCGGAGTCGGGGTTTAGATCGAGGGTCTGCGCCAAATGCCATGAGATCGCTTCCCCCTCCCGGTCCGGGTCGGTCGCCAGATAGACCCGGTCAACCTTTTTGACCGAATCTTTCAGTTCTTTAATGACCTTGCCCCGCCCTCTAATCGTTATGTACTTAGGTTTAAAATCATTCTTAATGTCCACGGCAAATTGGCTCCGGGGTAGGTCCACAATATGTCCGTTGGAGGCCTTTACCCGATAACTTCGGCCCAGTAGTTTACTGATGGTTTTTGCTTTCGCCGGTGATTCCACGATCACCAGTTTCTCGGACATCAAGGCACCTCCTTATTACATTCGTTCATTATTTTAAGTGTATTCTATTCTTTCCTTTTCTCCATGGTTTATTGGCCCTTTTGCCTTCTCTTCACATCCGCTCTCAACGGTTACGGCGGTTACGGCGATAAGTCTTCGCCGCCACTTGGGAAATAACCTCTTTCATCTCCATCATTACTAAAGCGGAGTTGACCGTCGCGACCGGCAGGCCGCTGGCCCGGACCAGATCATCGATATGGGTTTCGCCCGCCGCGAGCAGATCCCAGATTTTCTGCTCCGCCGGGGACAACGCGGGATCCAGATCGGCTTCGCAAGCTTCGGTCGCGTCCACGGCCAACAACGGAAGGTTTAAAGCAGCCAAAATGTCCTTAGCCCCTTCTACCAAAAGAGCCCCCTGTTTGATGAGACCATGGGGCCCTTTACTACCTTCCCGTTCGATCGGACCCGGGACGGCAAAGACGTCCCGGCCCTGTTCTAAAGCAAAATCGGCCGTAATTAAAGAACCACTATCCGTGGTTGCTTCCACCACGGTCACCGCTAAACTGAGCCCACTGATCACCCGGTTACGGGCGGGGAAGTTGGCGGCATAAGGGGGAGTCCCCAAGGGAAACTCGGAGCAGACAACCGCCCGTTCGGCGATGGCCTGCATCAAACCGGCATTTTCCGGCGGGTAGACCCGGTCGAGCCCCGAACCTAAAACGGCAATCGTCCGTCCCCCTTCGACCTGCAAAGCTCCCCGGTGGGCTGCAGAGTCAATCCCCCGGGCTAAGCCGCTAACAACCGTCACGCCCTGGGCCGCCAGATCAGCTGCCAATTCCCGGGCGGTGTTTAACCCGCGTGGTGTCGCCCGGCGGGAACCAACGATTGCCACCGCCAGTTGGTCCAAGGGTTGGAACCGCCCTTTATAATATAAAACCGGAGGGGGATCGCTCGTCTGCTTCAACAAGGGCGGGTAGGCAGGATCATTCGCTAATAAAACCCCACATCCGGCCTTTTCCACCCTTTCCCCTTCGGCCGGTGGTGAACAGGTCCGGCGGAAAGTGACCAGATCAGCCGCGACTTTCGGCCCAAGCACTTTGGTGAGGACGCCCGGCTCCGCTTCCCACGCCGCCCGGGCCGTACCAAAGGCCGTAAGCAGCCGGTAAAAACGCTTCGGCCCAATTCCAGGGGCCTTATGCAAAGCAATCCAGTATAAAGCCTCTTCCGTGAGCATGGCTTTCTCCTCCAGAATAAAACTCCCATTATACAGTTTATTTTTAAACTGGTAAGGGCAATAATATGGCGTGGAGGTGGCTTGCTTGGAAATTAATCTAAGTCAGATCTATACCTGTCCCCACTGTCAGATGGAAACACCCCATTACATTCTGGTCCGCCGGGGAGAGAGGGTCGGCATTACTTGTTCCCGTTGCCGGACGACCTCCTTAGTCCAGGCTTCTGTTCTGGAAGACCACCAAGCCTGGTGGGAAGCGGAGCTGCAACAGATCCTGTCCGGTTTAGAAGAACATGAAGATGAGCACTAACCATCGCGGCGCCCAATCAAGCTGGGCCGCGTTCCCACCTCCACCCCAGCGGGTACCAGCAGTCGCAAACGGGCGGCTTCTCTTTTCACCGCTACCCAACCACAACCGGAGATATAAAGGTCTTCCCCCGGTTGGACCGTAAAGAACTTCTCCCCAAACCGCGCTGGCCGTTCCTGACGGTGATAAACCCGTAACCAGTCGGGACCTTCCTGCTGCAATGCCTCCGCCTTTTGCCCCCGACTCCGGTGAATCGTGGTTTTTTCACCCGCAAAAAAGACCAGCGTCCGGACGTCCGGCGACTGGTTCCAAACTCCGACCAGTCCCCCCAGCAAGACGGCACCGTCGGGCGGTAAATTCCAGAGTTTGACCTGCAGTTTTTTCTCCGGCAAAAGCCGACTAGCCGTCTCCGGAGTAAGGAGATCACCCATCCTTCCCCCCGGCAGGAAACCGGGCGTATCGTAAAGGGTCACGCCACAAGAATGCAGCGTCCAGGTGGACGTTCCTTGCGTTGTCCCTGGAAACCGGGAGATGGTAGGTAATTGGGCCTTCTTTTGGTCTTCCGCGGCCAACAAAGAGGTTAAAAGGGAGGTTTTCCCCACATTAGCCGCCCCCATAACCGTCACTTTTTTCCCGGTTAGCTCCTTTTTCAGCGCGGCTAACTTTGCCAACCCTTCTGGTTCGTGGCGTCGCGCCGAAACCACCTTGACTCCCAAAAGCTCGCGTTCGGGAAAACGGCGGGTCCATAAATCCTGAAACCAAGTCGCCATCTCAGCCCAAGGCGTCCGCTCCGGTAAAAGGTCCGCCTTATTGACCACGATCAGCACGGGCAGGGTGAACAGCCGGGCCCAGGCCACAGGCATCGACCCCTCCGGGTCAAAGACATCGGTCACCAACAAGATCAGATCGCTCTTCTTAAGCGCGGTTTGAATCTCCCGGTCAATCGCGGCAATGTCATCGGCGGCCTTCTTCAGTTGGCCGTAATGCCGAAGACGAAAACAGCGTTGGCAAAAGACCGTTTCTGCTTTCTCCGGTGGTATGTAAAACCCGGGCTGGTCCGGAGCATTTTTTTGCAAAATGACGCCACAGCCGGGACATTTCTTGTTACTCACTAATGATCCCCTTTTTCGTTAAGTGTTTAACAACCCGCTTCTCCAGACGCCGGACAATTTTTGTGAAAAACAACTCCCGCCTGCTGATCGGCCGGGTCCAGATCGTAAATAAAGCCATGCGGTTACCGCCCCAGACGTCGGTGAATAGTTGGTCCCCCACCGTTGCCGTCTCACCAGGGGTGGTCCCAAGCAAGGCCAGTGCTTTTTTAAAGGGTGATTTTCGCGGTTTGATCGCCCGGGCTACCCAAGGAATGCCCAGCTTCTCCCCGACGATTCTTACCCGGTCTTCCAAAGCATTGGAGATGATGCACAGTTTTAAGCCGGCGTTTTTCATCTCCTGAACCCAAGCCGCGGTCTCCGGAGTGACCGTAACCTCTCCCCATTCCACCAGGGTGTTATCCAGGTCGAGCATTACCCCTTTTAAGCCACGTTCCTGCAGAAATTCCGGCGATAAATCCGCTAGTTTTTTCAGATGAAAAGCAGGGTATAATCTTTTCCACATCATACTCACCAGCACATTCTCCTCGAAAGTATTTCTATTATACCACAAAACATAATTTTGAAAACTTATTTTCCGTTTCAATTGATTTTATGGTATAAAAAGGGAATTTGTTGGCAATTCTATTATTATCCGCTTGTAACGAAAGGCATTGTCGAATTCAACCGCTTTATACAAGAAAAGTAGATACAAAACAGCTCCCTTGCGCCAAAGCAAGGGAGAAGGAGGAGTCATGATGAAAGAAAAACTACACAAAACCGGAGAGTTGCAACCGCAACTATTCCCTACCATCCTGTCGCTGGGCTTTATAATCTTCGTCGGCCTTTGTTGCTTTACTTCATATATGATCAACACGGAAAATAAATTACACCAGTTAACGGAACGGATGGAAGCGCTCGAAAGCGCCCTTACCCAACTAACGGCCGAACTGGAAGTGGTGCACGAAGTCTTCTACGAAGCACAAAAGATCAAAGACCACATTAAGCAGCGGAGTAAAATCAGTAGCGAGCAGGCCACCGAAGTCACCTACGCCCTGCTCCACTGCTCCTACCAGAATAAGCTCAATCCCTTTTTACTGCTGGCCATCGCAGAGACCGAATCCAGTTTTTACCCGCATGCCGTCGGGGCCGTCGGCGAGCGCGGATTGGTCCAAGTACGCTACGGCACTTTCAAAATGATGATGAAAGAAGGCGATTTCTATAACTGGCGGGACACCCTCCAAGCCGGCGCCAATTACCTCGTCTATCTGTTACGCCGTTTCAACGGTAATACCACTTTAGCCCTGGCGGGCTATAACGCTGGACCCAACCGCACGCTTGAACGCCTGAGGCAAATCGGTGCCCCCTATGTCAAAAAAGTCGAAGCCAATTACGCCCGCATCGTCCGGAACAACCATTACGTCCAGACTGTATATGGCTCTGGCTTGAGCGCTTCCGGTTGGACTGGTGAGTCCTGGGCATAAAAAAACCGCTCATCAGGGAGCGGACCGTTTTTGGCGGAGCTGACGGGACTCGAACCCGCGATCTCCAGCGTGACAGGCTGGCATGTTAACCAACTACACTACAGCTCCAAAATAATGGTGGGCGAAACAGGGCTCGAACCTGTGACCCCTTGCTTGTAAGGCAAGTGCTCTCCCAGCTGAGCTATTCGCCCGTGAACAACCATATACTATTATAACTTAGAACAATCATAAAGTAAAGGGGTTTTTCGCAGTTTTTTTTGCGCCCTAAACGGCAAGTTCGATCACCTGACATTTAGCGTGCCTACAGCAATAGTACAAACGCCTGAACCTACATATTATATTGGGACTTTTTCAGGGGAATCCAGGTAAAAAGGCGCGTTGCTTTCAGTTTTTGTTCCATCAGAAAAAGCCCTTCTTCCAGAGTGATCACACCTTTCAATAACCAAACAAGAATCTGAAGCCATTTTTTCTGCCTATTCAAGCCGATCCTCCTAGTATGAAAAGGTATAAGTATAAACATTATTGCCATAAAAACGGTAAATATGCCTCCATCTCCTCGATCTGGCCGTCACCCAGGTCCCTTTCTTCCGGGATGCCGTGATAATCCGAACCGCCGGTCACAAACAGCCCTAAATCCCGAGCCACCGCCAAATATTTGGCGGTTACCGCCGGCGAATGTTCTGGATAGTAAACTTCCAGGCCAGCCAAGCCGTGCTCGACCAAAGTGGGGAGCAAACGTTCATCACCCAAACGACCCGGGTGAGCCATAACCGGCCAACCCCCAGCCGCCCGGATCAAGTCAATCGCTTCCAGGGTTGATAACTCCCGGTGGGGCAGATAAGCGACGCCTTGCGGACCCAATAAGTAGTTGAAGGCCTTCCGGTCTTTGTCGGGACCAATCAGTTCCTTGTCCTTCAGCGCCTGATAGATTTGGAAGCGCCCCACAAAAGCGTTGGGCTTCGTCCCCACAATCTCTTCCCACGCCAGCTCCAATCCGTGCTGAGCCAGAAGTTCAAGCATCCCGCGGGCCCTTTCCTGACGGGAGTGTAGCACCTCTTTTAAACGCTTTCTTAAACCAAGATGGGTGTGATCCACCTGGTAACCAAGGATATGAAACTCCACCCCTTCCAGTTCGGTCGAGAGCTCCACGCCCGGAATGCAGATCAGGCCATGGTCACGGCCAGCGGCGAGAAAGGCGGGGATCCCGTCGACCGTATCATGATCGGTAAGGGCGATCCCGGTTAAACCCTTCATTTTTGCCCTTTGCACTAATTCTTCCGGGGTCGAGAGCCCGTCCGAGTAAATTGTATGGGTATGTAGGTCAAACGCCATTCGTTGATGTCTCCTGACTGGTCAATTTACCTTACTTCACTTCGCGTACAGTGGCGCCAAGCGCCGCTAATGCCGGGAAAAAGTCGGGAAAAGATTTGCTGACATGTTCGGCCCCGCTGATCACCAATCCTTTTTGGGTCCGTAAGGCCAAGACCGCATAAGTCATGATCAAACGGTGATCCTGACAACCATCAAGCTCCATCCCGCCTTCGTAACCCTCCGGATTTCCGGTAATGACAAACCCGTCGGCAGTTTCGGTGATCGCCACCCCGATCTGGCGCAGACCATGGGCTAAATCACCAATGCGGTCCGATTCTTTCCAGCGGAGATTAGCCACCTGCGAAAAGGTGGTGGTCCCCTCCGCGCAGCAAGCCACAGCCGCCATGGACAAGACGGCATCAATCGCCTCTTCACCGTTGAAATCAATGGCACGAAGGGGGGAACCCCCGCGGATCGTCACTTCCGGGCTTTCCCTTTCCACCGCTACCCCCAACTGCTGAAGATAGGGGATGACCTGTTTCTCTCCTTGCTGGTCAGCCGGGTTGAGCGGGTAGAGAGTGACCGTGGAAGGAACCAGGGCGGCCGCGGCCATGATGGCCGATGCCGCCGGGTAATCCCCGGGAACGTGGTAAACACCAGCCTTATAGTTCCCGGCGGCAACCGCAAAACGCAGCTGCGCCCAGTCCGCCTGCGGGGTGACACCGGCTTCCGTCATCACCTGTAGCGTCGTGGCTAGGGGCGGCCGGGAGACAAGCCCCTCGGTAATCTGGAGGTCGAGCCCACCCAAGAGCGGAGCGATCATCAGCAAAGCCGAGGCAAACTGGGAACTGATCCGGCCGGAAACTGCCACTGTCCGCCGGGCCAGAGGACGCCCGCCCCGGATAGTAATGGGAAGATGCCCGTCCACATCTTCAACCTCCGCCCCTAAATCGCGTAATGCGGTGAGTAGATGGTCTTGTGGTCTCTTCCCCAACGATTCCGGGTACGACGTAACATATTGGACCTCCGGTAACAGCAAACCAACCGGTAAAAGCAGACGGAGAATCAGTCCCCCGTTTCCCGGATCCAAAACCCCCGGCGGTTGGGGGGACCGCCCAAAACCGCTGATCTGCAGCCTTCCCGGGCTAGCATGCACCTTCGCCCCCAGGCGCTGACAACAGGCGAGCAAGGCGTTGGCATCGTCATTGGTGGCTGGATCATAGATAATTGATTCGCCCTCCGCTAAAGCCGAAACCCATATGTACCTCGAGGTATAATTCTTGGACGGCGGAACCCGCACTTTTCCTTGGAGGCGGGAAGCCGGTCCTACATAAATCTTCATCGCCCTTGTCCTCCTCGCACTTGAGTTTGGAAGCCGTGGTTGCGCAGGAGCCGAACCGCTTCGGCCAATGCCTCCTCGTTCTCAAAAGCTAGCCGGAGCGTGCCCCCTTCGCCCTCCCGGACGCGGAGGATCTCAATGTCTTTGATGTTCACCGTTTTGATGATCTCAATCACCTCCGCAATCGCCCCCGGTCGGTCTTCAATCACCACCACCAACTCATAGAGGAGGGTCAAAAAACCCTTTCTGCGGGCTGGGAGCTCCGTTCGTGCGACCGCCGCCCGCTGGAGCCGGGCTTCCAACGCCCCCATCTCACCCGCAGCAATCGCGGCGGTAAGCGCCTCAACCTCCGCGGCCAACGCGCGCAGGACTGGAAGGAGCGAGCGCCGATTGGACGCCAAGATCTCCCGCCACAACGCCGGGGAACCCATCGCGACCCGGGTCGTATCATGAAAACCACCCGCTGCCAGCGACAAGGTTCCTGGATACTGTTCGTTGAAATCCACGGCCACATTAACCAACGCAGCCGCGATCAAATGGGGCAAGTGGCTCACCACTGCCACCATTAAATCATGTTCTTCCGGCGTCAGCAACAAGGGGAGCCCACCCACCATCCGGATGAACTCTTCCAAAGTAGCCAGCACGGCCGGGGGTGTCCCCGGGGCTGGGGTCAAAAGATAAACGGCATTCTGAAAAAGAAAGGGGTCGGCGGCGGCCAGCCCCGATTGTTCGCTTCCGGCCATCGGATGACCGCCCACATAGTAGACGCCCTTAGGTAATAATAGCGGCAAGCTCTGGGCCAGCTGCCCTTTCGTACTGGCCACATCGGTCAGGATCGTCCCCGGTGAAAGGGCGGGAGCAATCGCCAAGACCACGTCCTTCATTTTTTCCACCGGAACGGCGAGGACAACCAGATCCGCCCCTTGCACCGCCGCAACCAGACTGGGGGCGATTTCATTCACCACCTGTCGGGAAAGGGCTTCCCGACAGGTCTCCGCCACCGGATCATATCCAACCACCCACACCTTCTGCTGTTTGCGACAGAGGGCGAGTCCTAACGAACCCCCAATCAACCCTAGGCCGATCAACGCAATCCGCTGCTGCTTCATAGGTGTTTCCCCATTGCTTCCAAGATCGGTACAATCGCTTTAACTAAGTTGTTAAACTGGACAAAATCTAAGGACTGGGGTCCGTCGGAAAGGGCCGTCTCCGGCTTGGGGTGTACTTCCACCATCAAACCGTCGGCCCCTGCTGCCAACGCCGCCCGCGCCAGTGGTAACACCAAATTCCGACGCCCCGAAGCGTGGCTCGGGTCGGCAATAACCGGCAGGTGACTCCACTCTTTAACCAGGGCGATAGCGCTGACATCCATGGTGTTCCTGGTGGCCGTCTCAAAGGTCCGGATCCCCCGTTCACAGAGGACAACCTGGTAATTTCCTTCTTTCATAATATACTCCGCCGCCATCAACCATTCTTCGATCGTCGCCGCCATCCCTCTTTTCAACAGCACCGGCAGCTTAGCCCGGCCCACCTCTTGGAGGAGGGCAAAATTCTGCATGTTACGGGCGCCGATCTGGAGCATCTGCACATATTGGGCAACCAGTTCCACTTCGTGAGGGGATACCACCTCGGTAACCACGGCCAAACCGGTGGCTTTGGCCACCTCGTGAATGAGCTTCAATCCTTCGGTCTTTAAGCCCTGGAAGGAATAGGGCGAAGTTCGCGGTTTAAAGGCTCCACCCCGGATGATTTTACCACCAACCGCTTTTATCTGTTGCGCGGTGGACACAAGCTGCTCCTCGTCCTCAATCGCACAAGGACCGGCAATCAACACCGCTTCCTCCCCGCCAATGACCGCTTCTCCGACTTTAACCTGGGTGGAATCGGCCTTAAAATCCCTACTGGCCAGTTTAAAGGGTTTTAAAATCGGAACAACCCTTTCCACGCCGGCCATCGCGGCTACCGTTGGCATCAGTTCTGGACTGCGGTCACCGATGGCACCGATGATTGTTCTTTCCACACCCTGCGACAGATGGATCCCAAAACCCGCATTGCGCAGATGTTCCTGGATCCGGGAAACCTGCTCCTCGGAAGCAGTTCGGGACATGATAATAATCATTACACGCTCATCCTTTCCTACCTTTCTACCATCCTACTCGAGATCATAATTGTAATAATTGCCTGTCATTCTTCCGGCGCGAGGGGCGCCGCTGCATGCTATTTCCTGAGGTCGGCCAATACCGCTTTAAGTACGCTTAGGAACTTTGCATTCTGCTCTTCGGTCCCAATCGTCACCCGAATCTGCTGGGGTAGACCGAAGATATGGGCTGGCCTGACAATTACCCCTTTTTTCATCATCTCTTTAAAGACCTGCGGGGCCGGATACGGGGTCGAAAAGAGGATAAAATTGGCAACACTTGGGGTATAGGAAAGACCAAGTTCGGTTAAACCCCGATAGATCTGCTCCATCCCTTGCCGGTTCACTTCGAGACTCCGGGCCAGGTGTTCCCGGTCGGCCAGCGCTGCCACCGCTGCCATTTGGCCAATGCGGTTCACATTAAAGGGCTCCCGTGTCCGGTTTATTAAAGCAATCAGTTCCGAATCCCCCACACCGTAGCCCACCCGCAAACCGGCCAACCCGTAAATCTTGGAAAAGGTACGGAGGGTTAAAACCCGACCGTCTCCTTTGAACTCAATACCGTTGGGGTAAGCCGCATCCTCCACATACTCGTAATAAGCCTGGTCGATAATGATCAGTACTTCCGGAGGAATACGGGTAATAAACGCTTCCAGCTCGGCCCGGGTATTCATTGTCCCAGTCGGATTATTCGGGTTACAAACAAAGATCGCTTTCGTCCGCTCGGTAACGGCCGCCGCCATCTTATCTAAATCATGACCTAAACCCGCTCCTTTGACCTTAACCAGCTTGGCCCCCATCAATTGGGTGGCATAGGCATACTCGCCAAAAGTCGGGTCCGCCACGATGACCTCATCCCCCGGGTGGAAGAAGGCCTCGGCCACCAGTTTGATCACCTCGTCACAGCCATTTCCCACGATAATCTCTTCGGGCTTGACCCCGAGTTCTGCGGCCAAAGCTTCTTTTAACAGATAACAGTTGCCATCAGGGTACAGATGGCTTTCCGTCAGGGCCGCGGTCGCCGCTTCCACAGCACGGGGCGAAGGCCCTAAGGGGTTTTCATTGGAGGCTAGTTTGACTACTTCCGCGAGCCCCCACTCCCGTTGCACTTCTTCAATGGGTTTGCCGGGCACATAAGGGGTAATCCCCAGTATTTCCCGGCGAATCAGTTTTTCAACCACCATTTCTACTTCCTCCCTCCGTCAGCTGCCATGTGCCATTCCAGACCACGACGACCCGTTCTGCATTGGCGGGCGCTTTCCGCTCCAGGCCTAACCCCGCCCGGAAGAAAGCTCGGATAAACCCACCGTGGGAGACGACAATCACCCGCCGTCCAGCAAAAACAGCCGTCAACATCGCCATCGTCGCCATCGCCCGGTTCTCAATCGCGCGGCGCGACTCCAGTCCCGGTAAGGCCAGGTGGTCGCTGCCTTCCGGGTATTTCGTTTTAATCTCGGTAAAAGTCAACCCTTCCAGCGGCCCAAAACTCCGTTCGCGGAGTCCTTTGTGGGAAAACACCGGAATCTTTAAGGTCTGGCCGATAATCTCACCACTCTCCGCGGCCCGCTGCAGGTCGCTGGTCACCACCACCTCCCAGCCTTCGTCCTTCATGGCCACAGCCAACTGGCTAATCTCCCTTTGCCCTTGTTCGTTCAAGGGCGTGTCCGTAACCCCCTGAATCCGGTTCTCCCGGTTCCAATCGGTCGTCCCGTGACGCACCAGACAAAACCTAGTCGTCGGCGGGGACCCGGTCGGGACGGAGGGCTTTTGCGGCTCGTTGGTAGACATGATGCACCTCCTGACTGGCATCGCCATAAGCATGGAGCAAAACCCGGATACAGCGGGGGAGAGACCCCGGCACCGCCATCTCAACACTATCCAACAACGCCCAGTCGTTATAGCCCAATTGCCGGGCGGCTTCCGCCGGGAAAGCGGCATTCAGATCGGGGGTTGCTGTAAAAAAAACGCTGATCACCCGCCGGGGGTCGATTTTATTCCGCCCGATCAGCTCCGTCAGTAACTCCCGCGTGGCGGCGAGAATCTCTTCCCGTGTGTTGGCGTCAACCGTCGTCGCCCCCCGAAACGCTTTTACCGTCTCCATCTGTCTCCTCCTCTCATCCTCCCGCTCACCGGCTCCTTTTAAAGAGCACTACCTAAAATCCTTCTCCTGCCGGATGGTTGGCAAGCTAAACTTCCTCGAATTGACTCGCGGCATTAGGAGGCAAGTAGGGCAAGGCGTAAGGGTTATTTCAACGCCCGGTGCCCAAGACCCACCGCAACCTCATTAAGATGCAAAAGGCCGACGGCACAGAACACCGCCACACTAAAATGATCGCCCCGGCGGGCCAGGCCAATCTTCCCGCCCAGGTTCAAGCCGATCGCCTTCGGGATGATCTGCTGCAAGGCCTCATGGGTTGCCCCGGCCACCGCGCCCTCTTCGGCGTGGGTATCCCCCACCAAAAACTCACGTTTCGCGGCAACCACTGCCCGTTCAATGATGGTCTTGATCGCCTGCATCATCTCCCCGCCAAAATCGACCGCAGCCGCCTGGATCTCCTCTTCCCGTAGCATCTCCTTAAAGAGTCGTTCCTCTTCCCGCGAACGGCTAATCGCCATCTTCAGGGCCGCCGCTGCCACTTCCTTACTGTTTCCGCTCATCATTGCTTCACCCCCGGTAATAAAAAAAGCACCCCACGGAGTGCCTGCAAAAAACGTTCTACCTCAATAGGGAACTGCCATTTAGCCGGGGAAGATTTACCTATTATCCTCAACCCCATGCCAATGGCCTTTTGGTCTTTTCCGCAATTCCCTTTATGGATGCTGCCACACTACCGTCTTGCCTTTTAACTATCAATCTAGCATATTTCCCCCTTTTACGCAAGACAGCAGCGGATATTCTTGCCATTTTTTAATAAAGGCGGCGCACCGGCTGCCCCTCCAACCGTTCCACCAGACAAAAAGTTGCGCGGAAGGACGGAATCAAAAGTAAGATCTGGATCACACACAAGGCGATGATCAATATGATCAACAAATTTTTCCACAACCGTTCCATGGTGCCAAGCCCCTTCCCTTAACTCCGGTCTCCAACTGCTTTTTCCCGTTCACTTGGAAACTCCGCAATAATCCGGTGCAGTGTTGGCAGGGCCTTCCGGGCGGCGGCTTCTCCCTTGGCAATACATTCCTCCACCCGCGAAAACTGGAGAGTGCCAACGTCCCCCACCTCCGGCGTTAAGATGAAATCCGCCTGCTGCAACTGAACCCCGTCCAGATGGTGCATCATAATCTCTGAACTGCGGTAAAGAATGTCAAAGACGCTCCGGGGCGGGTCCGGAACCAGATCGCCAGGTACGTAAACGGCAAAGACCAGATCCATCCCCATCGCGGCCGCGGCCATTACCGGAACACCTGCCACCAAGCCACCGTCGACCAAAAGACGCGCACCATGGGGGACCGGCGTGAAGACCCCAGGAATTGAGATCGAAGCACGGACCGCTAGATCGAGGGGACCCTGGCTAAAAACAACCTCTTCGCCGGTGAAAAGATCGGTGGCGATGATCCGCACCGGAATCGCCAACTCCTCCAGCTTCTTGCGCTTGGTCAGTAACTGAATTAATGGGAGCAGCCGTTTCCCTTCAACCAGTCCATAGCGGGGGAAACGGAGATCAATAAAGTCTTCCCAGGAGATCCGGGTCGCCAACGCCGCTAAGTATTTCAGATCGGTCTCGGCCGCGAAAAGCGCTGCCATCACCGCCCCCATACTCGTCCCGGCCAGCGCATCCACGGGGATCCCCTCTTCCTGGAGGACCTTCAAGACCCCAAGATGGGCAAAGCCACGAACCCCGCCGCCGCCCAATGCCCAGGCGATCCGGGGCCTCGTTCGCAAAGTTTTCATAATTTTTCCCCCTTTATGGCCAGTATACCACAGGACTGACCCCTCTCAAAGGGGGGATCTTGCTTCTTCAACCACCCGCCGCAACGACCAAATCTTCCTTCCCGCCCTGGGCCGGTACGTATTTCTCCCGTGGCACATCGGGTTCAACCGCCGCTTTTTCCCCGGCCGGTTCCGGCCGGAAGGCCAATTGAATGACCTCTTCAATGCGGCGCACGGGAATGATCTCGAGCTCGGTCTCGTCCTCAAACGCATCCTGCCAATTTTCGGCGGGAATCAGCACCCGCTTGGCACCGGCTTCCTTGGCCGCTTTGAGCTTGGGAATGATCCCACCCACCGGCATCACCGTCCCCAAGATTGAAACTTCCCCGGTCATCGCCACTAAATTGTCCACGGGCTTGCCGGTCAGGGCCGAATAGACGACGGTAACCAGCGCAATTCCGGCCGACGGGCCATCCAGCGGTATCCCCCCCGGAAAATTTATATGCAAGTCGTATTTGGTACAGTCAAGGTGGAAATATTTTTTCAGAATCGTTAACACATTTTCCACCGATTCCCGTGCCGTACTCCGCCGCCGGATCGTCCGCCCGTACTCACCCATCTCTTCTTCTTCGATCACCCCGGTGGCAATCACCCGCCCCGGCCTCTCCGCCACCGGAATCGCTGTTGCTTCCAAGGCAACAAGCATCCCCAGGTTCGGACCATAGACCGCCAGTCCATTGGCGTATCCCACTTGGGGTTTGGGCGGAACTTTCCTGTTCGGCCGCGGCGTATACTGTCCGCTGTTCACCACCCACTCAATATCTTTCCGCCGGATCAGCTTCCGCCCGGCGGTCAGTGCCAGGCCGGCGGCAATCTGCACCATGTTAACACTGTCCCGCCCGTTATGGGCGTATTTACTGATAATCTCGAGCCCGCCCTCTTCCAGCTCAAACCCGATCTTTTCCACCGCATTCCGCGCGATCTGTTGGATCTCATCCGGCGTGAGTGCGCGGAAGAAAACTTCCACGCACCGGGAGCGGATCGCCGGTGGAATCTCGTGTGGTTGGCGTGTCGTCGCCCCGATCAAACGAAAATCCGCCGGCAGACCATTCTGGAAGATATCATGAATATGGGAAGGGATATTATGGTCTTCGGAGCTATAATAGGCACTCTCAAAGAAGACCTTCCGGTCTTCCAA
>DUQQ01000062.1 GCA_012837705.1 Hydrogenispora sp.
GTTTATGTGGCCCAAAAGCGGAAGATCTCCGAGGGAGATAAGATGGCTGGTCGCCACGGGAACAAAGGGGTGATCGCCAAGATTCTGCCCATCGAAGACATGCCATTCCTGCCCGATGGCACACCGGTGGAGATCGTCCTCAATCCGCTGGGCGTTCCGTCCCGGATGAATCTGGGGCAAATTCTCGAAACCCATCTGGGTTGGGCGGCGAAAGTCCTCGGGTTTAATATCGCAACGCCGGTCTTCGACGGGATGTCGGAAGAGGAGATCATTGAGCTTTTAGAAAAAGCCAACCTACCGCGGGACGGGAAGGTCACCCTTTACGACGGACGGAGCGGTGAACCTTTTGATCGGCCGATTACCGTTGGTTATATTTACATGCTGAAACTGGCTCACCTGGTTGATGATAAAATCCACGCCCGTTCCACCGGCCCCTATTCGCTCGTTACCCAACAGCCCCTGGGCGGAAAAGCGCAGTTTGGTGGGCAAAGGTTTGGGGAGATGGAGGTCTGGGCGCTTGAGGCCTATGGGGCGGCCTATACACTGCAAGAGTTGCTGACGGTTAAATCCGATGACGTCGTCGGCCGCGTGAAGACCTATGAAGCCATTGTTAAAGGGGAGAATGTCCCTGAGCCGGGTGTACCCGAAGGGTTTAAGGTCCTCATCAAAGAACTGCAAAGTCTGGGCTTGAATGTGAAGGTCCTCGCTGAAGAGGCGGAAGTGGAACTGAAGGATGATGAGGATGATGTCCGCGAGATGGCGAAGGAATTAGGACTGGAACTGGAAGAGTCGGCCTTCTCCGGTAAAACAGCAGCCCGTAAGGGGCAGAGTGACGACGAAGCAGATAGTGAGGAAGAAGAGGAGATGAGCACGGAGGAGAGTGCAGACGAGGAAGAAGACTTTGACGAAGAAGATTTTGAAATGGATGATGAAGAAGATCTGGAGTTGCCGACGGATCTCGATGAAGAGGTGGAGACTGGGGAGGAGACCACGGAAGAATTGCCTGCCACCCGGTGATCTGCGGCCAGCAATGAAGAATAGGTTGCTGATCATGTTGACGAATTACTACCAAAAAAATTGGGTCAGGGAGGGATTGAGCCTTGTTGGACGCCAATAATTTTGACGCCATCAAAATTGGGTTGGCCTCCCCCGAACAGATTAGGGCTTGGTCGAGTGGGGAAGTGAAGAAACCGGAGACGATCAATTACCGGACCCTAAAGCCCGAACGGGAAGGTTTGTTTTGCGAAAAAATATTTGGACCACAACGGGATTGGGAATGCCATTGCGGTAAATATAAAAGAGTAAGGTACAAAGGGATTGTTTGTGACCGCTGTGGTGTGGAAGTGACCAGATCAAAGGTGCGCCGCGAACGGCTGGGCCACATTGAACTGGCCGCACCGGTCTCCCATATCTGGTATTTCAAAGGAATTCCCAGTCGTATGGGGCTATTACTTGATATGTCGCCCCGGGCTCTGGAGAAGGTGCTTTATTTCGCCTCCTACGTGGTGATCGATCCAGGCCCGGAGGATACCACCCTAAGCAAGAAACAGTTGTTATCGGAGAACGAATACCGGGAAGCAGTGGAGAAATACGGCAATAACTTCTTGGCGATGATGGGTGCCGAAGGAGTCAAAAAACTCCTGGAAGAGATCGACCTGGAACAACTGGCTCTTGAGTTAAAGAAAGAGATCAAAGAAGTAAGTGGACAACGTAAAGTGCGGGCCATCCGCCGGCTGGAAGTGGTGGAAGCCTTGCGCAAGTCAGGGAACCGTCCCGAATGGATGATCATGGACGTTATTCCGGTGATTCCGCCGGAACTACGGCCCATGGTTCAACTGGATGGTGGCCGCTTTGCCACTTCCGACTTGAACGATCTGTACCGGCGGGTTATCAACCGGAACAACCGGTTGAAGCGCCTGTTGGAGCTGGGAGCGCCGGATATTATCGTACGGAACGAAAAACGTATGCTCCAGGAAGCAGTGGATGCCCTGTTTGACAACGGCCGCCGGGGCAGACCGGTGACCGGCCCTGGCAACCGGGCGTTAAAATCCCTCAGCGATATGCTGCGCGGTAAACAAGGGCGTTTCCGGCAAAACCTTTTAGGGAAAAGGGTGGACTATTCGGGCCGGTCGGTTATTGTCGTCGGTCCGGATCTGAAGATCCACCAGTGCGGTCTACCGAAGGAGATGGCTTTAGAGCTGTTCAAACCCTTTGTTATGAAAAAACTGGTGGACCAAGGGTTTGTGCATAATATTAAAAGCGCGAAAAGAATGGTGGAAAAGGCCCGCCCCGAAGTGTGGGATGTTTTAGAAGAAGTGATCAAAGAGCATCCGGTCCTCTTGAACCGGGCGCCGACGTTACACCGCTTGGGGATTCAGGCCTTCGAGCCGGTTTTGGTGGAAGGAAGGGCGATTCAAGTCCATCCCCTGGTCTGCCCGGCGTATAACGCTGACTTTGACGGGGACCAGATGGCCGTCCACGTCCCACTTTCTGCGGAAGCGCAGGCGGAAGCCAGGATTTTGATGCTGTCGGCCCATAATATTTTGTCGCCGGCCCACGGACGACCACTGGCCACGCCCAACCAGGATGTGGTTATTGGCTGCTTCTACCTGACGATCATCCGTAAGGGCGTCAAAGGTGAAGGAAGTATCTTTGCCTCGCCGGAGGAAGCAATGCTTGCTTATTACACGGGCCACATTGACCTCCATGCGAAGGTCACGGTCCGGACGGGGAAAGGGCGGGTTGAGACTTCGGTTGGTCGCTTAATCTTCAAAGACCGGGTGAATATTGACCCCGACTATCTGGACGAGATTTTTGCGGAAATAGGTGATAACGGTACGACCCGTAAGGTTCTGAACAAGATCGTTTCCTATGTCTGTCAGCGCTACGGAACCCACCGGACGGCGGAGATTCTGGACCAACTCAAGCGTCTGGGTTACCGGTTTGCCACCCAGTCGGGGACGACGATCGCCGCCGCGGATATCTCTACACCGCCGCAGAAGAAAGAGATTGTGCGGGAGACGGAACGCCAGGGCGATCTGATAGAGCAACAGTACCGACGGGGTTTAATCACCAAAGAGGAACGTTATCAACGGTTCATTGATATCTGGGCGAAAGCGAAGGAAGATGTTACCCAGGCGATGGTCGAAAACTTTGACCCCTTTAACTCGGTGGCGATGATGTCCACCTCCGGGGCCCGGGGTAATGTTTCTCAGCTATCGCAGCTGGCGGGGATGCGGGGTTTGATGTCGGATCCTTCGGGGCGCATCATTGACCTGCCGATTAAGGCTAACTTCCGTGAGGGTCTAACGGTGCTCGAGTTCTTCATCTCCACCCACGGTGCCCGGAAAGGGTTGGCCGATACCGCCCTCCGGACCGCAGACTCTGGTTATTTGACCCGTCGCTTGGTCGACGTCGCCCAGGATGTAATCGTCCGCGAGATTGATTGCGGAACCTCCGATGGGATCATTTTAAGTGCGATCACGGACGGGGACGAAGTGATCGAGCCCTTACACGAAAGGATTGTTGGTCGGATTGCCGCGGAGGATCTGATGGACCCGGCGACCAACGAGTTGATTGTCGGTTTTAACGAAGAGATTACGGAAGTTATTGCTAAACGCATTGTCGAGGCTGGCTTTGAAAAGGTTAAAGTACGTTCGGTCTTGACTTGCCGGACGCGCCACGGGGTATGTGCCCACTGCTACGGCCGTAACCTGGCCACCGGGCGCATCGCCGATGTGGGCGAAGCGGTGGGGATCATTGCCGCCCAGTCCATCGGTGAACCTGGTACCCAGTTGACGATGAGAACCTTCCACACTGGTGGTGTTGCCGGTGACGATATCACACAGGGTTTACCGCGGGTCGAAGAGCTCTTTGAGGCGAGAAAACCGAAAGGGCAAGCCATCATCACTGAGGTGAGCGGGACGGTTAAGATCGTGGAAGTGAAAGGAATCCGCCGGGTTAGCATCCAAACCGAAGACGGCGAAGAGCATCTGTACCAGATCCCCTACGGGGCTCGCTTGAAGGTACGGGACGGGAGCCAGGTGGAGGCCGGCGACCGCTTGACCGAAGGTTCGGTGAATCCCCATGATATCTTGAAGATTAAAGGGATTCGGGGCGTGCAGATGTATCTGGTCCACGAAGTGCAGGAGGTCTATCGTTCGCAGGGGGTTGAGATCAACGATAAACACATTGAAGTGGTCATCCGCCAGATGCTGCGTAAACGGAAAGTGGAAAACCCGGGTGATACCGAACTCTTGCCCGGTAGTTTGGTTGACCTGATGGAGTTGGAAGACGAAAATCAACGGGTGGAAGCGGAAGGTGGCACGCCAGCGGTTGCCCGACCGGTCCTCTTGGGGATCACCAAGGCCTCGCTCGCCACGGAAAGTTTCCTCTCAGCGGCATCCTTCCAGGAAACGACACGGGTCTTAACCGACGCGGCGATCAAAGGCAAACGGGATGATCTGATCGGTCTGAAGGAGAATGTGATCATCGGGAAGTTGATCCCAGCGGGGACGGGAATGCCCAAATACCGCGCGATTGACATTCAAAACCTGGAAGCCGAGGCCGCGTCGGAAGCGGAGAACCCGCCAGCGGTTGAAGAGACTGTCGGTTAATAAGTTGGAGGGGGGCTGGTCCATCCAGCTTCCCTTCTTAACCATGAACAAAGCAAACAGAATGTTAAAACAATTCCAGACGGACAAACCGGCCGATCTTTCTGTTGACACACCAAATTGAAGATGGTAAACTAAAAAAGTCTGGGTTGTTTAACAATTAATTTTCTTGGGGCGTAAGGAGAGAATATTATTGGGAGAACCGGACCTTAAGACCAAGAAGAAAAAGATTATCGGTCTCAAACAGACCTTGCGGGCAATTCAACAAAACAAGCCCTGTGTCGTCTACCTGGCCAATGATGTGGATGAGCACATTATGAAGAAGGTCAAGACGGCTAGTGCCGGGAAGGACGTAAAGATTGTAATCACACAGGTGGGGAGAAAAGAATTGGGACGCATTTGCCAGATTGATGTTAGCGCAGCTGTAGTTGCATTGGTCCAAGAATAGGAAGGAGGTGGAATGATGCCAACTATTAATCAGTTAGTGAGAAAAGGTCGGAAAAAGGTTCAACACAAAAGCTCAGCTCCGGCCCTACTCTGGTCTTACAACAATAAGAAAGAGGATATGTTTGAAACCGCCAAGGGCAACCCGCAAAAACGCGGAGTTTGCACGAGAGTTTCGACTGTAACCCCGAAGAAGCCGAACTCGGCTTTACGGAAAGTGGCCAGGGTTCGCCTTTCCAATCGTTTAGAGGTTACCGCCTACATTCCGGGTGAAGGGCATAACCTTCAGGAACACTCGGTGGTTCTGATCCGGGGTGGAAGGGTTAAAGATTTACCGGGCGTGCGTTATCATATCGTCCGCGGGACCTTGGATACCGCTGGTGTACAAGACCGTAAGCAAAGCCGTTCAAAGTATGGGACGAAACGCCCGAAAACCGCTACTGCGAAAAAGTAAGGAGGGTTAAACTTGCCACGACGGGGAGCGATACCCAAAAGGGAGATTATTCCTGATCCGATCTACAACGACCCCATGATCACCCAGTTTATTAACAAGATCACCTTGTCTGGGAAACGGGGTCTTGGCGAGAAGATTCTATACAATGCCTTGGATATAGTCAAGGAAAAGACCGGCAAAGAGCCCCTGGAGGTCTTCCAGGAAGCGATGAAGAATGTCATGCCGGTTTTAGAGGTTAGACCGCGCCGGGTTGGGGGTGCTACCTACCAGGTTCCGGTGGAAGTTCGACCGGAGCGCCGTGTCTCTTTGGCGATGCGGTGGTTGATTAATAGCGCCCGGGCGCGCGCGGAAAGAACGATGAGTGAGCGCTTGGCCGCCGAATTGATGGATGCTGCCAACAATACCGGGACCTCGATTAAGAAGAGAGAGGATACCCACCGGATGGCGGAAGCCAACAAGGCTTTTGCCCACTATCGTTGGTAAAACGCAAACAGAGATCTTGTTGTCTCTGGGGAACGTTTGGAGGTTTATTTAGTGAGCAGGGAATTTCAACTTAAACAAATTAGGAACATTGGTATCATGGCTCATATTGATGCGGGTAAAACTACCACTACCGAGCGGATTCTATTCTATACCGGTAAAGTACATCGTATGGGTGAGACGCATGAAGGTTCAGCCGTGATGGACTGGATGGTTCAGGAGCAGGAACGGGGGATCACGATCACCTCGGCGGCGACTACTGCGTTTTGGAAAGGCCATCAAATCAATATAATCGACACGCCCTGGCACGTGGACTTTACTGTAGAGGTGGAACGCTCTTTGCGGGTCCTCGACGGTGCAGTGGCTGTTTTTTGTGCGGTTGGTGGAGTTGAACCGCAATCGGAGACGGTTTGGCGACAAGCCGATAAATATAATGTTCCCCGGGTCGCTTTTGTCAACAAGATGGATCGGGTGGGCGCCGATTTTTTCCGCGTTGTCGAGATGATGAAGGATAAATTGGGCGCGAATCCGCTACCACTGCAGATTCCCATCGGTGCGGAAGATGAATTCCGCGGGATTGTCGATCTGATTGAGGAGAAAGCCCTCATTTACCTCGACGACTTGGGAACGCAAAGCGAGACGCAGGAGGTTCCGGCCGAGCTCGCCGCAACAGTGGAGAAATACCGTAATCAGCTTTTGGAAAGTCTGGCTGAATTTGACGAAGAAATTTTGGAAGACTATTTAGAAGGAAAAGAAATAGCCCCGGAACGCATCCGGACCGTGCTGCGGAAGGTGACGATTGAGTCGAAATTGACTCCGGTTTTGTGCGGTTCGGCCTTTAAGAACAAGGGCGTTCAGATGTTACTGGATGCTGTGGTTGATTATCTGCCGTCGCCTTTGGAACTTCCTGCGGTACGGGGGACGGAAGTTAAGACTAAAGCAGAGATCGAGCTGAAACCGTCCGACGATGAACCCTTTGCGGCTTTGGCGTTTAAAGTCATGACCGACCCCTATGTGGGGAAGCTGGTTTTCTTCCGGGTTTACTCGGGGGAACTCGCCGCCGGTTCCTATGTCTATAATGCTAACAAGCAGCGGCGGGAGCGGGTCGGCCGTATTCTGCGGATGCACGCCAACCACCGGGAAGAGGTTAAGGTGGTTCGGACTGGTGATATTGCCGCGGCTGTTGGTTGGAAAGAGACGGGTACCGGTGATACCCTCTGCAGTGAAGACAATCCGGTGTACCTTGAGTCAATGGAGTTCCCGGAACCGGTTATTTCGGTGGCGATTGAGCCGAAGACGAAAGCGGATCAGGATAAATTAGGCCTTTCCTTGGTGAAACTGGCCGAAGAGGATCCGACCTTCCGGGTGCATACCGACCAGGAAACCGGACAAACCATCATCTCCGGTATGGGCGAACTTCATCTGGAGGTCATCACCGACCGGTTGATTCGCGAGTTTAAGGTGGAAGGTAATATCGGTAAACCACAGGTTGCCTACCGGGAGACCATCCGTCAGGCGGTCAAAACGGAAGGAAAATTTGTGCGGCAAAGCGGTGGCCGCGGACAATACGGCCATGTCTGGCTGGAGATTGAACCGAATGAACCGGGTGCTGGTTTTCATTTCGAAAGTAAAATTGTCGGTGGGGTTGTCCCCAAAGATTATGTGCCCGCTGTAGAAGCCGGAGTTAAAGAGGCGATGACCAACGGGGTATTGGCGGGCTATCCGATGGTTGATGTTAAAGTAGCCCTGGTCGACGGGTCCTACCATGAGGTTGACTCGTCAGAAATGGCTTTCAAGATTGCTGCTTCGATGGGCTTCAAGGAAGGTTGTAAAAAGGCCAAACCAGTTTTGTTGGAGCCGATTATGAAAATCGAGATTATCACTCCCGAGGATTATCTCGGTGATGTGCTCGGTGATTTCAACTCACGCCGGGGGAGAGTAGAAGGGATGGAGCCCCGTCCGGGGGCACAGGCGATTCACGGGTATGTGCCTATGGCCCAAATGTTTGGTTATGCGACCGTACTGCGGTCGATCTCCCAAGGCCGGGCCATCTACACGTTAACTTTCTCCCACTATGAAGAAGTACCAGCCAGTATTGCTAAAGAGATCATTAGTGAGTAGTCAACGGATAGTTGGCTGGAGACTCGGAAAGCGTAGCCAGTAAAAAATAATATAGCGTAGATTTATGAAGAGCGAATGAGGAGGATCAGAAATGGCAAAGCAAAAATTTGAGCGGACAAAACCGCACGCGAACATTGGGACCATTGGTCACGTTGACCACGGTAAGACCACGACGACAGCGGCGATCACGCTGGTGCTGGGCAAA
>DUQQ01000086.1 GCA_012837705.1 Hydrogenispora sp.
CAACATATTCCGTGGTGATCCATCCTACCGCTAATCTTGACGAACGACGGTTAATTTTAAAAAAGAGCGCCGGTTTATTTAAATTAGAGGAAATACCGGATTTACAGACTCAACATCTACATCTGGCTGGTATTTCCGATCAGGAGTTCAATTTGGAGCTGATTTGCGGATTAAAAGACCGCGGCTACAATCTTTCGGTCGATCTGCAGAGTTTTGTTCGGCAAGTGAATCCGGTCAGCCGGGAAATTGCTTTTAAAGATGTTCCGCAAAAACAAGCCATCGTCAAACAGATGAGCAAGGTGAAATTGGATGTGGTCGAGGCGAAAGTGCTTACGGGTACAGATGATCTGGAAAAGGCGGCCATGATCATTGAGGAGTGGGGTTGCCCGGAGACCGTCATCACCCATGCGGAGGGCGTTTTAGTTCGGGCTGGGGGCAGAACGTATTACGAAAAATTTTCCAACCGGAGTGTGTTGGGGCGGACGGGCCGGGGGGATACCACTTTTGCTGCTTATTTAGCCTGGCGCATGGAGCATGATGTGGCTGAAGCCCTTAAATTTGCCGCTGCTTTGGTCTCGATCAAGATGGAAACACCAGGACCCTTTCAAGGAACGCTGGAAGACGTATATCAACGGATTAAGAAATACCATTTGTAAAGATTGCCGCGAAACTACTTTGTTTATGGAGGGAAAAGAAGATGCATTTATTTAAAACCCCTGAAAAATACTTCAAAGTTGACCCATGGTTGGTGATTGAAGAAGGATTCGACCCGGCAAAACAGCGGTTGTCCGAATCAATTTTCTCTTTAGCCAATGAATTTATGTGTGTCCGGGGTTATTTTGAGGAAGGTTATTCCGGCGATCATCTTCTGGGCAGTTATTTCAGCCAGCTCTATGAGATAATGGATATTAATCATCCGCAAGTATTTAAGGGCTTTATTACCGAAGGGGCCACGATGCTCAATGCGGTGGATTGGCTTTATACCAGAATTAGCATTGATGGCGAAGAATTGGATTTAGCCAAGGTTAAATTCTCCGATTTCCGGCGAGTCCTTGATCTGCGTAACGCCACCCTAAAACGGGAGTTTGTCTGGACGACTGCGCAGAACAAACAACTGCGGATCACTTTTTTGCGCTTTACCAATATGGTCCATACAGCCCTGGGGTGTCAGCGGATTATCTTTGAGCCGTTAAACTTCTCCGGTGAAGTAAAAATCTGTTCCGGATTGGATTTCGATACCATTTATGAATTGGCTGCAGGCTGGGATCAAACACAGGAGACCGGATCCAGCCAAGAAAAGAAGGGGAACCTCAATTTCTGGACTTGCCAGCGGAAACAGTTTGCGGATGGTTTGTACTGCATCCAAGCCCAAACCAAACGGAGTAAGCTCAATCTTTTCTCCAGTTTCCGGCTGGCCTCAGACCAAACGCTCAATCCGCACTTCGTGGAACGGGAGAAGTTTGTGGGCGCTGAGTTTTCGTTGCAGCTTCGGGAAAAGCAAGCTACTGCTTTCGACAAGTTGGTGGTGAACTACTGGGCAGAAAAGAGCGATGTGGACCAGGTTTGGCAGAACGGTTTAAGTCTGGCGAAAGAATATTCCGCACTAACCTACGAACAGGCTTTAGAACAGCATCAGCAGCACTGGGCTGATTTTTGGCGGCGGATGGATGTAGAAATCCAAGGCGATCCGGAGTTGCAACAAGGGGTGCGCTATTCCATATATACGGTATATAGCAACTATCATGGCGAAAGTGACCGGCGGAACGTTATTTGTAAGTTGGGAGGCGAAGTCTACAACGGAGTCAACTTCTGGGATACGGAGATCTATTGTCATCGGATGTATATGTTCCTCAACCCGGAGATCGCCCGTAAACTATTGATGTATCGCTATCACTATCTCCCCAGAGCCTTAGAGAATGCGAAACGGCTTGATTTAGAGGGTGCCCGTTATCCCTTCTCTACCATAACCGGGGTTGAGGAGATGGGTACCTGGCAGCATGTGGAGCTGGAGATCCATCAAAACTTAGCGATCTACTATGCAATCTGGCATTACGATCAGGTCTGTAAAGATAAGCAATTTCTATACAATGAAGGCATCGAGATGTTGCTGCAAATGTGCCGCTGTATGGCCAGTTGGGGCGGATGGAGTCCGAAAAAAGGCGACTTTGGTTTTTACGGGGTGATGGGACCGGATGAGTTCCATATGATGGTTAACCACAACTGTTATACTAATTATATGGGGAAGAAGATGTTCCATTATACGCTGGAAGTACTGGAGGAGATGAAACAGAACGCTCCGGATTTATACGAGCGCGCCGTCGAAAAAGTGCAATTATCTCCGGAAGAAACCGCCAATTGGAAACAGATGGCGGAGAAGATGCGGATCTTAAAGGACGAAGAAACAGGTATTTATGAACAACACGACGGGTATTTTGATCTACCGCATGTTGATGTTAAAAGTATTCCCATGTCCCAAATTCCCCTCTATAAACATTGGGCCTATATTAAAATCTTTCGGTACAATATCATTAAACAGCCGGATTTTCTTAACCTGATCTACTTCTTCAGTCAAGACTTTACCATGGAGGAGAAAAAAGCGAATTACGAATTTTATGAAGCCCGGACTTGCCATGAATCATCTTTATCTCCCTCATTGCATGGAATTTTAGCGGCTGAATTGGGGAAATTGGAGGAAGCTTATAACTTTTTGGCCTATGCTGCCCGCTTGGATCTGGATAATTATAACCGCAATACGGAACAGGGACTCCATTCGACATCGGCGGCTGGGGTCTGGGCCGGAATGGTATTTGGTTTTGGGGGGTTACGGACCGATAGTGATCTGTTGATGTTTAATCCGACAATACCGGAAGAGTGGCAGTCTTATCGGTTCCGAATTAGTTATGCCGGTTCCTTGCTGGAAGTGTCGGTTAGCCAGCGGGAAGCAGTCTTGCGGGTGATTGAAGGCGAGCCTGTTTTGCTTAGGGTGTACGGGGACCTGGTTAAGGTTACCACGGATGGTGTGACCATCAAGTGTCAAGAGGAATTTTGCTAAGACATGCGAGGTGCTTCCATGATTATCACGGTGACGTTAAATGCGGCAATTGATAAAACACTGGTTTGTCATGGCTTAACATTAGGAGCCATCACCCGCGCGGACCAAGCATTGGCTGTAGCTGGGGGTAAGGGAGTGAACGTTGCCCGGAGCATTCATCGTCTTAAGGGCGAGGTGATCGCCACCGGTTTTGCCGGTGGCGACACCGGCCGCATTATCCAGAAGCTGCTGGCGGCGGAAGGAATTCAACACCGCTTTACGGAAATTGCGGCTAATTCTCGGGTGTGTCTTGCCCTGGTGGACGAGGAGAGGCAAA
>DUQQ01000043.1 GCA_012837705.1 Hydrogenispora sp.
AAAAACCTTTTCTTGACTATCTCGCCGCCACCCTTGCTGGCGTCTCCTGGTCCACCACCGCCGAAATCGCAAGCGCGAGCGTAGATATTAACCACACCCAACAGCTTTGTCGGGAAAACGGTGCCACAGAACTGACCCCGTACATCCCGCCGGGTACGCAACCGGCCTTCCTCGGGCGGATCACGAGTGTGGTACCGATGTTAGAAGCCCGCACCTATCCGCCGTTGGCCACGGAATGGGTGATGGATGTCACCGATCCCCTCCTGCCCGAAAACAGCGGCCAGTACCAGATAAAATTGGCCGCAGGAAAGATACAGATCGCAAAAACCTCCGGCCAAAAACCGACGGTGCGTTGTTCCATCGGGGCCCTCGCCCGGTTGGTTACCGGAAACGCCCACCCGGAAGCACTGGTCGCCCACGACGACCTAACCCTCGACGACCCGGCATTCTTAACGGTGCTGACGACCCTGTTTCCACCGGCGCCCAATTTCATCAACGAATATTTCTAACGACCAAAAAACCGGTTCCAGCTTACCGCCAGAACCGGTTCTTTCTATTCGATCTATTATTCTTCTTCGCTCGCTTCTTCGTTAAAACTCCGGCTCGATTAGCCCGTAATTACCGTCCTTCCGTTTGTAAACCACATTAACCTCTTCCAAGTCCGGATTGAAGAAGACAAAGAAGTCATGGCCAAGTAATTCCATTTGCATGACGGCTTCCTCCGCCGACATGGGTTTAATCGCAAACCGCTTGGTGCGGACGATCTTTGGTTCAGCGGTTACCTCAACAGTACCAGCTGGTGTGGGAGAAATGATCCGATACTCTTCCCGAATCTTCCGGTTGATCTTCGTTTTGTATTTATGGATCTGACGTTCAATCTTTTCAACGGCACCATCAACCGAACTGTACATATCGCCACTTTTTTCTTCCCCACGCAGTAAAAGACCGTTGATGGAGATCGTGATGTCGACAACATGTATTCCTCGTTCGATCGACAAAGTAACCAGAGCCGTCGGTGGTTGCGCAAAAAACTTAGCGATCTTCCCCACCTTTTTTTCCGCATAATCACGGAGCGCATCAGTTACCTCAAGGTTCTTTCCAAAAACCTTAATGTCCATCCCATCCACTCCTTCCCTTGTCGTTTTCAGAGGTTAACCGCGTCATGAATAATATACCCAATTCGGTGCGGATCCCCACCCCCTTTATGCGATTCATTAATTAAGGTTATACTACATATATTCCCGATCCGGAAAAATAATCCTTCGACCACTTTGGAAATAATTGATCTTCCTTTTAATTAAATTAACGTCGTAATTTCGCCCTAGGTTCCAAAACCATCTTGCATACAGGGTATTAAAAAACCTCCTCTGGAGGGCAGAGGAGGCTCTTCTTATCATCGCTTTTCAGCTTTGTTTAATGCCACTTAGCTAGCTTTCATTGCATCATAGCATTCTTTACAATAGACTGGGCGATCCTGGGAGGGCGTAAAAGGTACTTGGGTCGTTACTCCGCAGTTGGCACATACGACCTCAGTCATCGTCCGGCCTCTTTGTTTTCTTTGTTGACGGCATTCCCGACAACGAGCTGGTTCATTGGTGAACCCTTTTTCGGCATAGAATTCCTGTTCACCCGCGGTAAAAACAAAATCCGTACCGCATTCTTTGCATACCAGTGTTTTGTCCTCGTAAGTCATAAAAAACTCTACTTCCCTTCCTAAGGATAAATTTGTCCGGGTTACATCCGTTCTGATACCTAAGTATCCCTCCTGTGAACGCCAAACCAAGACACCTTCATGAACAATTATACCTAAAAACAAGAAATATGCAAGTAAAAATGGGAAAATAATAGATAAAGCGCTTTTATTCCTTACGGTCGACAAATTTCCCTTCCGAGTAGCCTAAGCCCACCGGCTGCGGGTAATAAGCATCGATCGCTTGCCGTCCCGTCTTAATCTGAGCGTACTGCTCAGCAATGGCCCCCATCTCTTCATTGAGGAGCTGAATAATGGCATCAGCTTTCTCTTTAACGGTCTGTATGGTCTGTTCTTTTTCCTCTTCCAGCGACGTTCTTTGCAGGATCGCATCCAAAAGTACTACGATTTGTTCTGCCTCCTCCACAAGAGAAGTAATCTCTTTGGGGTCGGCCTGTTCATCTTTGACGGCCTGCGCTAGCCGGTTATAGCAGTTCTCCAATAATCTAAGCCCGTCCTTGAGCTCAAGACCATCCCATTCCATCTTATTCGCCTGCCGATACTACTTTTTTTTGCGGGCTTTGTAGCTCCGCCCAAGAACTCCGTAGCTCTGTGAGCAAATTAACCACCTGGTCAATCATCATAGTATCCTTCTTTACATTGGCCTCCACCAGTTTGGTCGTGATAAAATCATACAAATTCCGCAGATTAGTAGCAATTTCTCCGGCATCCATGTTAAGACTATAGTTTAATTCATCGATAATCGCCTGCACCCGTTGTAAAAAGTGGTTGGCTTCGTTATAATTCTTTTCTTCAATCGCTTTTTTGGCCTGGTTACAGAAACGGATTGCCCCGTCGTACATCATAATGATTAACTCAAGGGGCCCGGCAGTCCCCACCTGGGTCTGCCGGTAACGTTTGTAAGGGTTGCTTTCGGTAAACAATTAACCTCCTCCTTTTCCTCGCCGATCAACTATTTCTTACCCATCGATGAAAAGGCTGACAGTTGCGCGCTTAACCATGCCGATTGCGACTGCATCGACGCCAGCGCTTTCTCCATAGCCGCAAATTTGGTGTAGTAGTACTCTTCCCGCTTCGCCAAGCGGTCTTCCATCGCGGCCACCTGTTTATCAAGTTCGCTCATCTGCCTCTGGAGCGTATCGGTTTTGAGTTTCAAAATTCCGTCGCTACTGGTCCAGTCAAAAAGAGCATCGTGAATGCGCGTAAAGACCCCTTTTGTCTCTCCGGAAGTAGCAGCCCCAAAGAGTTTCGCGATGTCATCAAAATTCGCCTCAAGCTTCGCTTTGAAGAGCTCCTGGTCAAACTCCAAGCGGCCCGATTTTGCCCCCTCAACGCCAGAAGCGCCTTTAATCCCGATCACGCTCAACAAGCCAACGCTTTGATCGACCCCTTCTACAGTCTCAAGAAGGAGCCCGCGAAGCTGTGACTCAATGCTCATTAAAGCCGAATCGCCAAACAAAGCCCCTTTAGTCCCGGTCTGGGTCGCTTCATCATAGCTGAATTTCTTGTGCTGATTAATATAATCCGCCACTGCGTTATAGGCGTCAACAAAAGCCTTCACGTTTTCGACGATTTTATCTTGATCAAGCTCAACGCCTAAGGTAACGGTACCCTCTTCTTTTAAAGTAATGGTAATCCCGGGAATTAGATCAGAGATCTGGTTGGTTGACCGCTTCGCCACGTTTACGGTATCCCCATTGATCTCAATCTCCGCATCGGTAGCGGCCTGGGCTTCATGGGCAATGGCACCGTTCTCATCAAGAACGCCCAAGTCGCTGAGCACACTTCCGCCTTCCACATCGGACAAGACCAATTGATTGGCAACACCCGTTTCTTTACTGTTCAAATAAAGTCGATACGCATCCTCGCCAAGCTTAACCACGGAAGCCGTTACCCCGGCCTGGGCTTGATTGATCTGGCGGGCAAGAGAGGTTAACCGCTCTTCATTTGTGCTGCCTTCCGGGTTAATCTCAATCTCCTTACTCTCACCGTTAATCGTAATTTGGATCTTTCCGCCCGAAAGGGTGGTAGTCTCGTTTATTACGTTTGATGCCACCGAATGGGCTTTGGCTAAACTCTTAACATTCAATTGGTACGAAGAAAGCAACGCCTCCGCCGTGGCGGTTGCCGTTAGTTTTTCTTCATCGGAAACAGTGACTTTCTGCGCACGGAAAGCCATAAAAGATTGAAGATTATAGGCCGCATCCTTCAGTTTATAAAGCCGCGAGTTCAACTCACGCCAAGCATCAGAGCGTGCCTTAAGCGTAGACTTCTGCGACTCCAGCTTCGTCAGAGGTTGTCTTTCCTGGCTCATAATCGCTCTAACTATGGAATCGGTATCAAATCCGGAGGCAATTCCGCCGATTGCTAAAGTTCCAGACATCTCCTAACCCCCTTATACCCTTTTATCGACGATCAAACCAATCATCTCTTCAATCCGCGCCACCAGATCCAAGACCTTCTCCGGCGGAATTTCGGAGATAACCTCGTCGGTCGCTTTTTCGATCACCTGAACCATAATGCGTTCAGTTTCGTCATGTATCTGAAAGTGGATTTTTTTATCAAAGATCTCCACCGTTTCATTCAGTTGCAGAACCTTTTCTTCCAGTCTTTTTATAATGTCAGATTTGTTTTGCTCATCATCCCTCTCCTGCGCCGCACGGGATAAAGGGGTCAAAAATTGCTCTAACACCTTCCCCTCTTCTTTTAAGGGCTTCATAAAGGGTTCTAATACTTTTTCTTGTTCTCGAGAGGTCTGATTCGAAACAACAGTTCCTTCTGTCTGTCTTAAATCGGGTTGAATCCTTTCGACCCGCATTTTTCGTCACCCCCAGCAGTTTTGGGTTTTATTTTCTGTTACGTTTCCTAGCACGACTAAACAATCACGAATAGGAAAAGCCGGCCGGAAAGCCGGCCGGCCCGGAAACCAAACCTATAGGTTGGAAAAGATTAACCGAGAAGTTGCAACACTGCCTGCGGTTTCATATTGGCCTGGGCCAACATGGCGGTAGCCGACTGCATGAGAATCTGGTTCTTGGTGAACTCGGTCATCTCCTGAGCCATATCCACGTCGCGGATCCGGCTTTCCGAAGCGGCCAGGTTCTCCATGGTAACACTGAGGTTGGCGATGGTGTGCTCTAAGCGGTTCTGAATCGCACCGAGTTTGGAACGCTCGGCCGAAACCTTGTCAATGGCCTTGTCAATTTGGGTAAGAACATTTTGGATCCCTGAGTAGCTGGAGCCACTACCAATACCAGTTTTAGGAGTCTTGAGCGCACCGGACAACCCCAACCCTGAAGCGGTCATACTCTTAATCGTACCAGAAATCATCTGGTTGGCATTGGGACCAATCTGGAAGACCACACCTGAGGATGCATAACTACCGGAAAGCAGCTTTTTGGTGTTGAACTCAGTGTTGAGGGCAATCCGGTCGATTTCATCATATAATTGCGTGAACTCTTCCTGCAGCTTTTGCTTATCATCTTCGGTGTAGATTCCGTTCGACGCTTGCACTGCCAGTTCTCTCATCCGGTTGAGGATCGCGTGGGTCTCGTTGAGGGCACCTTCCGCGGTCTGGATAAAACTGATGCCATCCTGAGCATTACGAATGGCTTGTTTCATTCCGCGGATCTGGGCTCTCATCTTCTCCGAAATTGCGAGTCCCGCCGCATCGTCCGCCGCCCGGTTAATCCGTAAACCAGAAGAGAGTTTCTCAAGGGTTTTCCCCATAGCGTTGTCGGTTGCCCCCAACACCCGGTTAGTGTTCATCGCAGAAATGTTGTTGACAATTCTCATTAAAAATTCCTCCTTGACATTTTTTTCTCTTTACCCCTTTGGCCGGCCGCTCCAAAGGTTTAAAGAGCCGCGAAACTTTCCGTGTTCCGCTT
>DUQQ01000005.1 GCA_012837705.1 Hydrogenispora sp.
ACGGGGAGGTGATCTGCCTGGCCTGCGAACAGCGGCTGGCCCGGTTAGAAGTGGCCGATGAAGATTATCCCCAGTGGCTTGATGGGCTCCGCACCCTCTGGCATAAATGGCTGAAAGGAACGTAAGCGACCTGGTTTCGTACCAGGTTTTTTTATTCGCTTCTGCTTGAAAAAAGGAAGCGGGGCCTTTATGTCGAAAAAAATAGCGAAGGGCGGCCCGTGGATGGGATGATAAATAATCTTGTAAATGAAGGAGTAAGCATGAAACAGGGCATTTTTATAACTTTTGAAGGGATCGACGGGTCTGGGAAGTCCACGCAAGCTCAGATGTTAGCGGCCCGCCTAACGGCGGAGGGCGTCCCCACGCTGATCACCCGGGAGCCGGGCGGGACGGTGCTGGCTGAAAAGATCCGTGATCTACTCCTTTTTGCGGAGGAAGATCCGGCCCCGGAGACTGAGATTTTACTTTACGCCGCGGCGCGGGCACAACACGTTGGCAAAGTGATAAGGCCGGCGCTCGCCCGGGGCGCGGTGGTCATCTGTGAACGTTTTACCGATTCAACCTTGGCCTATCAAGGATTTGCCGCGGGGAACGATCCGGAGCTGATTCGGCAGATGAATACTTTTGCCACCGGCGGCTTGGTCCCCGACCTCACCTTTTTGCTTGATCTCACGCCGGATCAGGGCTGGCGTCGGGTGCAGGAACGGAGCAGCAGGATCGGAACGGACCGGATTGAAGCCAGGGGTCTCTCTTTTCAGGAGAAAGTCCGTCAAGGCTATTTACGGCTGGCGGCCGCCGAGGCCGAGCGGTTTTGTTTGCTCACCGGTTCCGACCGGACAAAGGAGGAAGTTCACCAGCAAATCTGGGTGCGGTTTCTGGAGAAATTCCCCTTCATACCGGTTGGAAGCAAAGGGAAAGGAGGAAAATAAATGTTACTGCTGATCGCTGTGGTTCAGGATCAGGATGTAAATCGCCTGCTCACTGCTTTACTGGAGAAGGGATACCGCGCAACCAAACTGGCCAGCACTGGAGGGTTCCTTCGCCAAGGAAATACCACGTTGTTAATTGGGGTCCAAGAAGAACAGCTTGAAGAGGTCAATTCGATTATTAAAGCCGTTTGCCGGACCAGGAAAGGGCTGGTCAGTCCGATGGCGGCGGTGGACCAAACTTTGAATACCTACATTCCGACCCCGGTGGAAGTCGAAGTCGGTGGGGCGACCGTATTCACCCTGAAAGTTGAATCTTTCGAAAAGATTTAGGAGTGAAGAGGAATGCGGATTAAAGGAGTCGGAGCCGAATCGCCTCCTCCTCTAACCGAGCGGGGCGAATTAAACCCAGAAAACGGGGGTAAAGTGGCGTTTAAGCAGATCCTAAAAACCGCTGGGGAACATGAGGCCGCCGGCTGGGATCAGCTTTTAAACCGGGTTGATGAAGCCGGTAAAAAACTGTTAAACCAGCCCAGTATGGCGACGCTCCGTTCCTACCGGGCGGCGGTACGCGACTTTCTGAAAGAAGCAATCAGCGGTAGTTATCAGATGAAGGGGGAAAGCCGCTGGGACCGGCGGGGCAATCGCCGGGTGTTCTGTGTGGTACAGAAGATCAACCAAGCCCTGGAAGAGTTAACAACGGACGTTTTAGAGAAAAACGCCGCATCAATGACGCTGATGGCGAAGATTGATGAGATCCGTGGTTTATTAATTGATTTATACTACTGAAGCGTAGTTTTTAAAGAAAGGTTTTTGCGTTGTATCCGGAACCGGATTCCGTTACAATATTAAAGGACCGGTAAGGACAGCCGGAGAGAACCAAGGAGAATGATTGTGACTGAAAAGCTAGCAAACAGGCGTTTTGCCGAACTAGAAAGGATCTTTGCCGGCGGGAAGGCCAGCCATGCCTATCTGTTTTTGGGACCGCTGAACGCGGAGAATGAAACGGGGATTCGGCGTCTTGCCCAAACCTTGCTTTGCGAGGGGGAACGGGAAAAACCTTGTGGCCGTTGTCGCACCTGTCGGTTGATGGAACAGGGTAGTCATCCGGATTTCCGTGTACTGGCGCCCGAGGGGGGAAAGATAAAGCTGGAAGAGGTACGACAGCTTTGCTATGACGCCCTCCTCAACCCGTATCTTTCCGCGGGCAAAGTTTATTTTTTTCAGCAATTTGAGCTTCTGACCGAAGTGGCGGCAAATGCGTTCTTGAAAACACTGGAGGAACCACCACCGGCGGTTTATTTTCTGGCGCTGGCCGAGGATGAACGGGGTGTTTTGCCCACGATCCGTTCCCGGATGCACCGGGTGCAGCTGGGCGGTGCTGGTCTGGAGGGCAGTTTTCCCGAAAACAACGGTGTTGATCTCCCGGTGTCCGATCTGGGCGCGCTTTTGCGGCAGGCGGAACAGTTAAGTAGTACCGACCGGAACCAGGTGGATCTTTATTTACAAGGGCTCCAAGCCCATTTTCGGGCCGCATTATTGGCGGCGGCTGGCGCGGGGACGGCGACGAAAGGTTTAATTGGGGCAAATGCGGCTGTCCAGCAAGCCCGGGCGTACGTGGCGGCCAACCTTAACCTCCGCCTTTTATTGGAGGATCTTTTTCTGACCCTCTATGAAGAGTTGGGAGATGGTCCTCGGCACTAAAGGTGGGCGAATTTGAGCCGGAAAGGAGGAAGCAGTATGGATGAAGAAAAACAGACGACGGAGAGTTCTCCGGCGGAATCATATACAGTCGTTGGCGTTCGGTTTAAACGGGCCGGTAAAATCTACTATTTTGACCCGAACAACATGGATTTAAAGGTTGACCAGGAAGTGATCGTCGAAACGGCACGGGGTATGGAGTACGGCAAGGTAAAGATTGGGCCGAAGGAGGTTCCGGCGAGCGAGATCACACCCCCGTTAAAAAAGGTGATCCGGGCCGCCAGCGAAAAGGACAAGGCCCAGTACCTTGAGAATAAAGATAAGGAAGCCAACGCCTTTCGGATCTGCCTTGAGAAGATTAAACAACACGGGCTTGAGATGAAGCTGATTGATGTGGAATATACCTTTGACCGGAACAAAGTAATCTTTTATTTTACGGCGGACGGACGGGTTGACTTCCGCGAACTGGTCAAGGATCTGGCCTCGGTGTTCCGGACCCGGATTGAGCTCCGCCAGATTGGGGTGCGGGATGAGGCGAAGATGCTTGGCGGGCTAGGCCCCTGTGGGCGCTCGCTCTGCTGTGCCACCTTTTTAGGGGAGTTTGATCCGGTATCGATCAAAATGGCCAAGGAGCAGAACCTGTCGTTAAACCCCACGAAGATCTCGGGGATCTGCGGCCGTTTAATGTGTTGTCTTAAGTATGAATCCGAAACTTACCGCGAGAGTAATCAGATGCTCCCCGCGGTGGGCAGTAAGGTGGAATACCAAGGCAAAGAAGGAACGGTTGTCCAGATCAATATGTTAAAAGAAACACTAGTGATTCAGTTCCCAGAAGGGGAACCCTTTGAGGTACCCCTCGGCGAGGTTAATTTTTAGCTAGCCATTGTCGATCAGAGAAAACGGATGGTTTCATCCGTTTTTCTTTGCTTGGCTTGGCTACACTTCGGTTACACTCAAGTAAAACTTTGTCACAAGGAGCGCGTGAAGCGAAAACACCTTGCATAATTATAAGCTATGAGTTATAATTATGAATACAATTAAGATGAACGCCTTAATACCAGCTATTTCCAAGAGAGTGGGGGTTTAATCATGAAAAAGAAGCCTTTATTGTATGGCCTAATTATTCTTGGTGTAATTGTTGTGATCGCCCTGGTTGGGATGAATGTTTTCGCGCCTAAAAAGGAAGTCGGGACCGAGACCAGTGCGGAGGTGCTCGTCGTTGGGTGCGACGCGGCTTTTCCTCCGTTTGAGTATCTAGACGAAGAAACCGGTGAGTTGCTCGGATTTGACCTTGATCTGATGCGAGCGATCGGTGCCGAATTGGGGATGAAGGTCGAGATTAAGAATGTATCCTGGGACGGGATCATTCCCGGGCTGCTCAGCGGGAACTACGATGTGATTGCTTCCGGCATGACAATTACGGATGAACGGAAAGAAGTGGTTAACTTCTCTGATCCGTATATCAATGCCGGTCTGGTCATTGTGACCCGCGCGGGTGATAACAGCATTAAAGGTCCGGAAGATTTAGTCGGCAAACGGTTGGCAGTACAGATTAACACCACCGGTGACTTGGCTGCCACCGAGATGCAGGCACAAGGGGTGGCGATTGCCTCCATTAAAAGATTTAATCACGCGACTGATCCGTTCTTAGAACTGAAGAACGGTGCCGCCGACGCTGTGGTCATGGATCTACCGGTGGCCGGGGCGCAGATAAAAGCCAATCCCGGGCAGTATCAGATCGTCGGTGAAGCCTTTACGACCGAAGAGTATGGCTTGGCCCTCCGGAAGAGTGACACCGAATTGTTGGCCAAGATTAACCAAGCTTTAAAGACCCTCAAGGCCAACGGAACTTATGATGAGATTTACCACAACTACTTTGGTGAATAATTATGAAAAGGCGAAAAGGCAGCCGACGGCTGCTTTTTCGATTCTAAGAGGAGAAGAGGGTTTTAAATCTTTTCCCTCGTCCTTGTTGGGATTTTCTGTGTTGACCTGATTATTCTAGAACGACGCAAAAAAGCCTTTGCTGTTGTCGGGGTTGGGGATCGCGCAAATGAAGGAGAGGAAGTTATGGGTTATAAATGGGATTTAAGTGTAATCGTCCGCTTTTTGCCCGTTCTATTGCAAGGGGCGGCTCTAACCATCCAGCTGACCTGTATAGCGGTGGGGATGGGGATCTTAATCGGAACATTTGTGGGGATTGGGCGTGTCTCCAAGAACAAACTGATCTTTACTTTAAGTTCGATTTATGTCACATTTATCCGGGGAACGCCCATGTTGGTCCAGCTCTATTTGGTTTATTTTGGGCTTCCCGCGTATTTTGGTACGATTCCGCCGTTGATGGCGGCGATTATTACCCTGTCGGTCAACAGTGGAGCCTATGTGGCCGAGATTGTGCGGGCGGGTATCCAGTCGATTGACCGGGGACAGTTGGAAGCGGCCCGTTCGTTAGGGATGACCTATCCCCAAGCCATGCGGTATGTGCTGATCCCACAGACTTTTAAACGGATTGTTCCGCCTCTGGGGAATGAGTTTATCGCCCTCCTCAAAGATTCTTCGATTGTTTCCGTGATTGCCCTGGAAGAGCTGGTGCGGAAAGGCTCGATGATCGCGGGGCGCACCTTTCGTGCTTTCGAGATCTGGACCGCCGTGGCCCTGCTTTTCTTATTCATGACGCTTCCCATCACCCAACTGGTTAATTACGCGGAGAGGAGGCTGAAACAGAATGATTAAGACGGTAGACTTGCAAAAAAGCTTCGGCTCTCTTCGGGTTTTAAACGGCATTACCAACGAGGTCAAGGATGGTGAAGTCGTCTGTGTGATCGGACCCAGTGGTTCGGGGAAGAGTACCTTTCTACGTTGCCTTAACCTGCTGGAAATTCCCGACGGGGGTCAGATCTATTTTGACGGTGTTGAAATTACCGATCGGAAGAAGGTTGATATCAACCAAATCCGGGCCGAAATGGGGATGGTTTTTCAACGGTTCAACCTGTTTCCCCATATGAACGTGGTCGACAACATTTGCCTGGCCCCGCTCAAAGTGCGGAAATGTTCCCGGGAGGAGGCCGAAGCAAGGGCTTACGACCTGTTACAGAAGGTTGGCTTGAAGGAGAAAGCCTTGTCCTATCCGGACACCCTTTCGGGCGGACAACAACAGCGGGTGGCGATTGCCCGGGCCTTGGCGATGCAACCAAAAGTGATGCTCTTTGATGAACCGACTTCCGCGCTGGATCCGGAGATGATCAAGGAAGTCTTGGATGTGATGAAGGCTTTGGCCAAAGACGGGTTGACCATGGTCGTGGTTACCCATGAGATGGGTTTCGCCCGTGAAGTCGCCGACCGGGTGATGTTTATGGATGAGGGGTTGATCATCGAAGAGAACACTCCGGAACAGCTCTTTAATAACCCGCAAAACGAGCGGACCAAACTCTTCTTAAGTAAGATTCTTTAAACCAAACCCGCTCCCATCCCTAAAAAAGACCAAGTTAAAGACCGTTGCCGCGTGCAACGGTCTTTTTTATAGTTTGGGCAGGTGGAAAAATTTACTTTTGAACAAGAAAAACCATTTAGTATTGGGCACGACGGTATAAAAGGTTTCCTTTAGCAATAAGCAAAAGAGCAGGGCTTGGCTGATAGTCAGCGCCCAGGCGGCACCCGCCAACCCAAAAGCGGGTAACGGTACAAAGGCCGCCATGACGCCGGTTTTAATAAAGATCAAAACCAGGGTTGCCCGGAGCAAAAAGACTTGTTTACCGAGGCCTTCCGCCACAGGGGTTAATAGATTGTTCATGATCATAAAAGGCAGCGCTGGCAGGAGAAAAGGAAGGTAGCGGGTGGCGGCGGTTGTTTCGTAGAGCAACAGGGATAATGGCTTTGCGAATTTGAGGAGGAGGAAACTCACTCCGAGGGAATACAGGAGTGCCCCCCTTAAAAGCCAACGGAGCTTTTGAAAATAGACCGGAAGATTGTTTTTGACGGTAGCGCGGGCGGTGGCCGGAAGGATTAAAGTGGAAACCGGGGAAAATAGGATCAGCGGAAAAAGCAGGAGGGGCATCGCCATTTCCCAGTATTCGCCAAGGTTGTGGGCGATTTGGGTTGGGGTGAGCCCCCCCTTCGTCAATAATTTGGGTAAGAGGATGCTTTCGGCGATACGCGCCAGGGACAAAACTAACTGCTGGGCCATGAGGGGGAAAGAAGAACACAGTAAGGGTAAGAGTTTTCGCCCGGAGGCCGCTTGGGGTGCCGTGTTGGTCAGGACGGGACGGACACGAGAGCGGTCATAGAGAAAGAGGGCACCGAGACAAGTTGCTTCGCCCAGCAGATACCCTTTGGCCAGGATTAGGCCGGCTGCTTCCACACTCAGCCGGGGACAGGGACGGGAGAACAGGAAGAGGAGAATAAAGGTGGTTTCGCCCAGGGTTTCGATGAGGTCGGCAAAGGCCAGTGGGGCAATGCGATCAAGACCATGAAAATATCCCCGGTAGACCAGGCAAAGACAGTGGAGGTTGAGGGCGAGCGCATAATACTTCAGGAGCGGACCAGTACGAAGATCGTTATAAAGCAAGGAACCCAGCGGCGTAGCAAACAGAAAGAGGAGGCAGGAGACAAGAAAGGCGGTGACGGCCACGAAAGTGAAGACGGTCTTTTTGGATTGTAAAATCCAAGCGGTATTTTTTTTCGCTTTTTCAATAGCGATTAAACGCACAAAAGCGGTGGGCAATCCCATTGTAATCAGGAGACTTAGCAACCGGTAAAAGGGGAAGATCATGCCCAGGAGGCCGAAGGGTTCGGCCCCAAAACAACGGAGGAGAAAGAGGCGGTAGATCACCCCGTAGACCCGTAACAACAGACTGGACATAGTAAGGAGTACATATTTTCTGCAGTAGGGGTGGAGCTTTGCTTTCATCTTCTTACCTTCCTTAAAAGCCCCTTTAAGCACGCCTTTCTTTACGGCCGAGGCGGGTGGCTAATGATATAAAACTATGACCCTTTGCTCATCTTCATGCAGGATTTCACCGAGATCTAATGAATAAATATAAAGGGACTCAAGAGGACTGAGGTGTAATGATGAAAAAGATAGGCGTATTCCCGCTTTTGGAGAAACCAGAAGCGGTTCGGGTTGCCCGCGAACTAATCGGCCTCTTGGAACAGGCGGGCTTCAAGGTGGTTATGGAAGAAGAGAGTGCCGCGCGTCTTGGCACCGTTGAACTGGGCTGCCGGGAAGAGGAGTTACCAGCCCAGCTGGACTATGGTGTGGTTCTAGGTGGGGATGGCGCGCTTTTGTCACTGGCCCGACGACTTTACCCGTGGGAAATACCAATCTTCGGCATTAACCTGGGTCATCTGGGTTTTTTAACCGAAGTGGAAGATAAAGATCTGAAATGCGCCGTGGAAAAACTGAAAAGTGGCGATTTTGTCTTGGAAAACCGGATCATGGTCAACGCGGAGGTGACCAATGGCGGCAAGCGGCGTGCCCGTTTAGTGGGGCTCAATGATATAGTGCTCAACAAAGGATTCTTCTCCCGAATGCTCCGGTTTGAACTGCTTATTGACGGTTTTTTTACCGGCATGTTGGCGGCAGACGGGTTAATTATTGCCACGCCGACCGGATCAACCGCTTATTCATTGTCGGCGGGGGGACCGATCGTCTCACCTCAATTATCCGCGTTGGTACTGACCCCGATCTGTGCCCATTCGCTCTTTAACCGCCCTCTGGTGGTGGGGAGTAATTCGGTTATTGAGATTAAATTTACGGCACCACCCCACGAAGTGATGCTGACGGCCGATGGCCAGGAGTGTCTGGCCTTGGAGGCCGACGATCGGATTAAAATCTATACGGCACCGCATCGGACCAGGTTTATTCGCTTTAAGGAGAAAAGTTTTTATCATATTTTGCGTGAGAAAGTTAAAGAAGGAAAATTGTAAAGGCTTTTGCGTAATGAAGGCCAAAAGCCAGGAAAGGGAGGGTGAATCATGAAAGCCCGTCGCCACGGCTTAATCCTGTCGATTATTAAAGAAAAGTCAATCGAGACCCAAGAAGCGCTTGGAGCGGCGCTGAAAGCCGAAGGGGTCGAAGTGACCCAGGCTACCCTTTCGCGGGACATCAAAGAACTTGGTCTGATCAAAGTACCGACCCCCAGTGGGAACTACCGTTATTCGTTACCCTTGGACCGTAGCTTTCCCGATCTACTAAAGCGGGCGGAACGGATGTTTGAGGGTGCGGTGACCAGTATTGACCATACCGAAAACCTGATTATGATCAAAACAACCAGCGGTGCTGCCCATGGCGTGGCGGCGGCTTTGGATGATTTGGACTGGAATGAGGTGGTCGGGACCATTGCCGGGGACGATTCCATTTTAATGATTGTCCGGCGAAAACAGCAAGTTGACCAAGTTCTGGAGCGGTTGTATAAGTTGAGGAGGTAAGAGGATGCTGCGCGAGCTGATGATCGAGAATTTTGCCCTGATAGAGCGGTTAAACCTAGAGTTTGGACCGGGGTTTAACATTTTGACCGGGGAGACGGGCGCCGGAAAATCGATCATAATTGATACGGTCAGCTTGCTTTTGGGCGGACGTTCTTCTTGGGAACAGATCCGGGCGGGCGCCGATTCGGCCAGGATTGAAGGCGTCTTTGATCTGGGGGGGCGTCCGGAAGTCGACAACCTCCTCGCCGACTGGGGAATCCCGGTGGGCGATGACCGCCTCCTGGTGGTCAGCCGGGAGATTAAAAAGTCCGGACGCAGTCGTTGTCGGATGAATGGACAGACTGTGACCGTCCTCACACTCAATGAGGTCGGTCGTTTGCTTATGGATATCCATGGCCAACATGAACATCAGTCCCTCTTCTCCGCCGTCTCCCAGCGGGAGATTTTGGACCGCTTTGGCGGGGAGCAGATAAAAGAGGAAGCGGACCGGGTGGCCGCGTTATATACCAAATGGCAAGGGATCAAGAAGGAACTGGCTAGCTTGGAGACGGACGAAGCCGAAGAGCAGCGGCGGGTCGAGCTGATCAGCTTTCAATTACAAGAGATTGAAGCCGCCCAGTTGCAACCGGGGGAGGAAGAAGAATTAAGCCGGGAACGGGATATTCTCGCTGGTGCAGAACGGCTTTACGCTTATATCGCCGAAGCTTATCAACGGTTTTACGGGATGGATGACGGTGGTTCCATTCTTGACCATTTAGGAGCAGGCGTTGAAGCTCTGACCAAAGCGGCGGAGGTCGACCCCGCATTAAAACCGTGGGTCGAGACGACAAGCCAGGTTGCGTGTGAGATTGAAGAAGTGGCCCGGGAGCTCCGGACCTACCGCGATCAGATCACGTTCGACCCGGAACGCCTGAATCAGGTGGAAGAACGGCTGGATGCGATCGCGAAGTTGAAAAGGAAGTACGGCCAAGGAATCCTGGAAATTCTGGATTACGCAGCGAAATTACGAAAGGAACTGGGTTCCCTCGGCGACCGCACCGAACGACAGCAGGAACTGGTGCAGCAGTTGGCGGCCGTGGAAGCAGAATTAATTACGGCGGTACAAGCCCTTTCGGTCTTGCGGCGGGAGGCGGCGGACCGTTTGGAGGCGGCTGTGATGGAACAGCTGCATGAGGTGAATATGGGAAAAACCGTCTTCAAAGTGGCGTTGAATCGGATTCCCGATGCTCAGAAGGGGATCAAACTGGATGGCGCAGAAGTGGCGGTGGGGAAAGACGGTGTCGACCAGGTGGAATTCATGGTGGCACCCAACCCCGGCGAAGGTCTACGGCCGTTGGCGAAGATCGCTTCCGGCGGAGAACTTTCCCGTTTGATGTTGGTGTTGAAGGTGATTCTGGCCGAAGCCGATCAGATTCCGGCGATGGTTTTTGACGAGATTGATACCGGGATTGGTGGGCGGACGGCGCAGGCGGTTGCGGAGAAACTTTTGCTCTTGGGCGAGACTCACCAGGTGATCTGTGTCACCCATCTGCCCCAGATCGCCAGTTTAGCCCATCACCATTATTATATTGAGAAAAAGACGCATGAGGAGCGTACAAAGATAAAGGTCCGAGCGTTGGATCAAGAGGAACGGGTTGAGGAACTTGCCCGAATGCTTGGGGGCGCTGAGGTCACGACAACCACCCGCGAGCATGCCCGTGAGATGCTGCAGTTGGCGGCGGCCCTTCGTTCGGAAATGAGCAGAACATAACCGTAGATCCCGCAACCTTGACGACGCTCAAGACCAAATGGGTGACGTGAGGTGAAAAGGATGCTTAACGAACTCTCAAAGCAGCAAAGGAAAGTTCTTCTTCTGCTGGCCGCAGCGCTTTTACTTGGTGCGGGGCGCTTGGGGTTCCAAGCGCTCTCCCGGGGTGACTTGGAGGTGCATTTGGTGGCACCAGTCAGTGTCGCGTGGCCCGGTACGGTACGGGAGGGGACGGAACTGATCGCGCGGCGCGTCGATGCCATGCTGCCGCCGGGTGAAACCGGACCGGAGGCGGGGACCCAGGAAGAATCGGCAGATAAAGGGGCGCCGTCCGCATCCGGAGAAGAGACTGCGGCGGAGACGGCGACCTCTGGTCTTGATCCGAATACAGCGACCAACGCCGAACTGCAGACTTTACCGGGAATTGGACCGGTACTAGCCGCCCGGATCATCGAATACCGGGAGACGGTAGGTAAGTTCCGGACCATCGATGACTTGCTGGCGGTGAAGGGGATCGGCGAAAAAACGCTGGCCAAAATCCGGCCTTATCTTGAGATTAAGGAATGATTTCCCGCTGCCCTCTCCTTTGGGCTCCTTTTTTCCTAGGAGGCGGGATCATCACCGGTTGGTACGGCCGACACTGGAGTGCGGCTGTTCTTCTCCTTTTAATTTTTGGCCTGCTCTTGTTTCTGGGCGGGTGGCGCCTGCGGCGGCGGCAAGGGACCGGTCTGCTTTTATTTTTGCTGATCGGGGTTATTTTAGGTGGGGCCGAAGCGAAGCTCCACCTTCGCCACCGGGCGGTTCTCGCCGACCACCAGGGGCAGTTGGTTGCGCTGGTTGGGACGGTGCTTGAAACCCCGGCCCCGTGGCGGGACGGTTTGCGGTTTGCTTTTCGTGTTGAAACGTTCCACGGGGTGGATTTAACCGTCCAGCCAAAAGTAGAAGTGTTTCTGCCTACCCCAGGCGCTTACCACTATGGGCAGCGTCTGGCGCTGCGGGGGCGTTTGTTCGGCGACGATCAGCGCGCCGGGTCCGTATGGGTCCGGGAGCGGATTACCGGCGGGTTACTGGTTGAAGGTCAACCGGTGGAGCACGGCAACGGAAAGGTTTCTCTGGTGGGTCGCTTGGTTAATGCCGGGCAACGCAGGTTAATTGCGGTCGGAGAGGCGACCTTACCACCACGCGCCGCGACGATCCTCCATGGGATGCTTATGGGGCGGCGGGAACCGGGGTTGTCAGCACTGACCTTCGAACGGGTCGGGGTTGCCCATTTACTCTCCGTCAGTGGACTTCACCTCACGTTTTGGCTTAGTTTGTTTTGGGGGTTGGGCAAGGCTCTGCGTCTGCCCGATCGGGTGCTGGGCGTCCTGGCGGTGCCGGCTGTGGTCCTTTTTCTCTTGGTTGCCGGCGGCGGTGCTCCTGCCTTACGGGCGGGAATCATGGGTTTATTGGCTTTGTTTGGCGATCTGACGCAGCGGCGTACGCACCGGCCGCTGCATCTGGCGATTGCGGCGGTGATGATCTTACTTCTTCGCCCCTTGGAGATTTTTGCCTTCGGGTTCTGGCTTTCGTTTGCGGCTTGTGTTGGCTTGTTGGTTGTTTATCCTCGCTGGGAGCAATCTTGGGCTGCTTATCCGATGTTTGCGAAAGGCCGCCCTTTTTTTCTTTCCTTAGCAGCGCAAATGATGGTCGCCCCGCTGATCGCCAAGGTTTACGGTGGTTTCTCCCTGGTGGCGCCGTTAGCAAATTTGATTTTAGTCCCTTTAGCTGGTTTAGCGGTGCAAATTGGTTTGGTGGCTGCGCTGAGCGGTTTAGTTTTTTTACCATTAGCTCGCCTCCTGAACGCCGGGAATGCGGTCATTCTTGACGGCTTTTGGCAGCTCACTATTTTTCTGGCGTCTTGGCCGGGGTATCTCCGTTTTCCCCCTTGGCCTTGGTTGACGGTGGGAGCTACTTATGGGGTGATATTTTTGCTCACTTGGGGTATGACGGTTAACCCGGTTACTAAAAAAAGAAGACTGCCTTTATTCTACATCCTGCTGATTTTGGCTGTGATTGGTCTGGTTGTGACCGGTTATTATCTGGTCCAGGATCTAAAGCCATGCCTCGAACTGGTCTTTTTCGATGTCGGGCAAGGTGATGCGCTTTTAATCTCCGCACCGGGGGACTATCATATTTTGGTCGATGGTGGAGAAATGGGTGCTTATGCGCGGGAGATCCGTCCCTATCTGCAAGCCCAGGGGATCCGGGCCCTTGATTTAGTGGTGGTCACCCACCCCCATGAAGACCACTTAGGCGGGGTGGTGCGCCTCCTCGAAGACGGCCGGATCGAGGTTGCTCAGATCCTAGAGAGCGGCTACACCCACACGACCCGGCTCTATGAAAGGTTTCTTACCTTAACACAGGAACGGGGGATCCCGCTGCGGCAAGCGGTGGAGGGGACCACGCTGCAGGTGGGGGCGCTGAAAGGACTGGTACTCCACCCCCCTCCCACGCCCTGGACGGGGGTTGATCTGAACAATAATTCCCTGGTTTTGCTTTTGGACTGGCATTCGGTACGGATTCTCCTCACGGGGGATGTGGAGGATCTGGGTGAAGCTCGCCTGCTGGCGGAGTATGGGGATGGCTTGCGGGCTAACCTACTGAAGGTGGGCCACCATGGTAGCGCTACGGGAACGGGAAGGGCTTGGCTGCAAAAGGTCCAACCGGAGTTGGCTGTGATCAGCGTGGGTGCGGGTAATTCTTTTGGCCATCCAGAGCCTGTTGTTCTTTCCCGGTTAGATGAAGCCGGGGCCCGCGTTTACCGCACTGACCAAAGGGGCCGGTTAACCTTTCGGATCCGTCCGGCCCGCCGGGGAGGTCCGGCGCAGATTGAGGTACAAAGCGAGGTTAGAAGATGAAAGCATCCGATTTTATCTATAGTTTGCAGCAAAAGGGGAGCGCCCGCCTCACACGACCCGTCTTGTTTCTGGGCGAGGAAGAATACTGGACAGTCACCGGGATCAACCAGATTAAGCGGTTGCTTTTTCCCAACGCGGAAGAAGATTTTAACGTTATGGTGATGGAGATCAAAGAGGTGGAAGCGCCTTTGCTCGGTACCGAACTGGCCACCGTCCCCTTCTTTAGCGCCAAGCGTCTTCTGATCCTCAAAGGGTTGGAAGAGATGAAAACGGCCCAAGAAGAAACGCTCCTGGCGGCCCTTCCCCAGTTGCCACCGGGGGTTTTCCTGATTTTAACCGCCCGGAGCCTTGACCAGAGAAAGAAGGGGGCCAAACAACTAAAGGCTTTGGTCGAAACGGTGTATTGTACGCCCTTAAAAAGCTATGAAGCCAAAAATTGGCTCCGTCAGGAAGCAAAAGGTTTAGGCCTTGATCTTTCCCCCGCTGAACTCGATCTGCTGCTCGCGGCGAAGGGAACTTCATTATTTAGTTTAAAGAATGAATTGGATAAAATCCGAGCTTACTGTGGCCAAGGGAAAAAGCCGACGTCAATGGAAGAGTGGAATACCCTTCTGGGGGAAGGAATGGAGACCAATATCTTTGCTATGATCGACGGGGCGATTGAAGGAAAGACCGGTGTGGCGTTGAATCTCCTCCACCGGTTGCTGGCTGCCGGTGAACCGGAGGCGAAAATTCTAGCTCTTTTGGGGAAAGAAGTGGGCCGCTTATTACAGGGCTGGTCCCTGTTACAGGCAAGGCGGGGCCATGAAATCCAAAAGGAACTGGGCTGCCATCCCTATGTGGCGGAAAAGATAAAGAAGAGAGCCGCCCATTTGTCCTTTGCCCAACTCCGCCGGGCGCACCAGCGGATCTTGGCCGCCGATTACCGTTTGAAGACGGGCCAAACCGAGGCCGGTTTAGAGCTTTATTCCGTGGTGCTTGATTTGGGTTCCTATTTTACGGCAAAATAATCTTAGCAAGACAAAACCGCCCGTTTTAACGGGCGGTTTATTAGGCATTAACGGCCGCTGTCAGCTGGTTAAATTTACGCATCAGACGGCTTTTTTTCCGTGCCGCGGCATTTTTGTGGATCAACCCTTTACTGGCAGCTTGATCCAGCTCTTTTATTGTAAGGGTAAGTAGATTTTTTGCTTGTTCGAGGTCGGTTTCCATCGCAATCTGGGTGTTTTTCACGAGGGTCCGTAGTTTCGAGCGTTCGCTACGGTTCTTTAAGCGACGAAGTTCAGAGACAGCAACCCTTTTCTTGGCGGATTTGATATTGGGCAACAAGTTCACCTCCCACTATTCCATAAGCTCATTATATTTTACCCTTTTTCGCCAACGAATGCAAGGTCTTTCTTGATTAAAGCATAATTTGCCTGACCACGGGGGAGGATAAGATCAAGAATTTGAAAGGGAGGTAGTTCTGTGATAGGGGCAGTAATTCGCTTTGTGGTCTCCGCTTTAGTCTTGCTGTTCGTTGGCTTTCTTGTACCGGGGTTTAAAGTCGGCGGTTTTGTCGGGGCTTTAATCGCTGCCGTGGTGATCTCGGTCCTCGGTTATATTGTTGAAAGCCTTTTTGGTCGGGAGGTCTCTCCCCAGGGACGAGGTTTGGTCGGCTTCTTAACCGCGGCGGTCGTCATTTATCTGACCCAGTTCATCGTGGCCTCGGTGGAAGTCTCGATCATTGGTGCATTGTTGGCCTCAGCGGTCATCGGGGTGATTGATGCGATCGTCCCGACGGAATTGCGATAAACGTGGGGCAAAGGAGGATGGTCTCATGACATCAGCACCGATCCTGGGTGAGATCCGCACCGATCTGGCAATGGAGACCCACCAGTTTGTTGCGGGTATACGCGGTCCTTCCGTACCGGGGGTTGAATCTTACACCGAAGAAAAGGGGAAAACAAAGGTTACCCGGGTAATTATTCAAACCCCTGAAGCCGGTCAAGCTCTAGGAAAAAAGCCCGGCTACTATGTGACAGTGGAATCTCCAGCTTTACGCGGACGCGATAAGGATGATTTAGAAGAGGTTGCTCAGGAGATTGCGGCAGAACTCCGCACTTTTATTGCCGGTTTTAATCTCAACGACGAAGCGAGTTGCTTGGTCGTCGGCTTGGGAAACTGGAACGCCACTCCGGATGCCCTCGGCCCTAAAGTGGTGGAGAAGATCCTGGTGACCAGGCATCTCTTTGAGAGTACACCGCCGGAGAAAAGAGGAGGACTGCGTCCTGTCTGCGCCGTATCACCGGGCGTCTTAGGGATTACCGGAATCGAAACCAAAGAGATTGTCGCCGGGATTGTCCAGCGGGTCAAACCGGCCTTTATTCTGGTTATTGATGCCCTGGCCTCCCGGAGTACGGAGCGGATGGGGAGTACGGTCCAGATCGCCAACACCGGAATCAATCCCGGATCCGGCGTTGGGAATCGCCGGTTAGGGCTCACTACTGAATCCTTAGGCGTACCGGTGATCGCGGTTGGAGTCCCCACGGTGGTCCAAGCGCGGACGATTATCCACGATGCGCTTGAACAAATTACCAGCTTAGGAGGGCCCTCAACCAAGGCTTTCCGGAAAGAGGTTATTGATCGGGTGCTCTCCCCCTATTTTCAGGATTTGATTGTTACCCCGAAGGAGATTGACGTGCTGATCGACGATATCTCCCGAGCGTTGGCGGGGGCAATCAATATTGCTTTGCACCCGGGGGTCACCGCCGAAGAGGTCTTTCGCTATCTCGAGTGAGGAGCGACATACATATTACCTCCCCCTTCTGACATAGAATAAAGGGATAGGGGGGGTGGTCATGGGCGTCAAGCGAGATCCGGTTAAGATTCCTCCGGTGGTAGTTAAAAACTTCTTGTATTTAAACTTGCTGATCATCTTAACACTAACCTTTTCCGCCTTTGGTTTGCATTACTTTCTCCGTCCGAAAGCCCTCCCCACCTTCGCCCGGACCGGTGAGCGCGACGAACGGGCAAGCCGCGGGGTCATGGTTTTCTGGGAGATTGAGACTGCACGCGCCCGGCGGATCCTTTATGAAGGAATGCCAATTTTAAAGCGTCGTTACAACCCCTAGCCTTTATTTAGGTACGGGGTTTTTTGCTAAAGTTTTAGTTTCCTTGATTTACGCAAGGAAGGAGTTTTCACAAGCGTAGGGAATGTTTGGAGAGATAGATTTTTGTGAGGAAGGATTGTTAAATTGAAAACATCACCTGTTTCATCTGGACAGCTCGCCCGGACCGCCGGGATGATTTCCGGAATGATCCTTTTCAGCCGCTTGTTAGGTTTTGTCCGGGAAGCGCTCACTGCTAATTTATTTACCCGTGCCGAAACGGATCCTTTTTTTGCCGCTTTTACGATACCGGACTTTATGTATTATCTTTTAGTTGGTGGCGCCTTATCGGCCGCCTTTATTCCCCTCTTCTCGGAATATTTGGCCAAAGGGGAGGAAGACGAAGGGTGGAAGATGGCCAGTACTTTCTTGAATGTAACCATCATTCTGCTGGCTTGCTTTTCGCTGCTGGGGATGGTCTTTGCCCGCCAGATCGCCCCTTTACAGGCTTACCAAATGAAAGAAGGCAAACTCGAGCTTCTGATAGTGCTGACCCGGATGATGTTTCCGGCGGTCTTCTTTACGGCCTTGGCCGGTTTGATGGGCGGGGTCCTCAATTCCTACCAACGGTTTTTTATTCCGGCCTTCGGACCCATCTTATATAACGTGGGAATCATTTTAGGCGCGTGGTTTTTGGGACCGCGTTTTGGGATTAAAGGAATGGCCTTTGGGGTGGTGATCGGCGCGATCGCGAACTTTTTAACCCAAGCCTTTGCCGTTAAACAGATCAGTGGTTATAACCCTTTCTATATTAACCTGCAGCACCCGGGGTATAAAAGAATGATCCGATTAATGATCCCGGCGATCCTGGGTCTGTCCGCTACCCAACTAAACATCTGGGCAACCACCAATATGGCTTCAGCTTTGCCGGAAGGAAGCATTACTTATCTCCGCTTAGCCCAAAGGCTGGTCTTGCTTCCTTTGGGGATCTTTGCGTCCGCGGTCTCCACTGCTTTCTTCCCTACTTTGTCGCAACTAACCGCCGTTGGCAAATGGCAGGAGTTTAAAGAGAACCTTGTTTTAGGAATCCGTGTCATTCTCTTCATTACCATCCCGTCTGCCTTCGGTTTTATCACCATGCGGACCGAGATTATCCGCTTGCTCTACGAAAGGGGCGAGTTTACCGCGTACCAGTCCGAACTGACTGCCTACGCTTTACTCTTCTACAGCTTGGGCTTGTTCGCCCATGGGGTAATTCAGATTTTACCCCGCGGTTTTTATGCGCTGAAAGACACCATTACGCCGGTGAAAGTCTCCATCTCTACCGTGCTGTTGAGTATCATCCTGAACTTTCTGTTCTTAAAATATACTCCGTTGCAGCATGGTGGTTTAGCCCTCTCCTTTTCCTTGATGGGGGTTGCTAACATGTTGCTTTCATTCTATTTATTACGGAAAAAAGTCGGCGGTCTCCGCAGCGGGAAACTGATCAAGACCGGAATTCAAGCTTCCATCGCCGCGCTGGGGATGTCCGTAGCCATTCGACTGTTCCTACCGGTTTGGAACCAGTTTTTAGCGGGACTGGGCCTCACCGTCAACTTGTTCCGCCTTATACAGGTGATGGGTGGGATTGGGGTTGGCGTCTTGATCTATCTGGCACTGGCGGCGTTTTTGCGGATGGAAGAAGTGAAGCTGATAAAGAAAATTATCCGGAAAAATGGGTAGAAGGGAAAGAAAGGACGGCAGTGGAGTGGTTGGGACAAAACCAACCACTATTTTTTTGGTAAACAACGGATTTGAGAAGGATTTCCAGCCTGGGAAGAGAAAGGAACAAAGGTATGAGAGGTCTAAGGGGGCAATCTGTTTGCGAAAAAAAATGGTTCTTAATCGACTGCTGATCTCCTCCCTCCGGCCGAAGCCCTTGGCTCAAGCCACTTCCGGCGGGCATGGGGCAACCGGGAACGATGAGGGGGAAGCCCTTTTAGTCAGCAAAGCCAAAGCCCGCGATGGAGAAGCCTTTCGTGCGCTAGTTGAGATGCACCAATCCAAAGTCTATCATCTACTATTAGGGATGCTGCGTGATGAAGATCAGGCCCAGGAACTTACCCAGGAAACCTTTGTTAAAGCGTGGAAAGGTTTGCCGACTTTTCGCGGGGACTCAACCCTTTGGACCTGGTTGTACCGGATTGCTTACCATACGGCCTTGGATTATTTGCGGAAAAGGAAGCGCCAGGAAGATCTGGTTTTGCTCGAAGAAAGTGGCGTGGAGTTACCGAAAGGAACGCAGAATGACCCCCTCGAACTGGTGATTAAACGGGACAAAGAGGAAGATTTGCATCAAGCCCTGGCCCGTTTGTCCTTTCGGCAACGTGCCGTGTTGATCCTCTATTATTTTCAGGGTCTCTCCTACCGGGAAATCGCCGCGGTTACCCGTCGTCCTTTAGGATCGATCCGAGCCGATTTACACCGCGGTAAAGAGAAGCTCCGCCAAATGATCATAAAAAAGTGGGGGTTGAAAGATGCAGAAACGCGACCAAGGGCTTGAACAAGGCCAGTATGACCAGGTCGATCTACTTTTGGCCAGTCTTCACCGGCTTCAACGTCCTGGAAAGTTTACCCCACTGGCTGAGGCTTGTGGTTGGGTCAAAAAAGAAGTCCCCCCCGATCTTGTGGAGGGGATCATCCTCAGGATCCAGCGGGAGGAAAGACTGCGCCGCTGTAGACGGCTCTGTCTTTCCGGCAGTCTCACCTGCTTGCTTCATGTATTTATTTTTATTGCTGCAGACCGCGTGATGAACGTGGCGGAAACGATCAAGTACGTCCCTGGGCTTGTGGGGAGCTTTTGGTTACTGGCCAGCCTTTGGGTGGGTTTTCTCCTCCCCATCTGGTTTCTCTTGGCCTACGTCGTGCGGCAAGAAGTAAAGGCACAACCAGCGCTTACTGCTTCGGCCCGGATCTTTCCGTATGCTCTTTCCAGGAAGAGTTCGTAATCAACTCGCGTAAACCCGAGGTGTCCCCACTGAGGATCAGATGTTTAATTAGTTTTTCGACCCGATTATTCTGCATAATTAAACCTCCTTTTTAGTTTACAAGGGGTATTTTATGCGGTAGCAAAGGAAAAGGTGACTGTTTTTCGGTTAACTACTGGTTAAGCCGGCGAAATTCGGAGGTGAAAGGGGATGAGGTTTAGTTTGCTTTTGGACGGCGTATTTTGGGGTGTTCTCCTGATCATCCTTGGCCTGTGTGCGATCTTCAAGACAATTTTCCATATTAATATCTCCTTATTCCGGATTGGCTTTGCCCTTCTGATTATTTATATTGGCTTGAGTATGTTGTTTAAAGAATCTCCCTGGCGGGCCGAAAGGAATACCGTGCTCTTTGACAATCGGGTGCTTGTCCTGGAAGAAGAGGATGAATACAACGTGATTTTTGGCCGGGGTCTTTTTGATCTGACCACGCTCCCCTCGGATAACGGGGCCCGGCGGATTACGCTTAACGTGGTTTTCGGTGAAGGCGTGATCAAGATAAAGCGGGATGCGCCGCTCACGATCAAGGTTAACTCGGTTTTTTCCGGGGCGCGCCTGCCGGATGGGAATCGGATAACCATGGGTGAATATATTTACCGATCCGGGGAGAAGACGGAGAACAAAGAGCGTGTCCTGGTCGAGGTGAATGTGGTCTTTGGGAGCTTGGTGTTTAACGAAGAATAACTGGTTGGCATAATGTCATAACTTGTTTCCAATAAAGATCGTTTCATTATACATGAATTAAGGAGGAAAGGTGATGACCAATAGTGTCTTATTGGGTGAGATGAGAGAAGCTTTAGTTACCCACTTGGTAGCGGTGGAAGAGCAAAGTGCCAGTTTTATTGAGGAATTTTTCCCTAATTCCGATCCGGAACGGGCGAAAGCCAAAGGAATAGTGGAGGAATACATCAAAAAGCTGGAAGGTCTCGTTCAAGAAGCACACTTGTGCAATAACCCGGGCGCTTTTCCTCTGGCGATCATCGGTAGCCGCGTTGAAGTTGAAGACCTTAATACCAACGAAAAGATGGCGTTCCAAATTATTTCTCCCCTCGGCGAATTGCCGGACGAAAACGGGATCTCTCCCCTTTCTCCAGTGGGAAAAGCCCTGTTTTTAAAGGCGATCGGGGAGGAAGTGAAGGTGGAAGCCCCGGGAGGGACCTTTCACTACCGGATCACCGCGATTCACTACCCAGCGGTCGGATAAAGGTCAGCATTGAGGGATGCCGCTTGCTTCCGGAAGCCGTTTTGGTTTTCCGGTTTTTTATTATATTTTCAACTCAGAATGACAATATACAAACGGAGGCGGGGCAATGATCGGTAGAGGAACAATCATTAATGTCATCGCGATTGTGGTCGGTGCCAGCGGTGGACTTTTACTCAAAAACGGGATTCCGGAACGGATGAAACACACGATTATGCAGGGGATCGGCTTAGCCGTGGTGATGCTTGGACTATCCGGCGCCCTGCAGGAACTTTTTCTGCTCTCGGCTGAAGGCCGTTTAGAGCGACGCTTTACTATGCTGATGATCCTCTGTTTGGTTGGGGGTGGGATGATCGGTGCGGCTTTTCGGATCGAGGAACGGTTGGAACGTTTGGGTAAACGGGTGGAGCAGAAGTTTAGTGGTCTAGGCGGTAATTTTGCACGGGGCTTCATCACCGCCAGCCTGGTCTATTGTGTTGGCGCGATGGCGGTGGTTGGTGCTTTGGAGGATGGCTTAACCGGTAAAATCGAAATTCTGCTTTCCAAATCCATCCTGGACGGGATAAGTGCGGTGATTTTTGGGGCCAGCTTAGGACCGGGTGTTCTTTTTTCTGCCGTTTCGGTCTTCCTGTACCAGGGGACCTTAACCATCCTGGCCGGCCTGGTCAAAACAGTGATGAGCCCGGAAGTACTCAGCCAGATGTCGTTGATCGGGGGTATTCTGATCATGGGGATCGGTGTTAATCTGTTAGAAATCGGTAAGATCAAGGTGGGAGACCTGCTCCCGGCCATCTTCTTACCGCTTCTGTTGGAACTGGTCCCAAAGTGGTTCGCGGTTTTGGGATAAAGTAAAGACCGAAAAGACCTGGCTTACGACCAGGTCTTTTCGGTAAATGGCGGGATTTGGTTAATGATGATCCGTTATTGCTGCGACTGTTTTGACTGTTGTGACAGGACTTGGCTGAGCGGACCGGTGGCTTGGTCCACTTCCAACTGGGCATTGCTTTGGTAATTCTGATTTTGATTAGTGTATTGATTCTGGAACTGGTTTTGGTTGGGAGCTTGCCCCTGGTATGGATTTTGATTGGCTTGCCCCATGCTGCCGATTTCAAGGCCGACCAGTTTTTGGGTAGCTAGGATACGGCTGATTTGCCCCGTTGACTGGGTTAGTTCACTTCCCATTTCGAATTTTGTGTTATTTTGGTTTTGGGCCTGGACAAACTGTTGGTTGGCTTGTGGTCCCTGGTTTTGGGCGTTCTGTGTATGCATCGTTTCACCTCCTAAGCGGCCAAAAATAGCACTGATTGTTCACCCAATTCTTATTTAAGGCCCCTTTCTGGCGTAGACGGTAGCCAGCGGGGCGACTACCTATATTATGCGGTTAAAGCACGAAGATCATGAGTGCAGTTCTTACATGAAGAGGAAGAAGATAACGTCGCCAAACCCCGGCAGGGGTTTTTCTTTTGCGGTCTGGCCGTTGCTGGTTAGTTTGCCAAGTTCCCGCCCATACTAAGATCAAAGAAGGGGGAAGACGATGTTCGAAATGCTTTGGCGGAAGTTACGTCTCGCCCATCAACGGAAAAAAACACCGGTTTCGCGGTCCCGCCGGGATTTAAGCCCGAACCTGGAGGCGAACCTGACTGCTTTTCAGGAAGAACTGGGGGCTAGTCCGGACCTGATCATCCGGCGTTTGACCTTGGGTCCCAGGCCGGGGAGTGCCGGGGCTTTAATTTACATCGACGGCCTCATCGATAAACAGGTCGTCAACCAGGATGTTTTATTGCCGCTCCTGAACGAAGGGAATTGGGGAAAAGGGCAAGACGTCACTGATTTACTGGGTTATGTCGCTCAAAGCATACTGGCTGTAGGTGAAATGCAAACGGAAACCGAGCTTCGCCAAGTTGTCCAAGGACTTTTAGCCGGGGATACCATCCTCCTGGTTGACGGGCAAGCCGCCGCTTTGCTCCTTTCTACGAAAGGATGGGATAAAAGGGCGATCCAAGAGCCGGAAGCGGAACAGATTATCCAGGGTCCCCATGAAGGGTTTACCGAAAACCTCCGGACCAACACCGCGCTGCTTCGGCGGAAGATCGCCACCGCCGGGCTCCATTTCGAAGAAATGAAGCTGGGGCAGCGGACGCAGACCGCCATCGCCATTGCTTACCTGAAAGGAGTAGTCAATGAAAAACTGGTCGAAGAGGTGAGGCTTAGGTTAAAGCGGATTAATATCGATTATATCCTCGATGCCAATTATCTCCAGGAGTTTATTTCGGATGCCCCTTTTTCCCTCTTTCCGACGCTCACCTTTACGGAACGGCCGGATGTGGTCGCCGCCAAACTCCTGGAAGGGCGGGTCGCCATCTTTGTCGATGGAACACCCGTCGTCAATACGGTTCCCGCTTTATTGGTAGAGAATTTCCAAAGTCCGGATGACTACAATTTCCCTTATTATTACGCCACGATGATCCGCTGGTTCCGTTATCTTTCATTTTCCCTTGCTGTGTTGGCGCCGGCGCTTTTTGTTGCTTTAGGATCTTACCACCAAGAATTAATCCCGACGCCGCTGATGATCACGCTGAAAACGGCGACGGAGGGAACTCCCTTCCCCTTGGCCATCGAAGTGGTCATGATGGGGCTGGTCTTTGAGATTCTTCGTGAAGCGGGGGTGCGACTGGCGAGACCGTTTGGACAGACCATCAGTATCGTGGGGGCGTTGGTTATTGGCGAGGCGGCGGTCACCGCCGGATTGGTGGGGGCGCCGACGATCATTGTGATCGCGTTGACCGCGATCACTACGTTTGTGGTCCCAGGGTTATTGGGGCCCGGGATCTTTCTCCGCTTAATCTATACGATCCTCGGGGGGGTGCTGGGGGCCTACGGTATTTTAACCGGGATGTTATTTACCCTCCTCCATCTTGCTTCTTTACGTTCCTTCGGTGTGCCCTATTTAGCCCCGTTGGCACCGGTTATTCCGGCCGATCTGAAAGATGTGTTGGTCCGGGCCCCAATTTGGGCGCTGCGCACCCGCCCCCGCTTAATCGGTTGGCCACGACCACAGCGCCAACCCTTTGGCTTCGCGGTGGACGAGGAAGAAAAGGGTGAGGATGGCCATGACAAAGGCTAATGATGCAGGGCGCCGAAGGCTATGGTGGAAAAAAAGCCTCTGGCTACTACTCTTGTTCATCATGGTTTTTACCAGTGGATGCTGGGACCGGCGGGAATTAGAGAATTTAGCGGTTGTGCTTGGGATGGGGCTTAACCATACGCCTGGGGGGGAGGGCTATGAAGTCTCTTTCCAAATTGTGCGGGCGGCGCAGATCAAAAGTCCCGGCGTGAGCAGTGGCGGTGGGGAAAAGATGAGACCTTTTTGGATCTTACGCTCCAGCGGACCGACGGTATTTGAGGCGATCCGAAATGCTACGTTTCAAAGCAGCCGCCGGCTTTTCTTATCCCATAGTCAGGTGCTTGTGATCAATGAAGCGGTGGCCCGGGAAGGGTTGACACCAGCCTTGGATTTTTTCATCCGCGATCATGAACCCCGGTTGAGCCTGTGGCTGCTCCTCACCGCTGAGGATCCGGTCCAAATCTTTGATGCTTCGGCTGGACTGGAAATGGTCTCGAGTCAGGCCATTTCTGACCTTTTACAACAGTATCATTTAACTTCGAAAATTAGGCCGGTTCGTCTGGCCGAATATGTTCGGCTGATAATGGCAAAAACGACGGCCAACACCTTACCTGTGATCAGAACAATCGAGAACGCGGGAAAGAAGGAGTTTTATTTCGAAGGGACTGGGGTGATCAAAGGCGATAAACTGGTCGGTTTTTTAGACCCGATAGAAACCCGGGGTTTACTATGGGTTCTTGGCGAGGTACAAGGGGGCGTGATCACTTTTGATGTTCCCGGTAAAAAAGGTAAGGCCACTTTAGAGATCTTTACTTCTTCTTCCACGGTGACGGTTCAGGTGAAAGCCGATAAAATACACGTTAAAATTGAAGTGCAAGTCCGGTCTGGGCTTGGCAATCAAACCACCTACACCGACCTCTCCACTCCGGATCAGTTCAAAAAGCTGGAAACGCGGCAAGCAGAAGTCATCAAAGGGGAGATCGAAGCAGCCCTGGCGAAAGCACGGGAATATGGGGCGGATATTTTTGGCTTTGGCCAGCAGCTCTATGGTCACGATAACCGCGCCTGGCAGCGGCTGGCGGCGGACTGGGAGCGGCATTTTAGGGAGGCGACGGTCGAAATTAAAGTGAAGGCAGTCCTGGTAGAACTAGGCCTGACGACCAGGCCGGTGCTGGATTAAGACCGAAGGAGGAGCCTGAATGGATAAAGAGCGGATCTCACCCCGACAGTTAACCTTCCTGGTGATCAGTTTTACCATAGGCAGTTGGATCGTGCTGCCTTCGGGGATTGAAGCTTGGCAAAACCTGTGGTTGATTATGTTCTTATCGCTGGGACAAGGACTGGGGTTTGCCTATCTTGCCCTCCTGCTTTTCCGGCGCCATCCGGGGAAGACGCTATTTGAGATTCATGAAATCGTCTACGGACCGCTGTTCGGGAAACTCTTTTCCCTGTTGTTTTTGTGGTTTTTCTTGCAGACCGGTGCCGGCGCCTTGGCCGTCTTTGTTACTTTACTGAAGACCACCGTCTTTACAACCACCCCCGATCTGGCCCTTTTAATCCCCTGGGTCATTATTGTCGTTTACGGTTGTCGCCGCGGAATTGAAGTCATCGCCCGGAGCAACGAACCTTTGGTTCTGGCGACGATCGGGCTGATTATTGCCTCTGTCTTTCTAGTGCTTAATATCTTTGAAAGAGAGAACCTTTTGCCCCTATTTAACCTGCCCCTGTCGGCGGTGTTATGGAACTCCCTGGGGATTGCCGTTTTTCCTTTTGGTCAAAACGTGCTCTTTTTGATGCTTTTGCCCAAAGTTAACCAGCCTCAGAAGGTGATGGGTGCCGTCTTCCGCGGGATGGTATTGGCGGGCTTACTTTTGAGTTTACTCCAATTTTTAGCGGTCGGTGTTCTCGGGAAAGTCGGTGAACTTTTTGTCTTTCCTACCTATGAATTTTACCGGATGATCAACATTGGCGAGGTCTTAACGCGGTTGGAACTGATCCCCCTCCTCAACTTTTTGACGATGGGTTTTATCAAAATCATGCTTTGTGTATATACCATGGCGGTGGGAACTGCCCAATTGTTTAACTTGCGTGCCGTTCAACCACTGTTCTTTCCGTTGGGGATTTTAATCTTACTTCTGACGCGGCAGATCTATCCCAGTATTAGCCTTCATTTACAATATATAAAGGACGTGCAACCTTATTTTGGCCTCTTTTTCTGTCTCCTCTTGCCACTGCTAACCTTAGGGATGTCGTTCCTCCGTGGCGGCCCGCAGCGGGAGATGGCTTCATGATCATCCTCATCGTCCTGGTTTTCCTCGGCCTTTTCCTCTACGAGGCCCCCGGCTTGGTGGCGGAAGAATACTGGCGGGAGCTGGCGGTCTTCACCTTGCTATTGCTATTGGGTTTGTTTTTGAGTATTTTGTTGGCCAGCGGTGTGGAGCTGCCCTATGTGGAAAGCGTTTGGCTTGACCTTTTTACCGGACTAAAAAAAGGGCTGTAACTTTTTAGCGCTAGTCACGTCAAACTTAAGTAAACGTATATTTTTCGTAAATGAAGGAGGGATTTGATGAATAAAGTTAAAATAATTACCGATACCGCTTGTGATCTAACCATGGATTTCCTGGCGACCGAGGGGATTGGCGTTGTTCCGATGACCATTAATTTTCCCGAACGGTCCTATCGGGACGGCTTTGACCTAGGACGGGAGGAGTTTTACCGGCTCTTAACATCCGCGGAGAAGCTACCGACGACAGCGCAACCGACCCCCGGCGACTTTCTGCAGGTGATGCAGGAAGCGGTGGCGGCGGGGCAGGAGGTTGTGGTGATCACCATTTCTTCCGGAATGAGTGGTACTTATGAGAGTGCGTTGTTGGCGCGGGAGCAGATCGACCAGAAAGAGAAGATAGCGGTCTTTGATTCCCGGACGGCTTCGTTGGGCCAAGGGCTTATTGTGCTCAAAGCGCAGGAGATGGCCGCAGCAGGAAAGGGTAAGAACGAGATTATCAAGGAATTGACGGGGATTCGTTCTCGTTTGTATTCCGTCTTTACCCTGGACACCCTGGAGTACCTCCAGAAGGGCGGCCGGGTCAGCCGAGTCCAGGCGGTGATGGGCGATGTCTTGAACATTAAACCCATCCTCGAAGTGAATAAGGAAGGCCGGATTGTCCCGCGGGAGAAAGCACGGGGTCGGCGGCGTGCCATCAAACGTCTTTTGGAGATCATGGCGTCTGATGGACGCGAATTGTACAACCAGTTGATCACCATTGGCCACTCCCGGTGCGAGGAAGAAGCGGTGGCTTTTGGTGAGGAGATTAAAAAGCACTATAATACCAAAGAGATCCGGATCGGTGAAATCTCATCCACCGTTGGGACGCATACTGGCCCCGGATGTATCGCCGTATTTTTCCAGGGGGAAAGTTAGTTCCGGAACCAAGCGGGTAGAAGAAACTGTCGTGGAAAGGGTTGAGGTGAAAAGATGGGTCATCAGGGCGTAGTTCTAGATTATAGTGGAGCATTGAGTTTTTTCCGGCGGGAAGAAATGGACATGCTAGCCCCCCGGGTTGAGGCCATCCACCGGCAAATCGCGGCGAAACAAGGTGCGGGGAACGATTTTCTGGGTTGGGTTGACCTGCCGGTCAATGCTGATCAAGCGGAGATCGAAGCGGTTAAAGCCGCAGCCGCGCGGATCAGAGAAAGCTCGGAAGTACTGGTGGTTGCCGGAATCGGCGGCTCTTACTTGGGCGCCCGGGCGGCGTTGGAGATGCTGATGCCGTATTTTCGCACCACGCCTCCCCAAGCGGGGAATCCGGAGGTTATCTTTGTCGGTCATCATTTAAGCGGAGCCTATCTCGAGCAGCTTTTAAATTACATCAAAGACAAAGAATTCAGTATCAACGTGATCTCGAAATCCGGGACCACCACGGAGACGGCGGTGGCCTTCCGCTTCCTGAAGCAATTAGCGGAGGAGAAATACGGTAAAAAAGGGGCGGCGGCACGGATCTATGCCACCACTGACCGCCAGCGCGGGGCCCTGCGGCGGTTGGCGGAGGAAGAGGGCTATACTACTTTCGTGATCCCTGATGACATCGGTGGACGCTATTCGGTTTTATCGCCGGTCGGGTTGTTGCCGATCGCAGCGGCCGGAATTGACATTGATCCGATTCTGGCTGGAGCCGCTGCGGCTTACGAAGTTTGCTCCCATCCGGAATTAGAACAAAACCCGGTCTACCAGTATGCGGTTTTGCGCCATATTTTCTACCAAAAGGGAAAGAGCATCGAGTTAATGGTCAACTATGAACCGGCCTTGCATTATTTCGCCGAATGGTGGAAACAGCTTTTTGGGGAGAGTGAAGGCAAAGACGGGAAAGGGCTCTTCCCAGCCGCAGTCGATTTCACCACCGATCTTCATTCGCTTGGCCAATACATACAGGAAGGGCGGCGGCTTTTCTTTGAGACCATTCTGGCGGTGGAAAAGGACCGGTCCACTTTAGCGTTGCCGGAAGCGCCCGGTGATCCGGATGGTTTAAATTATATCGCCGGCCAACGCGTCGACGAGATGAACCGGCAGGCGCTGCGCGGCACCCTCCTGGCCCACCAGGATGGCGGCGTTCCTTGTTTGGTCGTGAAAATCCCGGAATTATCCCCGTTCTACTTCGGTTACTTAGTATATTTCTTCGAAAAAGCCTGTGCCATAAGTGGTTATTTACTAGGGGTTAACCCCTTTGACCAACCAGGCGTCGAGGAATATAAGAAGAATATGTTTGCCCTTCTGGGTAAACCCGGCTTCGAGGAACAACGCCAACAGCTGTTGGCCCGACTGGAGAAGTAAAACCGTCGTCAGACGGTTTTTTTTATGCTATGACTACACGTCCCGCCCTCTTTACGTGGCTTTGCCTTGTTCCGCAATGAAGTTCAGCGGGTGCAGACAACACAATATTGCGGTAAGGGTTTAATTCCGTGGATACAATAGAGAAAGATTTGGCAATGCTATTAAGGTAGAAATGATCACGAGGAGAGGTCGATGGCAGAATACATCTTCACGCCCATAAACTATGCGGACGGAATTCCCTTTTATTACGCAAAAAACGTTTGCAACCAAAGGTTATATCGCTTAGAACCGGTTGCCACCCGCTTGCGCTGGGGAGAAGCAGGAAAGTTCCGTTGTCAAGTTGCGGCCCGGAAAGTGCTTGCTAACGAAGATGGTGCAAACGAAGGAATCCTTTTGGTGGCGGGACCACTTACCCACCAAGGCCAAACACTAATCGGCTGGGAAGCCCGTCCGGGGCGACCATTATTCCCAAACTTACTAAGGACGTTGTCGCTGGAAGAAAGATTAAACGCCCTAAAGCCACTGCTGCGCTCCTACCAGACCTACCACCGGCAGGGGCTTATTGTTGGTTGCCCCGACTGGCGGCGCATTAACTGGGGCCCAACCGGGCTTTATATGCCCGACCCTTTACTTCTGCGCTATTTGAATGCGCCAAAACGGCAACTAACAAGAGGACTTGCGGCCTGCCATCCGCCGGAGATTTACCAGGATAGCCCTAGCCCTTTGAGCCCCAAAGGAGATCTCTTTTACTTCGGCCTCCTTGCTTATCTGGTCCTCGCCGGGGAGTTACCTTACCTTTTGGTACGGGGCTGGCCCACGCCCGCACTGCAGCAGGGATTGGTCATTCCCCCGACGCGGTGGCAACCGGATTTACCGGTGGGCCTTGCCGGTGCACTAGAAAGACTGCTTGCGGTCAAACCACAGAACCGGCCAGACACCGATGAACTACTGTGTATTTGGCAGGAAGCCAAAACCCCGCAGGTCTCTGTTGGTGTGGGGAAGAAGAAAAAGGCGGCGCTCCGCGGGTTTCGGTACCGGTTGTTCTGGCGATTATACCGGCGCCAATGGGGCCTTGCCGCCCTGGCCTTTTGTATTGTCTTCTTCTTCTGCGCATGGGGGCTAGGACGGGGCCCCATTGGCACCGTTCCGGATCAGCTCCGGCCGGAAGATTTAACCGTACTCCTCCAGGCAGTGGCTGATCCCGGTTTTCCCGATGAACAGTTGCCGGGCGGTCACGAAGTCTGGCCGGATCTGTTGGCGGCAAAGGAAGAACGCCGTGCTATGGCTACTACGCTCCTGACCCACCCCTTAGTTGAAGTGGGAAAGGTTACGGGGCTACAGCAGGAAGAAGATTATGCCCAGTTTGAAGCGGATCTGATTTGGTACCACTGGCGTGACCACCGCTGGCAGACCACGGAGGTTCGGGAGCAGATTAAAATGGTCCGTTCCGGTCCGCGCTGGGAGATTGTCGAACGAAAGCCAATACCGTAAAGGAGGAAGCGGTTCGAAAACCCATGCCAATGGGTTTTCTTTTTTTGCAGGATTCTTCCCGTCCGGACCCGAATAATCGGCCTGTAGGGATCTTTTAAGTTCTCTTGGGCGCAGGAAAAGGAGAAAGGAGCGATTAAGATGGAATTTGCCATTATCGGTGGGACCGGAGTATATGATCCGGCGATCCTAACCAATACGAGGGAGGTTAAAGTCGAAACGCCCTATGGTGAGGTTAGACCGACTGTTGGTGAGTATAACGGAGTTGAAGTTGTCTTTCTTCCGCGGCACGGCGCGGGCCATACAGTGCCACCACACCGGATTAACTACCGGGCGAACATCTGGGGACTACGGCGTTTAGGAGTGAAGCGTATTCTGGCCACGACTGCCGTTGGGAGTCTGAATCCGGAGATGCGCCCGGGCGAGATGGTTCTGATCGACCAATTCCTTGATTTTACCAAAGGGCGGCCCAGTACGTTCTTTGAAGGGGGCCCCGCCGGGGTGATCCACGTTGATTATACGGAACCCTATTGTCCGGAGATCCGGGGCGTCGCGCTCGAAGCGGCGGCGGAATTAGGCTATAAAGCCCATGATCATGGGGTATATGTCTGTACCGAGGGACCGCGGTTTGAGACCCCGGCCGAGATTCAGATGTTTGCCAAGCTTGGCGGGGATTTGGTTGGGATGACCAATGTTCCAGAGGTGGTTTTGGCGCGTGAAGCGGGGATCTGCTACGCTACCATCTCGCTGGTGACCAACTATGCGGCCGGGATCGCGGAGGGTGTGTTGACCCACGAGGAAGTAGTCGCCTTGATGGCCGAGAATAACGAGCGTTTGAAGCAACTCTTGATGCGGGTGTTGATCGCCATGCCGTCGGAGCGCAAGTGTCGTTGCCGGGAGGCCGTTCCTGATGTCGGCCGGTTCTTTGAGGAGGATTAGCTTTGGGTCAGAGTTTTACCACGCTACGCTGGGAAGAGCGGTCCTTGGTCTTGTTGGACCAGACTAAGCTGCCGGAGCAGGAGGTTTATTTGGTCTGTACGGACTACCGGATGGTCGCCGATGCGATCCGCCGGTTGGCGGTGCGGGGGGCGCCGGCCATTGGGGTGGCCGGCGCCTTCGGGGTAGTCTTAGGAGCATTTGAGCTCATCCAGAACCCGAAGGACTTTTTCGCTGGATTGGAAGCGGTCTTTGCCGAACTGGCCGGGACGCGACCAACGGCGGTTAATCTGTTTTGGGCGTTGGACCGGATGAAAAAGGTTGTGGTCGCCCGCCGGGCGGAAGCCCCCGCGGTGGTGGCGGCGGCGTTGGAAGCGGAAGCGCTCTGTTTATACCAGGAAGATATTGACACCAACCGCCGCCTTGGCACCCATGGCGCGGCCTTATTGCAGGACGGGATGACGGTTTTAACCATCTGTAACGCGGGCGCTTTAGCCACGGTTGCCCACGGGACAGCGCTAGCCGTTATCCGCGCCGCGGTCCAAGAGGGGAAACGCATCCAAGTAGTGGCCTGCGAAACAAGGCCGTTATTGCAAGGGGCCAGGCTGACCACTTGGGAGTTGATGAAGGACGGGATCCCGGTCACCTTAATCACGGATAATATGGCGGGTTACCTTATGCAACAAGGGCAGATTCAGGCGGTACTGACCGGAGCGGACCGGATTGCCGCCAACGGGGATGTGGCGAATAAGATTGGTACTTATTCGCTGGCGGTCCTGGCCCAGGCCCATGGTATTCCCTTTTATGTGGCGGCACCGATGTCCACCTTTGATCTGACACTGCCCGACGGGCAAGGGATTCCCATTGAGGAACGGGCTGCCGAAGAGGTTACCTGGTTACGTGGTCAACGGATCGCCCCCGACGGAGTAGCGGTATACAATCCTGCCTTTGATTTAACGCCGGCCCGCTACGTGCAGGCCTGGATTACGGAGAAAGGGGTTTTTCGGGGTCAAGCGGGGAAAATTAAACTGATGGATGAGGGCTCGACGGATTGAGGGAGCTTAGTAGTTTGTCTTTGGAGAGTCTTAATTTAAAGGCCATAAACTCGGGATCTACCCGGAAAAAGTCTTTTAGTTTCTGTGGCGGCATAAGCTTATATGCCTTCTCTAATTCGCGGTCGGGGATGAGATAGTTGACGGCCCAAACCATCGCGTGGTATTCCTCGCGATAAATGCCGATCCGGTTACGGCAATGATAGTGGATGAAGTTACACTCTTGCCGGGTTGTGAAAAAATGCCCAAGTTCTTCCGCCAGGACACAACGGAAATGTTTTATATCTGCGGTTATCCGTGGGTCCAGACCGATCACCGGGTTTTTGCCCGGATAGTAAAAATAAATGGCCTCAACGGGTGGTTCAAAATCCCAAAACTTTAACATAATCCTGTGCTTTTTGGCTAGGGCAATTAATTCATTTGGCAAGAGCAACCCTCCACTTTTTAAAGCAATGCTTTTTTAAAAGGGCTGTTCAGTCTTGGATCCCCAACTCTTCTTTGACCATTTTTATAAAACTCAGCACCGATTGGCGCGCGTTTTCTGGTAAATCCAAGATTGGGTCATCGCTGCGGTGGGCCGCCACGATCTCGACGGGACTCCGAATATCGGTCCGGTCGAGGAGGAAATCGATGGACACATTAAACAGATCAGCGATCCGACGCAGCGTCTTTTGGTCGGGGAACCGTTCATTGTTCTCGTAATTGCTGATGGTTTTCTGGGAAAGTCCCAGTTTCTCCGCGAGATCCTTTTGGTACAATCCTTGTTCTTCGCGTAAAGCGCGTAGTCTAGCTCCAAAGGACACTTGATCACCACCGTTATCGACACTTGGGCACTTGGCCCGTAGTTATACTTTAGAAAAGAGTACTGGCTGTTCACGCCACTTTATTTGTCAATACTGGTGTATACTGGTGGATACGGACGTGAACAACCCTTTAAAGCCGCTGGGGCTTGTTACCACCGGGCGTTGATCGGCGTCTTACCGGACGACAGGTCGGCGTAGATTGCTATGGCTTAGTTCTTTGCGGGGAAAAATGGTTGCTGGGGTGGGTGCCTTGGTAACCAGTATTAGGTAGCTATTTATTTAATCGTAGCATTGGCCATAAAAATTAATAGTTTTTTGCGCTTGGATTCTTCCCGGCTCTCCTTTTCATTTTACGTTTTATATAATATAATTGGTTGATTACGGAATAAAAAGAAAGACAAGGGAAGGAGTGGTCTGATGACAAACTATCAGATCCGCGATCTCAACCTGGCGGCGGCCGGGGATCAGAAGATTGAATGGGTAAGCAAACATATGCCGATTTTGAACCGGATTCGGGAGAAATATGCCACCGCCCAACCCTTTGCGGGACGCCGGGTGGCGGTTTCGGTCCATTTGGAAGCCAAAACAGCCTATCTGGCCCTTACGCTCAAAGCATTAGGAGCCGACCTTGCCGTCACGGGCAGCAATCCTTTGTCGACCCAAGACGACGTCGCCGCGGCTTTGGTGGGGAGAGGGATCCCCGTATTTGCCTGGCACGGGGCGACGGAAGAAGAGTATTGCGCGCATTTAGCCGCAACTTTACAGCACAAACCGGAGTATATAATTGATGATGGCGGCGATCTGGTGAATCTCCTGCACACACAAAAACGGGACCTGCTGCCGTTGGTTAAAGGTGGCTGTGAGGAGACGACCACCGGAGTGCTCCGTCTCCGGGCGATGGCGGAAGCAAGAGAGTTGGCCTTTCCGATGATCGCGGTTAACGATGCCCTTTGCAAACACCTCTTTGATAACCGCTATGGAACCGGCCAGTCAACCTGGGACGGGATCATGCGTACCACCAATCTGGTGGTAGCCGGGAAAACAGTGGTTGTTGCTGGTTATGGTTGGTGTGGACGGGGGGTCGCTTTACGGGCGAAAGGCTTGGGGGCCCGGGTTATTATATGCGAGGTTGATCCGGTTAAGGCTTTGGAAGCTTTAATGGACGGTTATATGGTGATGCCTGCTTTAGAAGCAGCCCGGATCGGTGATCTGTTTATTGCGGTGACCGGGTGTAAAGATGTCTTTGCCGAGCCCCATTTTGCCCTGATGAAAGACGGAGCGATTTTGGCGAATGCGGGCCATTTTGATGTTGAAGTCAACAAAAAAGACCTGGCGGCGATGGCAAAGGCGGTTACCGAAGCCCGAACCAACATTACCGCTTACCATTTAAAAGACGGGCGTCGCCTCTACCTTCTGGCCGAAGGACGCTTGGTCAATCTGGCGGCTGGCGACGGCCATCCCGCGGAAATTATGGACCTCTCTTTTGCTTTGCAGATCTTATCATTGCTGTATGTGATCGAGGCGGAGAAAGAAGGCGGGCTGGCGGCAGGAGTTTATAACGTTCCGCAGAAAATTGATCACTTAGTAGCCCAATTGGCTTTGGAAGCCAATGGAGTAAAGATCGATACTTTATCAGCAGACCAGCAAAGGTACCTTAATAGCTGGTAAGGTCAGATAGAAAGGAGATGGCATGATGCCAGCGGAAGTTATCCACTGCGAATGGCTCCTGACCATGGCTGATGGGGCCGAGCCCATCCACGATGCCTATGTGAAGATTATTGATGATAAGATTGTCGAAGTTGGTCCTTGGCGCGAGGGAGTAGCGGACGAAGCCGATGTGGTCACAGACGCGCGGACGAAATTGGTCATGCCCGGACTGGTCAATACCCACACCCATGCGGCGATGGTGCTTTTTCGGAGCCTGGGGGATGACTATCCCCTTTACACCTGGTTGCAGGAGAAGATTTGGCCCTTGGAAGCAAATCTAAGCGCAGAAGATGTTTATTACGGAACCAGACTGGCTATTAATGAGATGTTATGTTCGGGGACGACCACCTTTGCGGATCAGTATTTTTTCATGGATGAAGTAGCGGAAGCGGTTGCCGAATCAGGGATCCGGGCCGTGTTATCCCGCGGCATCCTTGGTTCCGACGATGAGGTCGAAACCAAGCTAGAAGAGGCGATTGAACAGGCGAAGAAGTGGAAAGGGAAGGCCGACGGGCGCGTTACGGCGATGTTGGGGCCCCATGCGCCCTATACGTTATCACCAGCAGCCCTCCGCCAGATCATAACGGCGGCCCGGCATTATCAGCTATCTCTCCATATTCATGTATCGGAAACCCGCGATGAGCTGGAGGAGATTGGGAAAAACTACGGGAAGCGCCCCATTGCTTACCTGGTGGACCAAGGGCTTTTTTCTCGCCCGGTATTACTGGCCCACGGTGTGTGGCTGGATGAAGGGGAGATCTCATATTTAGCCAAACAAAAAGTGGCGGTGGCCCACAACCCATCCAGTAACCTAAAACTGGCCAGTGGTATTGCCCCGGTCGCGCAGTTGCAAAAGGCCGGCGTGCTGGTCAGTCTGGGGACCGACGGCGCGGCGAGCAATAACCGGCTTGATATGTTCACCGAGATGCGGACCGCCTCGCTATTACATAAAGTGGTCAACAATGACCCCACGGTTTTACCGGCGGAGACCGCTTTAAAGATGGCGACGATCAACGGTGCCCGCGCCTTGGGCCTGGGGGATCAGATTGGCAGTTTGGAACCGGGGAAGAAGGCCGATTTAATCATGATTGATCTGGAGCAGAACCATCTGACGCCTTGTTTCAACCCGGTCTCTCTTATGGTCTATACGGCACGTGGTAGCGATGTTTCTGCGGTGATGGTCAATGGTAAGTGGTTGGTGAAAGAGGGAAGAATCCTCGCGGAGGATGAGCAAAAGGTCCGCGTTACGGCCGCCGAGTGCGCAAGACGATTAGCCCAGCTACAACCGGGGAATTAAGGTAAACCAGACGAAAAACGGAGGAAAAAGAGGTAAAAACGACATAGAGGAAAAAAACAAGCCTTAAACCCCTAATTATGGGTTGGAAACTAAATTGCGGATTCGATGCCAATCTGATATCATCTAAGTACAAACTCTTGGCAGATCCGTTTTGCCAAAGGGTTTGCAGAGCGTCATTCCGACGCTAGGCGCCAGCTGAGGGGTGAGGCTCGCCCTGCCTCTGACCACGCCGGCAGTCGGGGTAGGTGATTTTCTCGGTAACTCTAAAGGTTGCAATTCATTAGCCACCACATGGTGGCGCTTTTTTTTTGTCCAAAGCGGTTCTCGTTTTTTTTCGTATCAATGGTGGTAAAATGTAAGAGAAGTGGTTATACGGGGCGATGATCTTAAAGAAATGGGGAGGAAACGGTATGGCTACGGATGGGGTTATTGTCATCGGGGGTGGACCGGCGGGCATGATGGCTGCGGGTACCGCCGGGCGTCGGGGCCGCCCGGTGCTTCTAGTAGAGAAAAACAAACGGCTGGGCCGGAAACTCTTAATTACCGGGAAAGGCCGGTGCAATCTGACCAACATGACCGATCTGGAGGGGTTGATTGCCAACATCCCGGGGAACGGGAAGTTTTTATACAGTGCGTTTCACCGTTTCTCGAACCAGGATGTGATCGCCTTTTTCCAGGAATGGGGTCTTCCCACCAAGGTGGAACGGGGCGGCCGGGTCTTTCCCGCTTCTGATCGTGCCAGCGATGTCTTGGCGGCTTTAGAAAAGTTTTTAACCCATTCGCGTGTCCAGATCAAGACTGGTGCTGTGGCGGCGGTTTTGGTGGAAGAAGGACGGGTGTGTGGTGTAAAGCTGGATCATGGCGAGACGCTAGTGGCCGACAGTGTCATTATTGCCACCGGCGGCTGCTCCTACCCCCTAACCGGTTCGACCGGTGACGGTTACCGGTTGGCCGCGGCGTTGGGCCATACTATTACCCCTTTGAAACCGGCGTTGGTCCCGCTGGAAGCGGCCACCCCCTGGGTCCGGGAGGTGCAGGGCCTTTCCTTGAAGAACGTGGCCATCAAGGTCCTATCCAAGGAAGGAAAGACCATCTACACCGACTTTGGCGAAATGCTCTTTACCCATTTCGGGGTCTCCGGGCCAATTGTGCTTTCGGCCAGTACCCATCTGGAGTCCGCGACCCATTACCGTCTAGTTATTGATCTGAAACCAGCGCTCACTCCCGAGCAATTGGACCTACGCCTGCAACGGGATTTTGCGAAATACGCCCGGAAGCATTTCCGTAATGCCCTTGGTGACCTCCTGCCGCGCGCCTTGGTTCCGGTGATCGTTGCGTTGGTCGGGATCCCGCCCGACAAACCGGTCAACCAAATTACCCGGGCTGAACGGGAACGGCTGGGGGTGCTTCTGAAAGGCTTAGAAGTGGAGATTACCGGATTACGGCCACTTACAGAGGCGATCGTCACTGCCGGTGGCGTAACGGTTAAAGAGATCAATCCGGCGACCATGGAATCAAAGCTCGTCAAGGGCCTTTATTTTGCCGGCGAAGTGATCGATGTGAACGCCTATACCGGCGGCTTTAATCTGCAGATTGCCTTTTCCACCGGCTACTTGGCCGGTAGTAGTTGTTAAAGGCGATCCGTTTCAAAAACAATGAAAAAGGTTGGTTCGAATATATATTTGGCGCAAAATGGACATAGCGTGGGGAAAAAAAAGGAATAGGGGAGGTAAAAAAGGTCGACAAAACAATATATGGGGGTTATAATAAGTAGGACCACAAAATATAGGGGTGGATGCTGACTGGAGCTCGGGATAAGGGGGGTAAAAAGTGCGTTGTCCTTTTTGCCATCAACTCGAAAGTAAGGTAGTTGACTCCCGCTCTTCCGAAGAAGGGCTGGCGATTCGACGGCGACGGGAGTGTTTGGCTTGTGAACGCCGGTTTACGACCTATGAACGCATTGAAGAAGAGCCCTTAATTATTATCAAAAAGGACGGACGACGGGAGCCCTTTAAGCGGGAGAAGATCATCAACGGACTGCGTAAAGCCTGTGAAAAGCGGCCGTTATCCTTCGAAACCTTCGAAAAGATTGCCGATGAAGTCGAACAAGCAATCCGGAAGCGGAATGAGACCGAAACGCCAAGCACCGTGATTGGCGAACTGATTATGGAGCGGTTGAAAGAGATCGATGAAGTGGCTTATGTCCGTTTTGCTTCGGTTTATCGGCAATTTAAAGATCTGGATATCTTCATGCGCGAGCTCGAGCACCTCCTCGGAGCGAAGAAAAAACAGGAATAGCGGGTGATTTTGAGATGGCGAAAGTCCAGGAAGAATTGGAAAAAGATTTGGGGAATGTCCGGTTAGTTCAATTCCGCAACCCGACCGCACCTCCGGAACGGATCTTTCGTTCGGTTCAGAAACGGGATGGGCGGATTGTGCCCTTCGAGATCAGTAAGATCACCGAGGCGATCTTTAAAGCGGCGCGGGCGGTTGGTGGCGAAGACAAGCAACTGGCGGAAGAACTGGCGCAGGTTGTCGTGAAATATGTGGCCAAAACCAAAACAGCCGGGATTCCTACCGTGGAAGAAGTGCAGGATGCGGTCGAAAAGGTTTTGATCGAAACCGGACATGCCAAAACGGCCAAGGCCTATATTCTTTACCGGGACCGCAGAACACGCTTGCGCGAGACCAAGTCCGAACTGATGGATGTGGTGGAAGAGATCCTTGTGGAAACGAGCCGGGAAAACGCCAATGTCAGCAATTCGCCATCGGCGAAGATGTTACAGATTGCTTCCGCGGCCAGTAAAAAGTATTACCTTTACCGTTTAATTCCAGAGGAGTTTTCTGAAGCACATATTAAGGGCGATATCCACATTCATGACCTGGATTTCTACGGCAAGACCTTAACCTGTATTCAGATTCCTTTGGGCCGACTACTTACGGAGGGTTTTAATACCGGCCACGGTTATATCCGGCCCCCGAAGCGGATTGCTTCAGCTGCCGCGCTAGCCGCGATTATTCTGCAAAGTTCGCAGAACGATATGCACGGCGGCCAATCCTTTGCCTTTTTCGACCGCGATATGGCGCCGTTTGTCCAGGGTAGCTCCGAAGATGAGGTCTACCAGGCGATGGAAGCGCTGATCTATAATTTAAACTCGATGCACAGCCGGGCGGGGGCACAGGTCCCGTTTAGCAGCATAAACCTGGGGACCGATACTTCTCCAGAGGGTCGGTTGGTCACCCGTTCACTGCTGTTGGCCCACGAAAGAGGGTTGGGACGGGGCGAGACGCCGATCTTCCCCAACATTCTGTTCCGTTTGAAGAAAGGGATCAACTTTGATCCGGGCGATCCCAACTATGACCTCTTCCAACTGGCGATGCGGGTGGCGGCGCAACGGTTGAATCCCACTTTCAGCTTTATGGATTCGTCATTCAACGCCCAGTATGGGACGGAGGTAGCCTATATGGGCTGCCGGACCCGGGTGATTGCCAACCGTCATGGGGCGGAAGTCTCCACCGGACGGGGGAACCTTTCGTTTACCACGATCAATCTTCCCCGGATTGCCATTAAAGCCCAGGGTAATCTGGAGTCCTTCTATAACGAGCTGGACCGGATTATTGTGCTGACCTGCCGTCAACTTTACCACCGCTATCGGGTCCAAAGCAAACTAAAAGTTAAGGACATGCCGTTCCTAATGGGACAACACCTTTACCTTGATGCCGAAAAGCTTAAACCGGAAGATCCGATCGGCCCGGTGATTAAGCATGGGACCCTTTCTGTTGGTTTTATTGGACTGGCCGAAACCTTAACGGCGCTGCTCGGCGTGAACCACGGGGAAGACCTTGGTGCCCAACAGCTAGGCCTGGAGATTGTCAGTCATATGCGCCAGCGGATCGATGAGATGGCCGAGGAGTATGATCTGAACTATACTTTACTGGCCACCCCGGCCGAAGGGCTTTCCGGACGGTTTGTCGGGATCGACCGCAAAGCATACGGTGTGATCCCCGGAGTTACCGATAAAGAGTACTACACGAATAGTTTCCATATCCCGGTCGAACAGGAGATCAGCTGTTATGACAAGATTAACCTGGAGGGCCCCTACCACCGCTTCACCAATGCGGGGCACATCAGCTATGTGGAGTTTGACGCTCCGCCCGTGGATAACATGGAAGCTTTTGAGAAGATCATCCGGCACATGGCGGCGGCCGATCTCGGCTACGCCGGGATTAACTTCCCCATTGATGAGTGCTTGGTCTGTGGCAACCGGGGGATCTTTGAAGCGGAATGCCCTTCCTGTCAGTCGGCGGAGATCCGGAGAGTACGCCGGATTACGGGGTATTTGTCCACCGTTAACCGGTTCAATGACGCGAAAAAGGCGGAACTGAAAGGACGTAAATCCCATTTTAAAATGTAATCGCTTTTTGCGTTTATTATGCGGCTTGGCTCTTGCAGGGCTATTCAATTTGTGCTATAATCAATTATTGTTAGGATAAATAAAGCCAGCGTAGCTCAATTGGCAGAGCAGCTGACTTGTAATCAGCAGGTTATCGGTTCAAGTCCGATCGCTGGCTCCATTATGAAAGATAAAAGGTTTCCGGAAACGGAAACCTTCTTTTTTTGTGCGCCCAGCATGGGCGCGATCTAAGCGGTGAAAGTTTGTAGTCCGCCCTGGTAGTGGGAAGGACATTGCTGAACACCAAGGGTGTCCACCGCGAGGTCTCAAGGACAGGCGGAAACAGCGTATGAAGTTCGGTTGAAATAAGATTTATCGTGAGACGTCAGCAGAAGACAAAACTTTGGAACCGCCGTATATCGAACGGTACGTACGGTAGTGTGGGAGGTCGGCTATTCAACTAATGGGTAGTCTCCTACCCGATTCCCTTTCTCTCCCCTACCCCGGGAAAACTTTGCGAATAATTTGGTTTGTTAGGCTCTTTTTCGACTACTTCTTGGGTTTTCTCTCCTTTGCCGCCCGTATATAAAGGGGGAGATCGTGAAATTGAACAGAAAGGTCAGGGTAAAGCAAAAGCAGTTTAATGTGACGAGTAAACAAAAAAGAAGTTGTTCAAAAGCGGTGAACAACTTCTTTTTCTGTTTTAGGTTCGGATTGATTAATCCTCCAGCAATTGCTCGGCTTGGGCGTCCACTTGCTTCTGGGCTTGTTTCTTGCTTTGCCAAGCGTGGAGCGCAAGCGCCACGGCAATAACGCCGTAAGCCAGGAAGCTCCGGAAGTATTCACCGACTTGGGGAATACCGAGGATGCGTTGGCCCGCAAGGGGCGAAACCACAAACAAGGTGTGGAAGAGCAGGACGCCAATGATCGCATTCCAAATGGTGGCTTTGGAGATGGAAGCACCACCAATCAAAAGGGCTGCAATGGAGAACATCCCGACTTGCTCGTGGCTGTTGTAGGTGTTAAAGGTGCCGAGGTTTTGCAGGTAGATTAATTGTCCCCAAGCCCCAAGTACGGTCGAGATGATGATGGCAATCAACCGGGTGCGGTTGACATTGATCCCGGAAACTTCGGCGATATGCATATCCTGACCGACGGCACGCATTTGCTGGCCCAATTTTGTCTTTGTAAAATAAGACGTGAAAAGGCATAAAGCAGCAATGACCAGGAAAGTAGCCCAGGGGATCTGGAAAGGTCCAAGTTTCAGGGAACTGAACAGGGCGCGGTCTAAAGCCCGGTTAACGGCGATCAAGTCCATGGTGTTGCGGAGCCCGATCCCGGAGGGAAGCATCATCTTCGGATTATTCATGGGGATCAGGGTTCCAACCAGAACCAAAAAGACTAGTTGGTAAACGCCGTTGGCGAAGAACCCTAGAATATAACCGGTGACCATCTCCCGTCCTTTCGCCCGGTTTAAAACCAGACCGGTCAACCAGCCGAGGAAAATGGAGAAAGGAACCGAGATCAAAGCAGCGAGTAAAAACCCGGGGAGTCCGCCGATTTCCAGATGGGTAACGATAATTAAAGCCGCCTGTCCGGACATGGCGCCAATGACAATTCCGAAGTTCAGTCCTAACCCGGCGATGACGGGAATGATCAGTGATAAGACCAAGAAGAGATTCCGTGCTAAACGGGTAATGATCTCATTGATCAAAAAACGCGGATTGAGCTGCGCAGCAACGATTCCGGCAAAACAAAGCAGCGCAAAGAAGAGCGGAACGGATAGCTCGCTGAGGATGCGATCGAAGCTAGATTGATTATTATCTTGTTTAACTGGTGGTTTCTGCAATGAGGTTTTTGGTGCAACTTTTGAATCAGCCATTATCTTTTACCCCCTTTCGTTCCTTGTTAAAGCGTATAGAATCATGCCGTTACTGATAATCATACGGGCAATCTCACTAATGTCGGTCCCTTGTAGTACGGTTTGGGTTACCGGTAAAGCAATTGTCAATAAGGTTTGGAAGAGAATAGTCCCGATAATGATATGGCCGACGGTGGCTTTTTTCAGCGAAGCGCCGCCGATCAGAGCCGCCGCTACGGCAGGAAACGCCATATATAAAGGTGCTGTATAAAGCTGCAGGAACCCGTAACTTTGGGCGTACACCAGGGCGCCGATGGCAGCAAGCACATTCGAAAGGATCACGCTGGTGTAACGCATGGTGCGGGTGTCAATCCCAGAAGACTTTGCGTACATGGGATTTGCTCCGGTTGCAACCATAGCCAGCCCGGTGCGGGTGCGGAAAAAGAGATGGGCTAGCAAACAGAAAAACCCAAAGAACAGCAATAATCCGGTGGGAATGGTTACCCCAAAAAGCTTGAACGATAAGAAGTTATTGAGGATCCTGCTGTAATGTTCATACAAGGTTAGTGTGACGCGCAAGCCCTTGCCGCCGATGGCCCAGATCATGGATGGGTTCTTAAAGGGAGCCGTCAGCCAGAAGATACACATCCCGGCAACCACCGCAAAACCGACATAGGTCCCGACCATCATCTCTTGGCCCCGGACTCGATCCAGCAGTGCTGCGTATAAATAGCCGGTAATAACGGCGAGGGGGATGGCGCAAAGCATGGCCACAAAAAGCCCGGTAAAGCCGGTTAAGTCATACTCCATGCTGATGACGCCTCCGACCAACCCACAAACAAAACCGACGGGAAGGCCGAAGTTGAGACCGACCCCGGTCACCAAGGTTGGGAGCATGGCCAGGACCAGGAGGCCGTTCATCCCGATCCGCGCTAGCGAGTCGCTGAGCAGAATAGTGATGTCCATTTTCATGATAAAAGCCAAAATAAAAAGGGCCAGAAGAAAACTGCTGATGATCAGGCGCGGCAAGCCGAATTTTTCGTAGAATGCCTTGAGATGGTGGGGATCAAAGATATTTTTCACTTTGCTCATCTTCAATTCCATCTCAGCCCACCTCCTTTGTTGGTTGCTTACCAGCGATCATTAGACCAAAGTCCCGATCAGAAGCATCCGGTTTCAGAATACCGGCGATTTTTCCGTCGTAAACCAAGGCGATCCGGTCACAGATCCTTCTTAACTCGTTGAGTTCACTAGAGGTCATGATAATTGTCATGCCGTATTCCCGGTTGAAGCGGACCAAAAGATCAAGCACCAGTTTTTTCGCGCCAATATCGATTCCCCGGGTTGGTTCCGAAACCCAAAGGATCTCCGGTTCCAGCGAGAAAGCCCGGGCCAGACAGACTTTCTGTTGGTTACCGCCGGAAAGGCGCCGTACCGGTTGGTTCGGTCCGGTGCATCGTATATCTAAATCTTCAATTATTTTTAAAGTATAATCGCGGACTGCTTTTTGGTCGAGCAGATGAACACCGGGAATCAGCGTCCGTCGTAAGAATTTGTTCTGCGCTTCGATACTGGTCAAAACGACGTTGACCGCAATTGATTCGTCCAGTAACAAACCGACACCGCGGCGGTCTTCAGAGACAAAAGCCATTTTAGC
>DUQQ01000102.1 GCA_012837705.1 Hydrogenispora sp.
CTTATTTTTTATTTTCGCAGTCGCGAAAACTTATATCATATTATTCAGGGCGGGTTACATGGTAAAGATAAATTATCACGATTATACTATAGGGGTTAGAAAGAATCAACTATAATTTAGAAAAATTTTTTCTCCATTAGTCTCCGTGGGTGTTGCCCGATAGTAGCTGATTCCGAAGAAAAACCTGTTCTAAAAAGAGCGCGCAAAGATTCGCCAAAATGTTGTTGACGAAATGATCGGAAGGAAGTACAATTAATAAAATTTAGGATTGCACTATGAATAGGAGGAACGCCATGCCGATTAAGGTCCCGACTAATTTACCGGCGCTTGAAATTCTCCAGAACGAAAATGTTTTTATTATGGATGAAGAAAGAGCCCTTCACCAAGACATCAGGCCCTTAAAGATTGTTATTTTGAATTTGATGCCGAACAAAAGTGTAACCGAGACGCAGCTGCTCCGTTTATTAGCCAATACACCACTACAGGTGGAAGTTACTTTACTCCATCCCAAAACCCATCAGCCAAAAAACACCCCTGTCGAGTATCTGAAACGGTTCTATACCACCTTTGAAAAGATCAAACACACTAAATTTGATGGAATGATCATTACCGGCGCGCCGGTCGAACAGATCGAATATGAGGAAGTAGATTATTGGGAGGAACTAACCGAGATTATGGCTTGGACCGTTACTAATGTCTTTTCCACCTTCCATATCTGCTGGGCCTCCCAAGCCGCGCTTTATTATCATTACGGGATCCCTAAATATCCGTTGGAGAAAAAGTTATTCGGTATCTTTAAACATGTGATCGATCCGCAGCATTTCCATGTCAAGTTACTCCGCGGTTTTGACGACGAGTTTTACGTGCCCCACTCCAGATATACCGAAGTTCGTAAGGAAGACGTTCTCAAGATCCCGGAACTGCAGCTCTTGGCTGAATCAGAAGAGGCCGGGGTGTATATTGTTCTCGCCCGTAATGGTCGACAAGTTTTTGTCTCCGGGCACTCCGAGTACGATCCCTTGACGTTAAAGGCGGAATACGAAAGGGACATCAATAAGGGCCTTACGATCGCAGTCCCGAAAAATTATTTTCCCGACGATGATCCTACGCGAAACCCCGTGGTTAAGTGGCGCGGCCACGCCAATCTGCTCTTTAGCAACTGGCTGAACTATTACGTATACCAAGAAACACCCTACGACTTGGAACAATTATAATCAATAAATAAAAGTTCTGCCTCGAACTATGCGCGTCCGCTCCTCGTAACTAATTAACTTGGGCCTTCTTGGGATTAACCTTCCGGATCAAGATTAATCAACCAGCACAAGGCTTTATAGAAAAGAAAAAAGCTCCCTTCCGGACAGCCGTTGCCACGCAACCGCCTACCCGAAGGGAGCTTTGTACTTCCGCGTCGTCCTTTTGGTTCCTTTAGAACTTGTAACCGACACCGAAGCGGATCTTCGAATAATCAAAGGGTTGTTTCAGGATATAGCCCAACTCTCCTCTGTTGACCGAGTATTCCGCATCAACCGTAAACCGATCATTCAGATCGATCCCAAAACCGATCCCATAGAATAAACCACCACCGTAATCAAAACCGGCTACTTTTTCATCAAGGGTCAAATAATTATAGCCAATTTTACCGGTAAAATAGGTGTTTAGATCGGTGCTGAACGGGGCTTTTACCTTTGCCATCCCGTAGAAAGGGATAAAACTGAAACCAGCCTCTAACCCCCGCACGTTCTGTTTTAATTGGTACTCCAGTCCACCACCGACTTCCACCTTATCATTGAGGGCAACAAGATATTCACCGGCAACAGACAACCCGGAATTAACCCCATAGCCCAACATGTAGCCACTGATGTTGGTCGAAAGATCACCACCCGGCTCGAACCCAAGTTTCACTGTCGCACCGGCCCAGACCAAACGGCAACTCATGGTAAGAAGAAGTAGTGTGAAAACAAGTATGATTCTGGTCTTTTTCATCTTTTAGCCTCCAAATTGAATTTAAGAGTCAATTCGAAACCGGAGGCTATATTTCCTGCCCAAATTGGGTTTTACCAGCAATAAGACAGGATTGGAAGAACCTGACCCGTTTTATGAAAAAGCCGGAAAAGCTCCAGCTCAGGTGGTTAAAACTGATAACTATAAACCGCGGTAATACTACCATTCGGTAACCAACCCAACGTCAGTTTGGGAAGAGGTCGCCCCGCATCCGCACTGTAGTTCCGACTTTGGTGGTACTGGTCAAGTATTTTTTCCTCAACACTTTTAACCAAGAAACTGGAAGCAGCACCAGCCGCAAAGATCAGACCACAATATGTATAATAATTGGTCTCGTAATAGTAATCCGGTTCGGAAAACAAATAATAACATGCAGCGGCAGCTGCTACAGCCCCGTCAATTAACCGTGCTCTTTTGGCCTTTTCTGCACAGTAGAGCAGACTACCATAGGCCGCATTCTCCCGTGCAACCGGGTCATCAATGGTTTTTACATCCCTGTAATGGTTTTCTGCTTCTGAAGGTAAGGCCAAGGTAATAATCCCCATCCCGACCATAAGCCCAGAGCCAAGATATCCGATCGTCTTTGCCGATTTTACCTCCTCTTCATTCGTTTTACCATCGGCTTCAATGGTTGAAACTAAAACCCCAGTACCTACCCCGAGAGCTGTTAGCGTCACTCCGCCGATCGTCCGTTCCGTTTTCTTAGTCTGTGCCAGATTACCGAGGAGCGCCTCCGCCGACAGACCACTCTGGCCTACACTTGCCAGTGCTTGCGTTGTTGTCACCAGAAGCAAAAGACAACACACGAACAGGCATTTGAGTTTTTTCATTATAAAGCCTCCTTTGTAAAATATTTCAACTTTAATTATAACACAATATTATTAAACATCTAGACAATAGGCAGCTTTTCATTTTTATAACAACGGGTGATTCAAGGTATCTACCGGTGCGTAATCGTCGGTCAGGAGCGGAACATCGGCCAACCATGCTTCCTGAAAGACCAAGGGGGCATCTACCATGTTGCGGACGAATACAGGGACATCCTCCACGATCCGCTCCTGGGCGTACAACTCCTCTGCCTGCTTCTGCCAGGCTGCTTTCGACCGGAAGTGCGGATCCACCGTCGCAATCAGGATAATATTCTGTTCTGCGGTATCATCCTCCCCGTCCCAACCGTAAACGGGAAAGATATAGCACTGGGGAAACACCGCACCAAAAGTACGGGTCATCGCCCGGAACAGGCTACTATAAGGGCCCGTAATTGCCCCAATAATATTGGAAACAACCACGCCGTCGGGGGCTAAAACCTGCCGGACCGCCTGGAGAAACTCCATGGTGGTGAGGTGATAAGGAATAGTACTTGACGAATAGGCGTCGATCACCACCAAATCATAGGGTGTACTCTGGCCGCGGGCAATCTCTTCCGCAGTATGCTGGATAAACAAACGGCCGTCTTGCGTAACCACCCGCAGACGGGGGTCCTCGGGTAACGCAAAATAGGTCCGCGCCACCTTGACAACTTCCGGATCAATCTCCACCGCATCAACAGCTTTCAAGGAAGGATAATCATGGAGAAATTTCAAGGGCGCGGAACCGCCGCCCAAGCCGATAAAGAGCACCCGTTCCGGTTGGGGATGGGCCACTACCCCTAAATGGAGGAAAGAGGTGTAGCGAAAAACCATATGTAAGGGGTTATTCAGATCAATCGCACTCTGCATCGAATTATCAAAGTGCAGGTAGCGCAAAGAACCGTATTGGGTAACCTGCACGTGGTTGTATAAGGTATCCCGTTCATAAAGCACCTCATCCCGATTAAAGGCGGCACGCCGTGCCGTCGACCGCCAGAAAACGGCTAAAAGCACAATCAAAACCAAAACCACCAGGCCGACGCCGCGTCTTACCCATAAAAGCCCAGGGGCAGACCGTTTGTCCTGCCCGGCCTCCCGGCCAATGATTAAGAGGGCCAATAAAAGCAGGATCAGCCCGAGGGAGTGTACGATATTCCGTACCCCCGTGAGGGGGATCAGGAAAAAAGAAGTCACCAGGGTACCGATGACACTCCCGGTGCTGGAGATGGCCGATAAACGGCCCGCAATGTTCCCCAGGTTTTCAAAATCACGCCCCGCCAGCTTGACCGCATAGGGTGAAACCGTGGCCAAGAGAATACTGGGGAGAAAAAAAAAGGCGCAAGCCGCCAGGAGAGAACCGGCACGTGGTTCCAGCCGTCCACAAAAGGAATTGACCTGGCTGGTCCAGAAGGGAAGAAACCCAATGAAGGCCCCGGCCACAGCCAAGATAATACCGATAACTAATAAATGGGGATAGCGGTCCGCAATGCGGCCACCAAGATAATAGCCGAGGGTCAAGGCGGCCATAACTACAACGATTAAAGAACCCCAGATGTAGATCGAACTGCCAAAAGTGGGGGCCAAAATCCGGCTGCCCACCATCTCTAAGGACATTAAAACGGCACCACTCAAAAATACGGTCAGCGTAAGCACCCGACCACTCTCCTTTAATCTCAATTAACCACCTTATTCGCCCCAGACCGTATTTTTCCTTTCCCGCCAACACTTTCCCAAATGATCCCATCCGTGGTTTCCGCCTGTTTTAATTATACTTAAGTAAAACCCATATTTTAACGTGGAAACCTTCTCCTTAGTCAAATCGACCCGGTTATAAACAGGGTTTTTGTATTCCATATTATGGTAAGTCCAACGTAAACATTCGGTTACAGTTGTATTAATTGCATGTATATAGTATACTAAGATTAAAGATTATTTTTATTACTGATTTTCCTAAAACATATTACCGTAGGACAATTGCAGAATTAAATTTCACCCCAAAAATAGGGGGTACCAACTATAAAAAAGGAGGAGAAACAGATGTTTCAAATGTTAACGGGAAATCAGAGTGGAGATGATGTAAGGTCTGTAGTTGCGAAGTTGGTTGCAAATATCCGTCAACCCCAGATGAAGCTTGTCATGTTTTTTCCAGTAAAAAATATGACATCAAAGAAGTCGCACAAATCTTCAAAGAATACTTGCCCGAGATTGATGTCGTAGGGTGCACAACAGCAGGTGAACTCAGCAACCAGGGCTTCACAGAAGGTAGCATCTCCGCCTTGAGTATTGCGGCCGATGATTTCGAGGCAGCCCCGTATTTAATGAAAGAAATCAACCAAAAAGTTATCTTTGCGAAGGATGACATCCTACACGCAGCCAGTACCATCGGTCTTACTCCCGATTCGGACGACGGTTTTATCCTAACGTTAATCGACAGCTCACAAGCAGCAGAAGAAAAAATCCTATCGCTTCTCCGTAATAATTTCCCCAAGTTAGACATTGTCGGCGGTAGTGCGGCGGACGAAGACTTCAAAGAGACGCTAGTAAGTGTTAACGGAGAGACGATGGAAAATGCCGCCGCCATCGTTTTTATCAAGACTTCCCATGAAATGCTCTTCTACAAGGAAAATATCTACACACCCACGGACATTCAATTAGAAGTAACCAGTGCCAATATTAAAGACCGACTAGTCCTTGAACTAAACGGCAAACCCGCCGCCGAAGAGTATGCCCGTATTTTGGGAATCGACATGGATTATTTAAGGGAAAACTTCCGTGATGTGTTTTTCGCCAATCCTCTCGGCCGAACCTTTGGTGAAGACATCTGGATTACCGCCCCCACTTCAATCGTAGATGACAAAGCTATTGCCTTCGCTTCTCTAATCTTACCAGGCACAAGAGTAAAATTACTAAAACCGATTGATGCTATTGCCGAAGCAAGGAAAACCGTTGAAACCATCAAGCAAAAGCTGCCTAACTGTAAGGGCGTGATCCTTTTCAATTGTCTGCTAAGATATTTACAGTTTAAAAAGGATAACCAAACCGACATTATCGCCCAGGAGTACGCCAAACTTGGTCCGATTTGTGGTTTTAACACCCATGGGGAGCAACTCCAAAGGCACCATATGAACCAGACCCTTACCTTAGTTGCTTTTGGTGACTAAAGGAAGGCCGTTAATTCACCCAACCTTGTAAGCTAAGTAGATGAGGCTGTGGCACAACGAACTTAATGTTCGATTGCTAACAGCCTCATCTAGTTTAACTTCGGCGTCCCGTTAAAATCCGGGTTTTATCGTTTTATTCTTCGAGCATAGCCAGCATGGATTGATCATCTTGATGCTGGGGATGAAAGATTACACATCCTCCTAAAAAAGGATGGTCAAGGATAACACCCTGCCTTTCTTTCCGGATCAGCCATAGTATATAGGCATCGCCACCACCCATGAAAATAAACAGAAGTCCATAAAGGGCTATTGGCAACAGACTGAAAGCTAAACCGATCAAGTATGGTAGAAAGCCTAAGAGAAGGGTGGGCAGGACGATAACCAAAGCGTATTGGGCCACGGAAAGCGCTTCGGCACAATGACAGTAAGGGGTAAAGGTTGCCCAGTCGAACCCGAAGTGGATCGACTGCCATTTGTTCTTCGCAAAAACCGCTCCTACTGCACCATGAATCAATTCGTGAATGACAATTCCCACCAACACCATGATAATAAACATAAATCCGGATCCGGAAGCCGTTTGGTCAACACCATTGACTACAATATAAAGCACCAATAAAACCAGAACAATTGGTAAAGTCGATATAAAAGCCACCGAGTTTGCTTTAACAAGGTCAAATGACAACTTCTTTTCCGTATAGCCCTTTTCCAGTAATTTTTTCCGTAAAGTGTTGAAATTTTGCAGCTGTTTCATTTGCCGCGGAGTTAATTTCTTTTCTTTTTTTGGTTTGCCCATAATGTTTGCCCCTCCTCTGTTACCGTTGGGCAACATTCATCAATATGCTTTATTTTACTATATTTAGCGATAACTGTCATTCGCTCCCAAATTGTTGAAGCTAAAAAAACAGATTTTTGCCGTAATTGATACTTTTTTACATAATTGGTAATGTCCGTATTTCCGCCGCGATTTAGATAATTATTTATGCTATAATATTACCAGATACGAGTGCTCAACCCGAAGCGGGCGAAGCGCTTTTTTTTTCCATAAAACAATGGGGAAAGGAGGTTTTGGAAGAAAATCGACCGGTATCATTCAATTACAATTACAATGTAAACAGGGCAGTTTGAAGCGTTTCAACTGCCCTGTTTTGGCCAAAGGAGGTTTGGAAAATGCTGACCATCATAGAGTTTCTTTGGGTGGAAATAGTTAATGATCTCTTACAAATGTATAATCAGAGGAAATTGAGGGCTAATCTATTTTCCATCCTTTCCGCAGACAAACTAGAATCTGTGTTCAATGGGATATATGCCAGCGCCAATTCGATCCACATTGAGCAGAGGATGCAGAGAGGGGAGCAAATGGAAGGTGTCCAACCATGAAAAAAGAGCAACAATGGTATATTGAAACAGAAAATCTCCTTAGGTTGTATTGGCGTTCGAAGGAAAGGCTATTAAGACTCCAAGTAAAGGAAAAAATTCTTAAATCAAGTCTGGAAAACCTAAAAAAAAATATGATCCAATCAAAAGCTATTCCGGGTTATGCCCGTAAATTCGGCGTTGTTAGTTGGGAGTCCAGGAAAGGTGATTTTGACTATTCTTCAGTCATGGTTGAGTACGAAAACTTAATCGACGAAATCTCCCGCGATTTAGTCAAGAATAATCGTGCTTTAGTCAAAACACAAACACGGATCCATCAGTTATTAGAATTTCTATCCCCCTTTGAGCTGATTATCAACCGCTTGACGGATGAAGAGATCAAATTAACCGAAGGTAAGTACTTATTAAATTTGAGTAATTACCAAATTGCCGATATTTTACATTGCAGCGAAAAACGGGTACGGACCATGCAAAAAAAGATCATATACAAGATTGCTGATTGGTCAGGAAAATTCAATACCGCCGATCTGGCGATTTAACCTCTGTTTTTTCATCGCCTCAAAGGATTAAATTATGTTTTAAAGAACGCAAAACCCACTTATATAGAGTAGACCAGAGGAGCCTGGGTTAGGCTCTTGATTCTCTGCTTTCGGTGTTTGCTTATAAATCAAAATAATCTCCACCTCCACACTTATAAAGCTGTGGAGGTGGAGATGGATTAAATGAATAGA
>DUQQ01000110.1 GCA_012837705.1 Hydrogenispora sp.
CCCTTCTAGTTCCACGGTATCAATACCAACGTGGATTAAGATCTCGACGCCATCAAAGGAGGTGATCCCAATCGCATGCCTGGCTTTGTGAAAACTGGTCACCACCCCATCGACCGGAGCGTACACTTTACCTATCGCCGGCCGGATGGCAACCCCCGCCCCCAAGACTTCACTGGCAAAAGTATCGTCATTCACGCGTTGCAGCGGAATCATCTCCCCCTTGATTGGCGCTTTGATGTCGATCGCTTTACTGGAATCTAGTTGTGTTTTTTTTTACTTTCTGCCCCCGTCTCTTCATCAATACCAAAAAACCAGGTCAAAACAAAAGTTAAAGCAAAGGAAATGCCGATAGTGATTAAAGAGTAAATGAATGTATCCCCGATAAAGATCGGTAAAGAAGCTAGTCCGGGAGAAGCAAAGCCGTAGGACTTCACCTTCGTTATTCCAGCAAAAATCCCAGCCACGCCGCCACCGATCATCACTGCTAAGAAAGGCCTTTTATATCTTAAGTTAATCCCATACATCGCTGGTTCCGTAATCCCCATAAGCGCCGTCAAGCCGGCCGATCTTCCTAAGCTCTTCACCTCTTGGTCCTTCGCCTTGATGGAAACGGCCAAAGCGGCTGCTCCTTGTGCAATATTTGCCGCCAACATCCCTGGTAAGAGGATTGCTTCATAGCCTAGCGCAGCAAAGGCGGACAAAGCCACCGGGAACAGACTATAGTGCATCCCGAACATGACAAGTAATGGGGAAAAGGCGCCCATCAACGTCGGAATCAGGAAGCTCACCCGGTCGTTTAAAAAGACAGTCCCTTCGGCAACATAATCGCCGATGATCGTACCGATTGGTCCCAAGATGATTAATGTTACCGGGGCCACAATCAAGAGGGTTATCAAGGGTTTTAGGAAAAACTTAACGACTTTTGGGGAAACCCGGTCGGCAAATCTTTCCACATAAGACATGAACCAAACGCCCAAGATGATCGGAATGACCGAAGAACCGTAAGAGGCCAGACGAATCGGCACTCCTAAGAACCCAATTGTGGTTTGCCCTTCATTGATTAACGCCGTGAAATTAGGATGCAGTAAGACTCCGGCCAAGGCTACTGCCAAATAAGGATTGGTTTTAAAGCGGTTCGCCGCAGTATAAGCAAGTAGTACCGGAATGAAATAAAAGGCGGCATCGGCGATCGTATCCAAGACATAATAGGTCTGGGTCTCCGGTGAGATCCAATTGAAGGCGGTAAATAAGGCCAGTAACGCCTTGATCATACCGGCACCGGTGATCCCAGGTAAGATGGGGGTGAAGACCCCGGCGATCGTATCCAAGATGACCGATAATTTTGATTTTTCCCCTCCGCCTTTGGCCGTTGTTCGGTTCTTTTCTAGATTAACCATACTAGTAAATGCTTTATATACGTTAGCCACATCGCTGCCAATAATGATCTGCACGCGATTTCCGCTGTAGTTTACACCCAAGACACCCTTGGTCTTTTCCAAACGGTTACGGTCCACATTATTCATCTCCCGCAACCGCAGGCGTAATCTGGTTGCACAATAATCCATAAGCTCGATATTTTCTTCTCCCCCGACATGCGTTAAGATCTCTTTGGCAATTGTTTGGTAATTCATCTGCTTACCTCCTTAGTAATGGCTAATGGTAATTTTTTTAGCAAGTGACGCGAATCTTTAGTGCACTCTCACCACTCTTTCGATATGGATTGTTAGATACATCATCTCTTCTTTTGTTATGATGTATTGGTATTTTTTATAGATGAACTCCTTGATCTTTAGGGCGCAGTCATAGGCCTCTGCATACCTTGTTTTGACAATCTGGAAGAGGTCATCCTGTTCATCATCGTGGTAGAACTCTTTGTTTACTAAGCGTTGGGCAAAAAACTTCAGGTGTGTGATGAAGCGGTAGTAGTTCAAACTTTCCTGATCAAAATCAACCCGGTAATGATACTGGACAATCTTTAGAACCTCCTGGACAATCTCCGTCATGGCCATAATATTACCAATATCCTCATTTAGCTCAGCATTGACGATATGTAGGGCGATAAAGGCCGCTTCGTCCTCGGGCAGTCGTACACCAAAAGCCTGCTCGATCTTTTTTAAGGCTTCCAGGCCTATTTGAAACTCTTCCTTGTACAGATTTTTTATCTCCCATAAAAGTCCATTTTTAATGGTCATGCCCTTTTTAAATCTTTCCACCGCATAATGAATATGGTCGGTCAGGGAAATATAAATATTGTCATTAAGGTTTTTCCCCAGTTGCAATTTGGCATAGTTTATGATCTCTTCGGAAACCGTGATATACTCGATGGGAATTTCGGCAATGAGTTGCTTTAATTTATTGGTCAGATCGTTATTTTTTAAAGTAAATACTTTTTCGATCCGGCTCTGGTCGATCAAATCGCCCGGCCTTTTGCCAAACGCTACCCCCCTTCCCATAACAATAATCTCCGCCTGTTCTTCACCAAGGGATATCACCGCGTTGTTATTGAGGATTTTTTCAATAACCACCTTCATCACCCTCGTTCAAGAATTAACAAAAAAAGGCAAAACCAAACTCAGAATAAAAGTTTGGTTTTGCCTGATTAAACAGTAACAATCCGTTTTATATTCAATTTTCGCCCAACCAAGCACACTTTCCTAGTTAATAATAATTTAACAGATTCTTTCGTACTTGTCAATACTAAAATCAAGAAGGAAATGGCTCCAGCGGACACGTAGTTTAATTGGTCAACATACTTAACTCTTGAACCAAAGCCTCGATCTTCTTGAAGCTGTCGACGATTTCCCCAATTTTTCCGTTCTGCTCCGTCATACTTGCGGTTACTTCCTCGATCGATGCGGAGATCTCCTCCGTCACACAAGAGATGGAGACGGTTTCGTTCACAATTTTATTGAGGGTCTCTTGCAGACTTTTGATCTTCTCGTCAACTTCCTGCGCATTGGTTAATACATTGTTCGTATTTTCATTGACCTTTTTAAAGGCAGCAGCCACATTTTGGGTCACCATTTTACTCGATTCGAAGGAATCGTGAACCGCGTGGACTTTCTTGGTTGCGTTTTCTGCTTTTTCTTGCACCTCGTTGAGAATTAACGCAATCTCCTCGGTTGAACGCTGGGTATTCTCAGCAAGTTTTCTTACCTCCGCAGCCACAACCGCAAAGCCTTTTCCGTGTTCCCCGGCCCGTGCGGCCTCGATCGCGGCGTTTAGGGCAAGAAGATTAGTTTTACTTGAAATCTCGTTGATTGTATTGAGAATGACCCCAATCTGATTGGTTTGTTCATTTAGATCGTTCATCAGCGTTACGGTATCATCAATATTCACACCCACTTTGCTGAACTCATCGGTCAGAACATTGATTTCGCTATTCCCCTCATTCACTGTTTCCACCGTAAAACCGGATAGCGCGTGCATGCTGGTGGAAGCATCGGACACCGACAGTAACTGATCGTTACTTTTCTGCATTGAACCATTAATATCATTCACGCTTTGGGCCTGTGAATCAACACTCGCCGCAATCTGTGAAAAGGCCATTGTAATTTCTTTCGCTGTTTCGCCCATCGCCTTTACATTAGTCATTAAGGCACTACTGAATTCATTAAGAGTTTGAACGGTCTTCCGCGTTTGCGCAAACATCCTTTCCAACTTGATGTTATCTTCGCGCGATTTTTCGTTGCTTTCCTCCAAACTTTTCCGCATGTTCGTACCAATTTTGCTTTGAAAGGCCAAGACCAGCGTGGTGATGATCAAATAAAAATTCAAAGTGATCATATGCGTCGGCGTAAGTTCTTTGAACAAAGTATCGCTGTATACTAAGAAAAAGTAGATGGTGATCAGGCTCACGATCACCCCTTCGATAATGATGAGCTTAAAATCGTGGTACAAAGTGATCACTGCTAAACAAAAGTATAACAAGATATAATCGGCTATATCCTGACTGAATGAAATAATCATGAAGGTTAATAAGGACATCCCAACCAGAATAACATACCTGACATATTCCTCATACTTCCGTTTGTAAGTCATATAGGTGGCAAGACCTGTCCCCAAAAAACCGATCACAACCAAGGCCATTACCTCATTAAGCGGCGCCTTGTTAAGAAAATTTGAGATCATACCGAGAAACAGGGAGAACCACAATATCTTCAAAACCAGTCTGTTTCTGCTGTGAATGGTATCAATTTTCTCCATTATTCCCTCCAAAAAACTAATGATCTGCTTACTTCATTCAAATGATCCTGTTCCTTCCAAGGATATGTTCCATTTTTTATGAATATACAGTATCTATTCGCTATAGTCCGGCGCATTCCTCTCCCTTACGAAAATAAATGACTAAAAAAACCATTTTCTATAAGGAAACAATTTTATATCGCTCTCGTTACGCCCGTATAGTAGGGAAAGTCCCAGGTTTCTCTGGAGAATCCTGGGACTTTCCCTTTCTGACCCTATTATCAAGGAGGGATTGGCTGGTAAAAGTTGTTTCGGTGCTAAAAGCTTCACTGCCCCATAAGCAGTTCCGCTTATAACATCAACTCAAAACTATTTCCCTGCTCGTGACAGTTCACAATTTTAATACCTTCCGGGGTTGTTTCCGTTTGGAGTTTACTTTGCGCCGCTATTTTATCAATATTTCGAAGGAGAATTCCCCATGGTTTCTTCGCCACCTCAACGTGCACCCGGATTATATTGTCCATTCTTTTCAGCACAACCGCCAGTTCCAACTCGCCTTTGGTGTTTCTAACCTTAGCTTTCGCCTCCTTCCCATTTTCCAAATTGAACAGGTGCAAAGTAACGCCATCGGCATAATCGTAATCCGCATGATCTTCCACATTACCCACGGGAAGAAGCGAGTTGGGTTTGACCATCAGGGGCAAGCTAAAATAGTCATGGTTTTCCGTGATATATTTTCCGCCTTTGATCTCTTTTCCGGTTATGAAGTGTGTCCACTTTCCTTCCGGCAAGTAGTAGGTAACATCCCCGGAAGCGCTAAAGATCGGTGCGACCAGTAAGCAGTCGCCCAACATGTACTGGGTATCCAGGTATCGACAAGCCGGATCATCCGGAAACTCCATCACCATAGCCCGCATCATGGGGTACCCGTTTTCACTGGTCTGATAGGCACTTTCATAAAGATAAGGCATTAGGCGGCATTTCAATTTCGTAAAGAAACGTAATACCCCCACCGCTTCCTCATCAAAAGCCCAGGGCACCCGGATTGATTTACTACCATGCAAACGGCTATGGGAGGAGAGCATCCCAAAAGCCACCCATCTTTTATAAATATCCGGCGTAGCCGTGTTTTCAAAACCACCAATATCATGACTCCAATAGCCAAAACCCGACATGCATAGGGACAGGCCGCCTCTTAAACTTTCCGCCATCGATTGATAAGTGGCCCAACAGTCACCACCCCAGTGGACCGGGAATTTTTGACAACCGGCCGTGGCCGAACGGGCAAAGACGACGGCTTCCTCCCGGCCTTTCTCCTCAACCAAGAGATCAAAGACGGTTTTATTATAAAGATAGGCATAGTAGTTGTGCATTTTGAGGGGGTCGGACCCATCGGCATACTCCACATTGGTGGGGATCCGCTCTCCAAAATCGGTTTTAAAACAGTCCACGCCCATTGCGATTAATTCTCGTAACAGACCTTTATACCATTCACACGCGTCTTTGTTGGTAAAATCAACAATTCCCATCCCCGCCTGCCACAGATCCCACTGCCAGACATCGCCATTTTTTAATTGCAAAAGGTAGCCTTTTTCTTTGGCCTCGCTGAATAACCTGGATTTCTGCGCAATGTAAGGATTGATCCAAACGCATATTTTTAATCCTTTCTCCTTAAGCCGTTTGAGCATTCCCACTGGATCAGGAAACACTCTTTCATCCCACCGAAAATCACACCACTGAAACTCTTTCATCCAGAAGCAATCAAAGTGGAACACCTGGAGCGGGATATCGCGCTGGGCCATACCATCGATATAACTATTGACCGTCTTTTCATCATAATCAGTAGTAAATGAGGTGGAAAGCCACAGTCCAAAGGACCAGGCGGGGGGCAGAGCAGGTTTTCCGGTCAGGGCCGTATAATTCTGAAGAACATCCTTCATGGATGCGCCACCGATGATCAAAAAGTCCATTTTTTCCCCAGGCACGGAAAACTGAACCGTCTGGACATTTTCCGAAGCAATTTCGTAAGAAACCTTCTCCGGATGGTTAACAAAGACACCATAATTTTTCGTCGTAAGATAAAAGGGGATATTCTTATAGGCTACCTCCGAAGAAGTCCCCCCATCTTCGTTCCACATCTCAACAACTTGGCCGTTTTTTACAAAAGGGGTAAACCTTTCACCCAAGCCGTAGACACATTCGCCCACATCCAGTTTTAACTGCTGTTTGATAAAAGGTTCGCCCCGATCATTTCGAACGTAACCCGTGGATCTTCTCCCGCTCGCGGTGATCGTCTGTTCCCCGTAGACATAATCAATGGCAAAATCCTCGATATCGATTTTCGCTTTTAACTCCCCCGTCTGAAAAATCAGATATTGACCAGCATGTTCGCAACTGACTTGCCCCTGATGATCCAGGTTCAGATCAAAGTAGGGCCCGCTCTCTCTCTGTCCGGCAAAATGCACAACTTCAACCCGGATAATCTCCTTAAGCGGGGAACTGAATTTAAACGTGATGGTCCCTTGATCCAGCAGATCTCCCCGATCCGTGATGACCTTTGTTGACGTATAAACAAACAGATTCTTCCCATCAAAATGGTGATCAAAAACCGTTTGCGGGTTTAACTCACTATAACCCGGCCGCATTAACCACTGGCCATTAGTAAATTTCATTTTACACTCCTCCAAATCTTTTTCCGAATAATTGCTGCGTCGGGACCTTCCGATCCTGTAATTCCTGATTCATGCTTATCCTTTTAAGCCACCAGTCACCAATCCTCTCGTCAGCGTCCGCTGGAAGAGGATGAAGAAGACAATACAAGGTAAGATGCCCAATAGCGAACATGCACTCTGCATGGTCGCGTATCCGGTGTACTGTCCCTGGAATAAGGTTACCGCTATTGGAATAGTCTGGTTCGCGTTGGAGACCAGAAAAATCAGGGGCAGGAAAAACTCATTAAAGGTCCAGATGAAATAAAAGACCAATAGCAAAGAGAGGGCAGGTTTATTCAACGCCACAACGATCATTAATATCTGCCATTTATTACACCCGTCAATTTTAGCCGCCTCAACCAGTGAAGTCGGAAAGGTCCGAAACACCGAAGAGAGGAGATAGGTGCCGTAGGCCGATTGTAAGACCGACAAAATCAGAATCACCGCCAACTTGGTATCATAAAGGCCAACCAGTTTCATCATATAATAAAGCGGATAAGCAAGGGCTTCATGGGGGATGACCATGGCGAAGGCGAAAAAGGCCAGGAAAAGCTTACTCCACTTGATTTTTCCGATGCCGATGGCGTAAGCATTCATCACCGAAATAAGTAGCCCCAAAAAAGCAACGGAGGTGCTGATCAGTAAACTATTGTATAACTTGACATCAAACTCAACCAGTTGCCAAACTTCCCGAAAAATATCGAACGACGGCTTGAGCGGCAAACTTAATACACCCCGGGCATAAAATTCAGCTTCGTCCTTAAACGAGTTGATGACGATTAAGACCACGGGAATAAGAAAGAGGAGGAGAAAAAGAGTGAGGAGCCCGACGTAGCTGGCTTTCTTCCATACTTCCTTGTTTTTTCTCGCGGAAACCATCCGCATTGGCATTTTCATGCTTTGCATATCTACCCTTTCCACTCCCGTCACTCCCCTTCCGTGCTTTCAAAGCTTTGTAGTTTAATGTAGACTACAGTAATGAGCATAATGATTAAACTAATGATGGTGGACATGGTGGCCCCATAACCCACATTGGAGAACTCGAAAAAGTTTTTATAGGAAAAATAGGAAGCAACCATCGTCGCGTTACCCGGTCCACCCCGCGTTAAAGCAAAGATCGGACCGAAAATCTTCAACGAGTAAATTATGGTGGTTAAAATAACCACATAAAACTCGGGACTAATCAAAGGCAAGGTGATCGAGAGAAACATCCGCAGCCCTTTGGCCCCGTCAACACGGGCCGATTCGTAGATTTGGGGATCGATCCGCTGCAAAGCGGACATGAAAATAACGAGCGGATAGCCGATCTGAAACCAGACCATAACCACAAGCACGGCCCCCAAAGCATAGCCGGGATCGCCCAGCCAGTTTTGGGCCAAGCTTCCTAATTTGATTTTTTCCAGAATAACATTGAGGGCACCCCAGTTCGGCTGTAAAATCCATTTCCATATTACGCCGATAATTGCCACCGGAATAATTTGTGGTAAATAAAAGCCGGCTTTAAAAAGATTAGCCGTTGTTTTTCCCACTTTAACGGCGACAAATTGAAACAGAAAAACAGCCAGAAAGAGCGCGATAATCGTCGGGATTGTTGTCAAGACAACAATAATAACAACATTATTTTTTAAGGACAGCCAAAAATTAAAATCATCAATCGCCCGCAGATAGTTTTTTAAACCGATGAATTCGGGAATGCCCACGCCCGACCATCGGGTAAAACTCAAGTAGATATTAGCCACAAACGGCAACATCACAAAGATGAGAAACAAAATAAAACCCGGAATTAAAAACCAGTAATATCCTCTATTCAGGCGGGTTTTCATCTGCGCGTGTCCCCCTTTAAAATCTTTAACGCCATTTAATATAAGCCTTACGCCCGGTTGGAAAACCGTTCCAATTGCCCCCCTTTCAGCGGGAAAAGCTCTGGTTGTGCAGACAATGCCTTAGGTAGGCAGGGACGCCATTGAACAGGCGTCCCTGCTTTGATCGTTAAAGACCTCGACCGTAAATGGCGTGCATTGCAAAGAATCAAGGCCAATCCGCAATCGCGAATTTGTAGCTTCAATCCTATATTTACTTGATCATATTTTTATAATCATAATAGGTATTGCTGAGCGAATTTAAAAATTGATTCTTGTTCATCCGGCCGGTAAACAGGTTCTGGAGGCCACCACCCAAGGCATCCATAAAACCGGGAACTGGCCAGTCGGGATAGAAGGCAAGCCCGTCGTTTTCAACAATCTCCGCAAATAGCGCATTCAAAGCCTGAACTTTTGGATCTTTAATTTGGTCCAGATCAGCATTAACCGGGATCCCACCAGCTTCCGCCATTATTGTCTGGTATTTCGGTTGCAAGGTTAGATTGATAAATTCATAGGCAAGTTCTTTATTTCGCGCGTTCTTGGGCACAACCCACAGATTACCACCGGAACCGGTATTGTATTTTTTACCGGGTAGGATAAATACTCCCCAGTCAAAGGTCTTCACTTGCTCCATAACCGCGCCAAACAACCAGCTTCCCGTCAGGATCATGGGATATTCCCCTTGATAGAAAGCATTATTGGCATCATCATACTTGATCCCGTTTGAGTTCCGATCAAAGTAGCCTTTATTCACGAAACTTAAGAATTTATCGGTGGCAAAACTAAATTCCGGGCCTTTAAAATCAATATCATCCTGTAACAATTGAAAATCCGTAATGAATTTCCGATCCGCCTTATAGAGCGCAAACTCATACCAGTTTTGGGTTTGCGGCCAACGGTCCGCCCCACCAATCACCATCGGGGTTACGTTATTATCGACGAAGACTTGACAGATCCGTTCAAACTCTTCCAATGAAGTCGGTACTTTTAAATTGAATTTATCAAACCATGCCTTATTGTAATAGACTAGGACAAATTCGCCGTAATTCGTCACGCCGTACAATTTACCCGAACCCATGATCCCTTTCTCATCATAACGGCAAGTTGTCTGGATGCTTGGTTTCAGGATTTTGTCCCAACCATACTTAACCGCCACGTCATCCAACGGTGTCAGCAACCCATCTTTGGCATAGATCCCGCAGGTCGAATTCCCCTTATTGATGTACATAACATCAGGACAAGCCCGGGAATTCAAAATCATACGCGCTGTTTCCTGAATTTGTTCAAATACTTTTCGTTCAAATTTGATTTTCACATCCGGATACATCTTCGCAAAGTCTTCCATCGCGACCTGCCAGGCCAGATCCATAGCATTGTCCCTTTCGTAATGCCAAATCAACAATTCTTTAGGCTGGGCTGCGGTAATATTTAGTCCGAACGCGGCAATTAGAGCCAAAAGACAAATAAACCGGAAAACAATCGCTTTTTTCATTAAAATCCTCCTTCTTACTTATAACCTCTTCCGACAAACAACTTTAATGATGTACTCTCACATAAAGCTCCTGATAAGTAAAGCCTCCCCCCCTTTTTCAGCGCTTAAAATCGATCCGTAAACTTCTTTTTTAAGCTTAGTTTTTAATGAGGAGACGTTAAAACTGTCTTTTCTTTACGGAGAATTGGCGCTTGGAACTGCTGGTTGATCACCAATGTTGCCGCCCCGATCACCCAAGCGTCTTCACCCAATTCAGAAATTCTGATATCGAAAGCCTTACAGTACTGGTTAAAAAAGTTTTCATTGATCACTTCATCCAGCCCGGGCTTCATGTATTCGATGCCATTTATATTTTCCCCGGACAAAATGATGGCCGCCGGGTTAACAATGTTGATCAGATTGACCAAACCAATCCCTAAATTACGACCGGCCGTATACAAGGCTTTACGGGCATGATGATCCCCCTGCTCCGCCGCGGCCAATACCCTTTCTATGGTTAACGACGATCGTTCCGCATAAAGGGGGGAATCTTTATCCGCACTCAGGAGGCGCTTTGTTTCTTCAATAATATACTTTTCGCCGGCATGGGCTTCCAGACAACCCTGCCGCCCGCAATAACAGTTCTTCCCTTCCGGAAAGATAACCATATGCCCAACTTCCCCGGCACCGCCAAACTCACCCCGGTAGATCTGCCGGTTGAAAACAAAGCCTGCCCCGATCCCGACCCCAGAGATCACGAGAATAAAATTGTTCAAGTCTTGCCCGTACCCATAGGTTAATTCGGCTAAAGTGTAGACATTAACATCATTGTCGACGTATACTGGTACCGAAAACTTTTCTTGCAATATTTTACGAAAGGGAACCCGATTCCAGCCCAATAAGCGGGAATAAATTAATTCACCCTTCTGTTTATTAACCAACCCGGAAACACCAATACCCACCCCGAGCCAATGGCGGTCTTCACCCTTATTCCGTGCCGTAAGCTCGGTAATTCCCTCGATGATCAGGGCAATAACCTCATCAGAGGAAGTGCCGTAGTCAAACTTCATCTCATTCTTGTCAAGGATTTGTGCTTTTAGATCGGTCAACACGATCGTCACCCGTTTTACCTCAATTTTAATCCCGATCGCGTACCCGTAATCATAATTAAACTCTAAAAAGACGGGTTTACGCCCCCCTTTCGAAGGCCCTTCCCCAACCTCCTTAATCATTTTTCGCTCTTTCAACTCTTCTGTAATTTTCGAAAGGGTTGAGGGACTAAGCTTCGTCTGCTGGGCAATTTCCGCTTGGCTAAGGGGACCATGGCGACGTAAATGGTAAAGGACCAAAGCACGATTCAAATCCTTGATTAATGTTTTGTTTCCTCGTCTTAAATAATCCAACGTCATCACCTTTGTTGTTAATTTATTAATAATATTAACATACTTTCTTTACTGAATCAAGTATGTTTTGGGGGGTTAATTCTCCACAATCTGGCATAATCCTCCCCCCTCATCTCTGCTTTATGCCGTTCCGTTTCAAATAAGAATTAAGAAACAGCCCTCGGCTTTACACCAAGGGCTGTTCGATATCGACCAGTGCAGAGAGAACACCAAATTAGCAGGAGCGAATTAACATAGATTCATCCCGCTGGTCTCCGTTTCCGGAAGATCGGCGTTCAGCCTCCGCACAAGGTTCGCCATTTCCAAAGCGCTTTCCGCGGCGGCAAAACCCTTATTCCCTGCTTTCGTCCCGGCCCGTTCGATTGCCTGTTCGATATTGTCAGTGGTTAAAACCCCAAAGATCACCGGAACGGAAGTGGCCAGAGCCGCTTGGGCAATTCCTTTGGCCGCTTCCGCCGCCACATAATCGAAATGGCTGGTTGCACCCCGGATTAACGCACCAAGACAGATCACTGCTTCAAACCGGCCAGAAGCCGCTAATTTCTTCGCGATTAGGGGGATTTCAAAGGCCCCCGGAACCCAGACCGCCTCAATATCCTCGGCCCGGACCCCGTGCCGAAGAAGGCAGTCAACCGCCCCTGCCAAGAGTTTCTTTGTGATCAATTCATTAAAGCGGGCCACCACGACCGCGACCCGTAGCCCCTCTCCAGTAAAATTCCCCTGCCACTCTTTGATCTTCCTGTCCATCTTCTTCCTCCTTTATAAAGCTTTTCTCCCTGACGCTGGTTTTCCATGGTTTAAAAGGATATGTCCTAATTTCTCCTGTTTGGTTTGGAGGTAGGCCCGGTTGAAATCATTGGCTTCGATTACTAACGGTACCCGCTGAATAACCTCCAGGCCATAGCCGGCCAGCCCCGCAATTTTCCGGGGATTATTGGTCAAAAGACGGATCGTGGTCAGTCCCAAGTCGGCCAGGATCTGTGCTCCGATCCCGTAGTCTCGCAAATCCGCGGGAAAGCCCAGTTCCAAATTGGCTTCCACGGTATCCCGCCCCTGGTCCTGCAGGCTGTAGGCTTTGCATTTATTCAATAAACCGATGCCCCGGCCCTCCTGGCGCATATAGACCAATACCCCCCTGCCTTCCTTCTCCAGCGCCACCATGGCCGCCGCCAGTTGTTTTCCGCAGTCACAGCGCTTTGATCCCAAGGCGTCCCCGGTCAAACATTCGGAGTGTACTCGCACCAGAATATTTTCTTCCTCGCTCACCTCTCCTTTTACCAATGCCAGATGGGTTTCACCGGTCAAAGTCTCTTCATAGGCCACCAGCTTAAACTCGCCCCAACATGAAGGAAAACGGGTCTCCGTCACCCGGCGGACCAACTTTTCCCGGCGTCGGCGATAGCGAATAAGGTCGGCAATACTGATGATTTTTAAACCGTGCTGTGCCGCAAAGGTCTGTAAATCAGGGAGGCGGGCCATGGTCCCGTCTTCATTCATGATTTCACAGATCACGCCGACCGGGCGGAGCCCCGCCAATCTTGTCAAATCCACCGCCGCCTCGGTATGACCGGCTCTTTTCAAAACCCCGCCCTCCCTGGCCTGGAGTGGAAAAATATGTCCTGGTCGCCGCAGATCTTCAGGAGCCGTCGCCGGATCCGCCAGTTGTTTTATGGTCAGCGCTCGCTCCGCCGCGGAGATCCCGGTGGTGGCCTCCGCACTGTCCACTGAAACCGTAAAAGCCGTCCCCATGCTATCCGTATTTTCCGCCGTCATAAAGGGTAACTGTAATTTTTTCCGCCGTTCCTCCGTAAGCGCTACACAAATCAAACCCCGGCCTTCTTTAATCATGAAGTTAATCTGCTCCGGGGTGGCCTTTTCCGCGGCCATCACCAAATCGCCTTCGTTTTCCCGGCGTTCGTCGTCCACAACCACCACCATCCTACCGGCTCTGATCTCTTCTATGGCTTCCGCAATTGATGCTAACGCCATCGCTCCTCACTCCTCTTTATCTGTTTTCCGCTACACCGGTCTCTTACAGCTCAAACCCGGCACTCCGCAGTTTTTCCGCCAGTCTGCTTCCCCTCTCCTGATCTGTCTCTTTGGCCTGCTGGTTATCCGGGTTTTCCGTATTCAACAAGGCCTCAACACATTTGACCAGATAATCGGTCTCCAAATTGAACTCGTCGCCTGGTTTCCGTTGCAGAAGGGTAGTAACCTTGCCAGTATGCGGGATGATCACGGTACGAAAACCGACCGCGGTTTTTTCCGCCACGGTTAGACTGACACCATCGAGCGCCACCGAACCTTTGCCAATTATGTATTTCCTAAACGCTGGCGGCACCCAAACCTCCAGAAAAACGCCGTTCTCTTGTCTTCCCTGTTTCAGCAGGCGACATCTACCGTCAATATGCCCGGTCACCAAATGACCACCTAGCCGGTCGCTGAGTCTGAGCGCCGGTTCCAAGTTGACCCCATCGCCCGTACGCAGAGCGCCCAAGGTGGTCCGGCGTAGGGTTTCTCCGGTCGCCTCGGCCCCAAACGCGCTTTCTTCGATCTTGGTCACCGTCAAGCATACCCCATTCACCGCCACACTCGCCCCCAAGGCTAAATCTTTCACGGTTTCCGCCGCATCGATCAGGAAGAAGCGTCCGCCGTTACGTACTGTCACCTGTCGCACCCGGCCTTGTTCAGCTACGATCCCGGTAAACATCTGCGCCCTCCTCTTCTGGATAATATTCCAGTAAAAGATCGTTCCCGAGTTCTGTTAAACCGGCATTTCGCCAATGACTTCCCTTCACCACCTGATCGACACCCTCTCCTTCCACCCAGGTGGGGGCGGAAGCTCCCCCAATGATCCGAGGTGCCAGGAAAAGATATACCTTGTCGACCAGATTCTCCCCGAGAAAAGCCGCGTTGACCTCACCGCCCCCTTCGACCAAAAGGGAGCTTAATCTTTCCTCGCCTGCTTTCGCCAGAAGAGCCGGGAGGGAAACCCTCCCCCGTCGGAGAGGAAGGGTCCAAATCCTAACACCCGCAGCTGTAAGTTTCTCCACTTTATGGGCGGGCGGATCACTGCCGGTTACAATCACCGTCTGTTCCGGATTCTCCTTGATCACCTTTGCCGTCAGGGGAATCCGTGCCCGGGTATCCAGGATGAGCCGGAGTGGATGTTTCGTCTTGGCTTTATCTTGCAGTACAGGCAACCTGACATTGAGCAAGGGATCATCCTTGATTACCGTTCCCACCCCCACCACTATCGCGTCCGCCGCCCGGCGCAACTCGTGCCCCCTCCGGCGGGACTCCTCACCGGAAATCCACCGGGAGTTCCCGGTTCGGGTAGCAATCTTACCATCAAGGCTTACCGCTGCTTTTATGCTCACAAATGGCAAACCGGTGGTGATATATTTAAAAAACACTTCGTTCAACCGCCGTGCTTCCTCTGCCAAAACCCCGGTCGTCACTTCGATCCCGTTTTCCTCCAGTTCCCTTAAGCCCGCACCGCTAACCCTGGGATTCGGGTCCGTCACTGCCACCACCACCCGGGTAATTCCCGCAGCAATTAATTGGTTGGTACAGGGCGGATTCCGGCCAAAATGGCAACAGGGCTCTAGATTCACATAAACGGTTGCCCCCTCCGTTTCTCCTTTTGCTTCCGCCAAGGCATAGACCTCGGCATGGCGCCCGCCGGCCTCTTTGTGATAGCCCTGGCCCAAAACCCGGCCGTCTTTCACCACGACCGCCCCGACCATGGGGTTCGGGGAGACCAGTCCCCGGCCCCGGGCGGCCAGCTCCAACGCCATACGCATAAATTCTTTGTCCGCGTGGTCCAGATCCATTTCCCATCCCTCCTGTTAAAAAAGAAAAACCCCGAACAGCGTTCAGGGTATACATTAATAGCGCACAGCACCTCTTCTCCCATCCAGACTGTAACTGTCGGCCCCGGAATCTCACCGGGTCAACCGTGTGCTTACACGGTTCGCGGGCTTTACCGCCGGTCGGGAATTTCACCCTGCCCTGAAGAAGCCGTTCTTATTCATTTTTATTAAATCATTATGGCAAAAGCGGTGATTTAATTCCGCTTTTTATCCGCTTATAACAAGTTAACTACCAAAAGCAATAGTACGATCGTCGTTATACAGTTTTTTTGCGATCAATTTACCACTAACCACCAAAAGCAAGATGTTTTTTAACTTTTCTCCATTGGTAACCATTTTCCTTCTATCTTTAGAGCATAATTATTTAGCAATTCTTTGTTTTTTCTCCTCGGTTTGAAACTTCACTCGTCTTAAAGCTCATCACCATGCTTATCCATTCTGTTCTGCTTTTTATACGCCATTATCTCCCCAAAAACTTTTTAACTCCCGAATTTTGAATCTACATAGGCAAAAACCGGATTGACTCACCCTCAACAAATGACTTTATATACGACCCCAATCGGTAGTTCCAAAAAGAAAAACCCTTGGCTTTGTCTATATACAAAACCAAGGGCGTTTTTTTAAGATTAATCAACTATGACGATGGGCTTTAACACGGCTCCTTAATAGCCATGGGGATGATTATGATGCCAATGCCAAGCGGAGGCAATAATCTGGTCTAAGTCTGGGTACTTTGGTTTCCAACCCAGTTCCGCCTGGATCTTTTCCGACGAAGCAACTAAAACGGCCGGATCACCAGCGCGTCGCGGCCCGTCGATGACCTTAATCTCTTTCCCCGTCACCCGGCGGGCGGTCTCAATCACTTCTTTATTGGAGTAGCCTTGTCCGTTCCCCAAGTTATAAATGGTTGATTCCTTCCCGTCGGCCAACGCCTTTAAAGCTAATAGATGGGCCTGGGAAAGATCAGCCACATGGATATAGTCGCGAATACAGGTACCATCAGGGGTCGGGTAATCCGTCCCGTACACTTCGATATGATCGCGAATCCCCAAGGCTGTTTTGAGGACGATCGGAATCAGGTGGGTTTCCGGATCATGATCTTCACCGATCTCCTCTTCCGGATCGGCCCCGGCTGCGTTGAAGTAACGTAGCGAGATATAACGCAGGCCATAGGCTTCCTCGTAAAAGCGGAGGATGCCTTCGAAGGTCAGTTTGGAAAACCCGTAAGGATTCGTCGGCCTTTTCGGGTGATCCTCGGGGATCGGTACTGTTTCTGGTTCCCCATAGACCGCGGCCGTTGACGAAAAGACTATATATTTAACCCCACCGGCCACCATCGCATCCAACAACACCTGGCCATTACCGATATTATTCCGGAAGTATTTGGCCGGGTTATGCACTGATTCACCGACCAGACTATGGGCGGCCAAGTGGATCACCGCTTCTATCTTCTCCTTAGCGATCAGGTCCGTCACCAAGTCGAATTGGCCGATGTCACCTTCGACAAATTTTCCCCACCGGGCCGCTTCCCGGTGCCCCTTGTATAGATTATCAAGGATAACCGGTTCGTGTCCTTGTCGCGCTAGATCCAGGGCGACTTGGCTTCCGATATAACCGGCTCCTCCGGCGACCAGCACTTTCAAATTTTTCACCCCAATCTACAATATCTCCGCCCCATTTGCGGCCGTACTAACATAGACCTGGGCCTTGATCCCGGTTTGTTTCTCGTATTCCGGTAGAACCTGTTTAGAAAATTCATCGACCGCATCGGCATGAATCAAGTTCACCGTACAGCCACCAAAACCACCACCGGTGATCCGGGCACCCAAAACCCCTTCCACTTTCCGCGCCAACGCCACCAAAAGATCCACTTCAGGACAACTCACTTCGTAATCATCCCGCAAGGAATCGTGGGACTGGTTCAGCAGTTGACCAAAGAGCTTTAGGTCGCCGGCTTTAAGCGCCTTAACACTCTGTAAAACCCGTTCATTCTCGGTGATCACATGGTAACAACGTTGATAAATCACCGGATCCATCTGGTCACGGCCGGCGACCAGCATATCCAGATTCGCATCGCGTAAGGCCTTGACCGTGGGATATTTTTCGGCCAGAATCCGCACTCCGTTTTCACATTCCTGCCGCCGACGGTTATATTCGGAATCAACCAAACTATGTTTAACCCCGCTATGGCAGATCAGGATCCGGTATTCCCCAAGCTCGAGAGGGATCCGTTCGTAATCCAAGGTTCGACAGTCCACAAACAACGCATGATCCTTCTGCCCAAGGACGGAGATGAACTGGTCCATAATGCCACATTTCATCCCTACAAAATCATTCTCCGCCTTTTGGCAAAGCAAAGCCAGATCCGGCTCGGCAATTTCAAAACCGGTCAAATGCGTAACGGCCACGGCGGTTGCTACTTCCAAGGCGGCGGAAGAACTTAACCCGGAACCTTGTGGAATCGTCCCCAAAAAGGCCATCTCCATGCCTTCAAGCTTCGCACCAGCCCCCTGCAGGGCCCACAGCACCCCCCGGGGATAATTGCTCCACGGTTCCTCCGGATCATGCTCGATCGGCTGCACTAAGGAAAACTCCACGGTTCGGTCTAGATCGATCGCATGAATCCGAACCAATTGGTCCGGGCGTTTTCTTGCTGCCATCACGATATCAAAGTTGATCGCCATCGGAAAAACATAACCGTCATTGTAGTCGGTATGTTCACCAATGAGATTAACCCGTCCCGGCGCACGCACGACGGTAAGCCCCGCCGTATCCCCAAACACCTTGGCAAAAGCCTGCGTCACAACCGCGATCTCGCTCCTCATTTTAACCCTCCTTGTCCAAACGGGCTACCTCTTCCAGACTCTGGGGTCCAACCCCCCGGAGTTCGGCGGCCTTCTCCTCCGCCAACGTATCATTGATAAAAGTCCCGGCCCCCGATTCACAGCCAGCTAAAAACTTCAGTTTTTGGGCTGTTCGGTGGGGAGGATAAAACTCAAAATGAAGATGATAATGGGGATAACTCCCGCCGTCTGTTGGCGCTTGGTGCACCACCATCAAGTAAGGGAAGGAAAAACCAAAGAGTGCATCATATTTCAGAAGTAATCCCTTTAAAACCAAGGCCAAATCATTCCGGTCTTCCGCCGTAAACTCAGCCATAGAAGCCAGGTGCGTTTTGGGTGCCAGATAGACTTCGTATGGATAGCGGGCAAAGAAGGGAATAAACGCAACAAACCGTTCCCCCTCAAAGACAATGCGCCGGCCGTCTTTATACTCTTCCTCTAGCGTTGCACAGAAAAGACATTTTCCATGCTGGTCAAAGTATTTCTCAGAAGCTTTCAGCTCCTTCTCTACTTTCGGTGGTATGTATGGAAAGGCGTAAATCTGACCATGGGGATGGTGAAGCGTAACCCCAACCGCTTCCCCTTTATTTTCAAAAATGAAGACGTACTTAATGTGGCTTTGGGCACCCAATTCTTCATAACGGTCCTGCCAGACCCGGATCAGATTACGAATCCGGCCCACCGGCATGGTCGCCAAACTACCCGCATGCGCGGGTGAATAGAGAACGACTTCGCAGGTGCCAATGGCCGGTTCAACCGGGGAGATCGCTGTTGCGGTAACCGCTGGTTCCGGCGGAACACGGTGTAATGACGGAAATTTGTTCTCAAAAACCACAATATCGTAATCGTCCTTTGGTACCTCCGTAGGAAAACCACCCGGCTGCGTCGGACATAATGGACAGTAATCCTTGGGCGGAAGAAAAGTCCGATCTTGCCGGTGTGTCGCGGTGATCACCCATTCCTCTAAAAAGGGATGCCAACGTAACTCCGACATTTCTTCATTTCCTTTCTTCGTCTTTTTCTTGGCTTGTCTCTTGGTCAACCGACTCTGAAGCAAAATCATAATAAATCAGATATCGGCCATCGCTTTTTGTGATAACTTCTTTTCTAAAAGTTTCTTCCGGTCGCACCGCCCCTCACTCCTTCTAACGATAATTTCTAAACCATTTCCACGGGTAAGCCAGCTTCTTGAATCAACCACACCTGTTCGGGATCGGCTTGGTTATCGGTGATAAATAAATCAAAATCTTCAAGTTTTCCTACTTTTGCCCGGGCGACGTTTCCGATCTTACTGGAATCAGCCACCAAAATGCGCCGGCGGGATGCTTTCATGAAGCGGATCTTCATTTCTGCCTCCGGAATGTTCACATTGGTCACACCGTAATGGGCATCGATCCCGTTGGCACCGATAAAAGCGATGTCAGCATAGATCCGTTCGAGCACAAAATCGGCATAGGGGTTCACCAATGAGTGTTGGGTCGCGCGCAGGGTTCCACCCGTCACGATCACTTTAATCTCGGCATAATTCTCCAACCAGGTGGCCACATTTAAAGCGTTCGTCACCACCGTAACATCCTTATACCGCACGATCTGGCGCGCTACTTCCATCACGGTCGTGCCCGTATCAAGAATGATCGTAGCGCCATCAGAGACTAGTTCCGAAGCACGCCAGCCAATTCGTTTTTTCTCTTCCGGAAAAGAAGATTCTTCATATTGATAAGCCCGCTCATAACCGGTCTTGGGATTAAGGATCGCTCCGCCGTGGGTCCGGGACAGCAAGCCCTGCTTTTCAAGGACATCGAGATCCATCCGGATCGTAACCTCCGAAACCGCAAGTTGCTTCGCTAGATTCGCCACGCGACAGCGCCCTTGTTCATTCATAATTTCAAGAATCTTTTTTCTTCGTTCTTCCGGAAACATGTTACCACCTCTATATTAATTTTACGGTTCTTTTCTTTTTCTGTCAAATGTTTTGTGTTTTTCGCTAACATCTTTTCGTTCGAAAACAAAAAGCAACTCTATCACTGATAAAGTTGCTTTACACGAATATTTGTTCTAAGCTATTTTTTAGCCCCTAACCCTTAACGGCACCGGCAGCCACCCCTTTAATAATGTACTTTTGCAGGAGTAAGTAGAAGATGACAACCGGTGATGCCGACAAGACCAAAGAAGCCATCGCCAGGGAAAACTGCTGCCGGTACATGCCGAAGAAAATATGCTGCGCCAATTGCAGGGTGGAACGGCTGGGAAGAATAATCAGGGGTAAGAGGAAATCGTTCCAGATCCACAAAACATCAAGGATCGCCACCGTAGCGTGGATCGGTCCCAATAAAGGAAAGACTAAACGAAAGAAGATGGTAATAAGTGAAGCGCCGTCAATCGCCGCCGATTCCTCAATCTGGACCGGAATCGACTTAATAAAACCATGGTACATAAAGACCGCCAAGGGACAGCCCAAGCCGATGTAGATCGGAATAATCCCCAGCACGTTTTTGAGGTTTAAGTTAGACGCGGTTACATTAAGAGGGATCATAACCGTTTGGAAGGGCACCACCATATTAAAGACGAAAAGAAAGTACAACGCCCAGCTGAACTTATTCCGGGTCCTGACCAAAATGTACGCCGCCATCGAACTGACCAAGATAATCCCGGCTGTACTTAGGGCCGTAATGACAAAGGTATTACCGACGACAAGCGGAAAATTAATCTCTTTCCAGGCTTGAATGTAGTTGCTAAAATTAAAGTTCTGTGGCCAAGCCAGCGGATTTAAAGCGATCTCCGCATCGCTCTTGAAGGAGTTCAGCAGGGTTAAAAAGGCCGGAAATAAAAAGGCGAAGGCCGCAATGAACATCCCGATCTCAAGACAGATCCGCGTGATTTTCCCATAGTCAAGCTTTTTCTTTCCGAAGTGCATTATTTCATCCATCGTCGGCTGCTTCGCCATTATAATTCCACCTCCCGCTTTTTCATCAAGTACAATTGGGTACTGGTCAGGATAATAATGACCATACAAAGGACAATCGCCTTCGCCGTAGCGTAGCCGTACCGGTTTTGCATAAAGGCCGTTTTGTAAATGTCAATCACAATCGAAGTGGTAGCATAACCCGGTCCGCCCTGATTCAGGGCCCACAAGATATCGAAACTCTTCAACGAATTTGAAAGGCTGTAAAAAAGACAGATCGTAAAGGCCGGTAACAGCAGCGGAAATTTGATCCCAAACAGCCGCTGGTACCAGTTGGCACCGTCCACTTCGGAAGCCTCCACCAGTTCGTGGGGGATCGTCTGCAGCCCGGCCAGGTAAATAACCATTAGGTAACCACATCCTTGCCAGATCGAAACCATCAGCGTCGCATAGGGCGCCAGATCGGGACTGCCCAGCCAGACCGAGATCCCGGTAAGCGCCGGAAAGATTAGGCGAAACATGAACGACCAGACATAAGCAACAATAATTAGACTGATCACATTGGGCAAAAAGAACATTGACCGTAAGACATTACGGAACCGCAATTTATTATCGAGAATCAAAGCCAAAATCAAGGCCAGTAAATTCGTACCGAGGACATTATAAAAAGTAAAAAATAAGGTGAAGCCGATTACACCCCGCTCCCACCGGTACTCAAATAAATGATCACTCAACAACCAGCGGAGACGGTCTTCCGTGTCAAAACTCATCTCGTCCGTTAATTCATAAATCTTTTCTTGCTCCTTATAGGTATATAGGGACAAAAGAAAAGCTTTGTCTTCGTCATCAGCAATGTGGTCCAGCAATTTCCGCTGGAAATCCTTTGCTTTAAAGGTTAACGGCAGATCATCAAACTCACTGAAGAGGTAACGCTTCTGCCGCCGCGGTAAAAACCGCCGGTCCTTAAACATCTCCCGGAAATTATCAAGACCAATGTATTTAATCGGGGTGACCCCCACTTTTTTCAGAATTTTTTTAAGGTGCTTCTGTTCATTATCCGTTAATTCCCTGGTAA
>DUQQ01000023.1 GCA_012837705.1 Hydrogenispora sp.
ATTATTTGGAGTTTGCATATACCCACCGCCATTTGGCGCGGATCTTTCTGAACAGCCTGCATGGTTTGGACGGGGACGGGGAGATCCATAACCAGTTTCTCGAACTCCATAATCGGTTTAATAAGCTAAACAGCGAGTTAATTCAGCGGGGACGTCGAGAGGGTTATTTACGTCCTGATCTAGAGCCGGAATGGGCGGAGACGGTCCTGGCGGGGGTGCTTTCGGCCTTTCTCGGGCGGTGTATACTTATCGAGCGTGACCACCAGTTGGCGACGGAGACCGAGTTTATTTATGACTGTTTCCTCAACGGGCTTGGTCGTAGGTAGAGAAGGAGTTACGCCGCTTAGGCCAGGAAGTGGATGGAAAGTAAGGGGGTTTATTGTTTTGCGGAAAACAGGAAAAAAAGCTCATTTGTTGATCGTCCTTACCATGTTTTTGGTTTTGACTCTGCATGGTGGGACCGCAGCTAAGGAGAACGGCATTACGCTCCAGGAGGCGATTGAACTGGCGTTGGCCAATCCCAACAATCTAGGGGCGGCCCAACGGGCGGTCGACGAGGCAGCGGCGAAGAAGGCGCAAGCGGCGGCCAGTCGTTGGCCGGCACTGTCCTTTAATAGTCAGTATACGAAGATTGGACCGCATACAACGGTTGATATGACAGATCTGACGGTTTATCCGCTTCCGGATGGGAGTATGAGAGTAATTCCGGGGATTACGGATGCTGAGGCCAGCGGTAGTTATAATACCGGCTTCAGTCTGCAGTTGCCCTTGTATATGGGGGGCAAGCTCAACTCTGCGGTTAAATTGGCTGGTTACGGGGAAGAGAGTGCGGAGCTTTCCTACGCCTTGGAAACTGAAAACCTGATCCAACAAGTGATCCAGGCCTACATCGGTTATTTGAAGGTCGACCGGATGTGGGCGTTGAGCCAGGAGCAGATCAAGATCCTCAATGAGCACTTGCGTTTGGTGGAGACCAATCTCCGGTTGGGTTATGCCGCCAAAACCGATCTACTGGCGACGGAGATCCAGTTGACCCAGGCGGAGCTCGCTGCGGTTAAAGCGGAACACGGACGGAAGCTCGCCGCTGAGCACCTGAGCAATCTTTTGGGGATTGATCCGACCGCACTGGTCTTGAGGTCTGAGCCCCGGATCAAAGCCGATTTTGCCCTTCCGACAGTAGAAAGCGCTTTGCAGCAAGCGGAGAAGGAACGGCCGGAGCTGAAAAATTTGGCGGTAGCGATCCGGATGGCGGAAGAAAACTTGAAGATGAGTCAGGGTTACTGGAAGCCCAATCTGGCCCTGGTCGGAACCTACGGAACGCAAAATCAATCCAGTCCGACGCTGGATGATGCGATCTGGACTTACACGCTGAATCTGGACTGGAAATTGTGGTCCGGTGGGGCGGGCCGGGCGGAAGCCAAAGCTGCCGCGGCAAATCTAGATAAACTGCAACATCAGTGGGCACAAAGCAAGGAACTGATTGCGCTGGAGGTAAGGCAGAACTTCCTCGCTGTGGCGGAGGCCGGCCGTGTGCGCGAGCTGACCGCGCTCATCCGGCGGCAGGCGGAAGAGAATTATGAGCTGGTCAAGGCCAAGTATGAGCTGGGCGCGGCGACTAATCTGGAGTTGTTGACGGCTCAGACGACGTTGAATAGTGCGTTGAATGACCAAGTGACGGCGGAATACGATTATTATTTAGCGGTTTCTGCCTTCTATAAAACGTTGGGGCAGACCGCCCAATTCTTACAGGAGGTAAGTGAAGATGCGTAAATTATTTGTGGTCTTAATGCTCATTATTGCCGTCACCGCCATTGGCTTTCTGCTGACCCGTGGTCCGGCGCGCGAAGCGGTAACGATGGGTGACACAGAAACGCTTGCGCCAAGTTTGGCGGTGGAAGTGGTGGAAGTGGCGCGGGGTGATCTTAAGGAAACGGTGGCCATAAACGTGACCTTTGCTCCGGAGAGTACGGTACCGGTTATCCCCAAGACCAGTGGAACCGTTACTAAGGTGCTGGTTACCACCGGGAACCGGGTACAGAAGGGGCAGACGTTGTTTTACATAGACGATACCCATCTGCAGTTACAAGTCAAACAGGCGGAGGCGGCCTACGAGATGGCTTGTGCCAATTTGGCCCAGGGGCAGAAGGGGGCGACGGAAGAGGATTTAAAACAGATTGAATCGACGGTTGCCCAAGCGCGGGCTTCGTATGATAACGTAGCGGCGGAGTATGAACGGATGGCAAAACTCTTTGCCAAGGAGATGATCTCTCGACAGCAATTGGACGCCGTGGCCCTCCAAAAGGAGATTGCCGCGTCCAACCTGACGGCGGCGGAAGCCCGGTTGACGGCGGTGCAAAAAGGTGCCACCCAAGAACAATTGGATATTTTGCAGGCCCAGGTCAAGCAGGCGAAAAGCGCATTGGAGCTGGCTCGATTACAGTTGAGTTATACGCAGGTGACCGCGCCGATCGCGGGCGTGCTGGCCCAGTTTTCGGTGGAAGAGGGGAGTATGGCGTCACCTACAGCTCCGGCTGGAGTGATTATTGATGATCGGAACATGAAGGCCCATGCCCTGGTGCCCGAGAGCTATGTGAATGCTTTAAAGCCGGGAGACCAAATCCTCCTGGAAGCCAAAGCGGTACCGGGCACCAGCTTTACCGGGACGATCACCGCGGTAACACCGCTGGCCGACCAGACGACCCGTCAGTTTCCGGTGGAGATCTCGGTGGTAAACGCGTCCAGTTTGCTCAAAGCCGGGATGATGGGGACGGCCCATCTCACTATTAGAGAAGCCCGCAATCAACTGACGGTTCCCGTGGAGACTGTGTTGTACGATGGAGAACAGGCCTTTGTTTATGTAGTCGAAGGCGGTCGCGCGGTGCGGCGTGACATCACCACCGGGCTTAGCTCCGGGGAAAGCGTGGTGGTGACCGCAGGACTGGACGAAGGGATGCCGGTGATCAGCAGAGGTCAGCACCAGGTGAAAAACGGGATGTTAGTTGAGGTGAGATAGATGAATTTACCGAGTTTTGCGATAAAACGGCCGGTTACCACGCTCATGATGTTCCTCCTCATTCTGGTCCTGGGCGTGGTCTCAATTACCCGTATTAACGTGGAGTTGTTACCGGAGATGACCTTTCCGGTGGCTTCGGTGATGACCACTTACGAAGGGGTTGGCCCCCAAGAAATCGAGAATATGGTGACAAGACCCCTTGAAGGGGTCTTGGCCACCGTGGCCAATATTGAAAAGATCACCACCCTTTCAGCTGCTGGTCAATCGGTGGCAATCCTCGAATTTAACTGGGGCACGGACATGGATTTTGCCCTCTTGGATGTTAGGGAGAAGATTGATCTGATCAAGGGTTACCTCCCCGATGAGGTACAAGACCCCTTGGTTTTTAAGTTTGATTCTTCGATGATGCCCATTATCAATCTGGCGCTCAGCGGTGATACTGATCTGGTAACGCTGAAAAAGGTGGCCGACGAGGAGATTAAGCCGGCATTAGAACGGTTGAGCGGTATCGCTTCTGTAGACGTCTCCGGGGGTTTGGGTTCGCTGATCAAGGTTGAGGTCGATCCGATCAAGTTGCATGCTTACGGCTTAACATTACAGAATATTACCCAGCTGCTCCAGGCAGAAAACCTAAATCTGCCGGGGGGAACCGTCCAGTCGGGGAACCTGGAACTTATGGTCCGGACAACCGGTGAGTTTGAGCGGTTGGAACAGATTGAGAATCTGAACATCCCTTCTTCCCGTGGTGCCGTGGTGAAACTGAAGGATGTAGCGTCCGTCAATTTTGCTTATGACGAGGTTAAAAGTTATGTGATGTTCAACGGCCAACCGGCGGTGGGGATCTCCCTGCAAAAGGAGACCGATGCCAATACGGTCAATACGGCCCGTCGGGTCGAGCGGGAGCTAACGCGGATTAAAACGGATTTACCTGCTGGTGTTAAATTGGACATCGTCATGAACCAGGCCGACTTTATCCGGTTTTCCATCGATAACCTGAAAAGCAACGTGATGGTCGGTGGTTTACTGGCTATCGCTATTCTCTTTATCTTCCTGCGGAATCTGGCCAGTACTTTGATTATTGGGGTGGCAATTCCGATCTCGATCATCACCACCTTTGTCGTGATGTACCTTAGTAAGCTGGAACTGAACATGATGACTTTAGGTGGCCTTGCCCTCGGGGTTGGGATGCTGGTTGACAACGCCATTGTTGTTCTGGAAAACATCTTCCGTTTTCGTGATGAAGGCTATGGTCTGCGGGAAGCAGCAGTTGAAGGCAGTACCGAAGTGGGCACGGCAATTTTTGCCTCCACTTTGACCACAATCGTCGTCTTTTTACCGGTGGTCTTCATGGGCGGAATGACGGCGCAGTTCTTTAGGGAGTTGTCGCTTACGGTCACCTTCTCTTTGCTGGTCTCGCTCTTTGTGGCGCAAACTTTGATCCCGCTACTTAGCTCCAGGTTCTTACATGTAAAGAAGCGTAAACCCGAAGGAACAGCCGATCATGCGGTTTCCAAAGATCAGCTCGGTTGGTACAAAAAATGCCTGGCTTGGTCTTTGGAACACCGCAAAACGGTGGTCTGGTCCGTTGTCTTTATGATGGTGATCAGTCTCGTTATGGTCTTCCGGTTGGGGGCCGAATTTATCCCCAATATGGATCAAGGGATGATCACAATTCAAATAAGAATGCCCAAGGGAACAGTGCTCCCGGAGACCGAGCGGGTTGTTCAGCAGGTTGAAGAGGTTGTTTTTGCCATGTCCGAGGTGGAGATGGTGGCAACCACGGTCGGCGGTGGTGGGCTCAGCATGTCGGGCGGCGGGATGGGTTACTCCTCGGCCAGCAGTGACCAGGCGTCACTGACCATTCAACTGGTGGATAAGAAGGAACGGCGCCGGAGTGCAGACCAGGTCGCCGAGGCCCTTCGGACGGAAATCGGTCAGATTCCGGGTGCCGAGATTCAAGTACAATCTGCGTCCATGTCATTTTCGGGGGGGAAACCGATCAATATCAAGCTGAAAGGGCCTGATTTTGACCGGCTAGGCGCGATCGCCGACGATCTTGTCCGATTAATCCAATCGGTGGAAGGTACCAGGGAAGTGGAGTCCAGTCTGGATGAGGGCCGTCCCGAACTGCAAGTGCGGATCGACCGGGAGCGGGCTTCGGTAGTGGGGCTGAATGCCTATACAATTGCTTCCTATCTCCGGACTGCCATTGCGGGCTCAACCGCGACCACATTTAAAGTCGATGGTGAAGAATACGATGTGGTGGTGAGCCTGCAAAAGAACGACCGGGGTATTCCGGGGCTTAAGCAGTTAATGATCCCCACGCCCCTGGGAACCCAGGTACCGCTGGGGGAGATTGCCGATCTCCACATTGTGGAAGGCCCGCTCGTCATTACCAGGGAAGATCAGGAACGGATAGTGAATATTTCGGCGGCATTATCGGGACGGGATCTAAATAGTGCCGTTATGGAGATTACGGCGAAGGTGCAGTCCTATCCCCTTCCGACCGGGTACAGTATTACTATGGGCGGGGAAGCGGAAGAGATGTTTACCGCCTTTAGAGATCTATTGCTTGCGCTGTTGTTAGCGGTGATCTTTGTATATATGATCATGGCTTCCCAGTTTGAATCTTTACTCCAACCGTTCATCATTATGTTCACAGTTCCGCTGGGCTTCATCGGTGCCGTTTGGGGCCTGGCCATCGCCGGAATTCATGTTTCGGTCCCGGCTTTTCTTGGGCTGATCATGCTCGCCGGGATCGTGGTGAACAACGGGATTGTGTTGGTGGATTATGTCAACATTTTAAGAAAGCGGGGCCATACGGCGGAAGAAGCGCTGCTTCTGGCTGGACCGGTCCGTTTCCGGCCGATTATGATGACGGCGTTGACAACCATCTTAGGCTTAGTACCGATGGCCTTTGGAAGGGGCGACGGGGCCGAACTTCAAGCCCCGATGGCGGTTACGGTGATCGGCGGATTAACCGTGGCCACGTTCTTGACGCTCATTGTTGTTCCCGTCTTCTATCTGAGTTTTGAGATGATCAGCCGGAAACGAAAACTGCGGCGGGAGCAGAAAGCGGCAAGGCGGGCGGCGAGCGTCGGTTAAGGAAGCCGGTCTTTTGGGCTTAACCAAAACATGGGGAATAAACAGGAATTTTCGGAAACAAGTCGAAATTAACCTTGAGATTAAGAAGATTTCCGTCAAGGCCGAGGGGCCTAAAGGAACGGAAGCAAGACCGGGAGGTTAATCATGAAGAAACTATGGTTATTCCCCATGATCTTTTTTCTCCTTATCCTACTGGCCGGGCACCTAAGGTGGGAGAAAGGTCCTCTGCAACACACCGACGCTTACCAGGTTCAGCACACGAAGGACCAGTGGACGGGGCAACGGTGGATCATCCTGTACGGTGGAATGGCGGAGGAGAGCGCTGAGCCAGATAACCGACCGTATCCTTTATATAGTGGCGAGTGGCTTCCCCATTTTACCCGGGAGGAGCTTGATTTGCGGTTAGAAGAGGTGTTGAGCCGCCCGGAGTACCACGGGAAGCGGCAGTTGTTACAACAAAGGATTAAGGATCTGGAAATGCAGGTCGTTCGGAGCGGCGAGGAGGCATCAGAGGCGGAGACGGATAGCGATGCTGCCCGCCAGGCGCTGTATGAGGCCACTTGGGAGCTGAACACGCTGTATGCCGGGGCGAAACAGGTGTTGCTTGCGGAGTACCGCGCGGAGGCCAAAAAACGCGAACTTATAGCGACGATCGTCTGGGGCTTCCTCTTGGTGGTGACCTTCAGCATTGCCCTCCATTATTTCCTGGCTGAGGTTAAAAGGTGGAAGCAAGTGCATGAAACTTATGAGATTGTCGAGTACGTGACGAAGAACAATCGTTACCCATTAGGGAAATAAGGGGCGCGCAATTATAAACCTCCTTTTTGTTGGGGACATTAAAAAGAAAAAAGGAGGTTTTTTCTATGGGGAGACTCAAAGTCGGGATCATCGGTTGTGGCTTGGCGTGGGAAAGATTACATTACCCGGCCTTTCAGGAGCTGGCCGACAAATATGAGCTAGTAGCGGTCTGCGATCGCCACCAGGAAGTAGCGGAGGATTGGGGACGGCGGCTTGGTTTGGATCCGGCACGGGATGTCTTCACCGATTACCGCCAGATGTTGGAACGCCCCGATTTACAGGTGGTTGATATTCTGGTGCCGATTCCGCAAAACCATGCGGTGGCCGAGGAGGTGGCCCGGGCCGGGAAACATATTATTCTGGAAAAACCGCTGGGTGCCACTTATGAGCAGGCAGTAGCCACCACTGAACTGCCCTATTTGTACCAGATTAAAATGATGATTGCGGAAAACTACCGGTATAGTGAGGAATTTAACCTGATCCGCAAATTGTTGGCCGAAAAGAAGATCGGCGAACCGGTCTTCTTCATATACCATAGCAGTAGTTGTTTTCCCTGTGCGATGGGGAAAGATACCTTTGCCGCCACCGAGTGGCGACAGCACCCCGCGTACCAGGGGGGTGATCTCCTGGATGCGGCCATCCATGATCTGGCCGGTCTGCGTCACCTCTTCGGTGCGATCAAACATCTGTCTGCCTTTGGTGTTCCACAGGAGGCCGATTTTAGTCCGTACGCTGTGGTCACTGTTAATATGGAGTTTATGAACGGCGTCGTGGGGACTTTTTCGTATTTCCCGGCTGGACGCGAAGTCCAAAAGCCGGCAGTGGGTCTCCGGATCTTCGGAACCCATGGCCAGATCTATCTGGAAGATACTGATTGTGGGGTAGTAAACCTTTTTTACCCTGATGGCGGGCATGAACCGCTTAACTACCGACCGAACCGCGGCTACTATAATGAGCTCCTCAACTTCTACAATGCGCTTCAAGGGACGGAAGAGATTGCGGTCACCCCGGATCTGGAGATCGGTGATTTTCGCACGGTCTACGCGATTCTCCAGTCGATTAAGGATCAAGATATCGTGAAGGTGGACCGGACCCCCGAATACGCCATGGGGTAAGCGGGGATAAAGCGCTTAGCCGTACGGGCACGGATCTTTACGATCCGTATAACATATAAAACCTGCGGATAATGCGCAGTTTGACAAGGAGGTTTAAAAAATGGAGCAAGCCCAAGGTGCTCTTCCAAACCGAGCAGAGATTCCGGCGGAGTACCGTTGGAAACTGGAAGACCTTTATCCCACAGTTGAAGAGTGGGAGCGGGACCTAAAAACCGTGGAGACGTTGGCTACCGAGTTTGTCGGCTACCAAGGGAAGATTGGTGAGTCGGCGGCGACGTTGCGGACGGTGTTAGAACTACGGGACCGGCTCGGCCGGTTGATGGATAAAACTTACGTTTACGCCAAGATGCACCGGGATGAGGATAATACCAACCCCCATGGTCAGGCCATGGTCGAACGGGCCCAAGCCTTACTGACGCGGGTTGGGGCGCAGACTGCCTTTTTTCTACCGGAGTTGATGGCGGTTTCCCAAACAAAGCTGGATACCTATCTCCAGATGGAACCGGAGCTTCAGCAATACCAGCACTTTCTGGCGGATCTGGTCCGGCGGAAACAGCACATTCTTTCGTCGGAGGAGGAGCGCATTTTAGCCTTGAGCAGTGAGGTTGCCGGGAGCGGTGAAAATATATTTACGATGCTTAACAACGCCGATCTGGAGTTCCCGGCGGTCCATGATGAAGAAGGACGGGAGGTACCGTTAACCCACGGGCGGTATCTGCGTTTTCTGGAAAGTCAAGAACGGGAGGTTCGAAAAGAAGCCTTTTTGGCTTTACACCGGACTTACCATCGGTACCGGAATACGCTGGCAGCCGCTTTAAACGCGGGGGTGAAGAGTAACGTCTTTTACGCCCGCGCCCGCCGTTATCCTTCGGCCCTGATTGCCTCTTTAGACGATGACAACATCCAAGAAGAAGTATATAACAACTTAATTGGCGGGGTCCATGAAGCTCTCCCCGCTTTTCAACAATATTTCAAACAGAAGCAGACCATGCTTGGTTTAGCGGAGATGCACCCCTATGATCTCTATGTCTCGCCGGTGGCCGATTTTGAACTGAAGATCGGTTACGAAGAGGCGAAAAAAGTGGTTAAGACCGGTCTGCAGCAGCTGGGCGGGGAGTATGCGGCGCTCCTGGACAAAGCCTTTACCGAAGGCTGGATCGATGTTTATGAAAACAAGGGGAAGACTAGCGGTGCTTACGCCTGGGGGTGTTATGATAGCCATCCTTATGTGCTTTTAAATTACCAAGGGACAGGGAATGACTTGTTTACCCTGGCCCATGAGTTGGGGCATGCGCTTCATAGTTACTTGTCCAACCGGACGCAACCATACATCAATGCCCAATACCCCATCTTTTTAGCGGAGATTGCCTCGACTGTCAATGAGGTGCTGCTGGCCCTTCATTTAATTGAAACAGCGCAAAACCAAAATGAGAAGCTCTATTATCTCCACCATTTCTTGGAGCACTTCCGGGGGACGGTTTTCCGTCAGACGATGTTTGCCGAGTTTGAAAAGCTCATCCATCATCAGGTGGAACAGGGTGAAGCCTTGACGGCGGATTGGTTAGAACGTGAATATTTAAGACTGGCCCAGCTCTACCATGGGGCGGGCGTGACTCTCGATCCGGAATTGAAGGCCGAGTGGTCGCGGATTCCCCACTTCTTTTATAATTTCTATGTCTATAAGTACGCCACCGGCTTCTGTGCCGCGGTCGCCTTTGTCCAGCGCTTCCGGGCGGAAGGCCAAAAGGCGGTCGAAGCCTATTTGGAGCTTTTACGCAGTGGTGGTTCGGATTATCCCTTGGACCTCCTGGCCCGGGCGGGGGTGGATCTGTCAACGCCGCAACCAATCAGTGCGGCGATGGCGCTGTTTCGCCAACTGCTGCCCGAGTTTAACCTTTAGGTACCGCCGTTCGGCGGGTACCGCTGGAGAACAAACCGAGGGCATGTTGGACCGCGACGGAATCAGATAAGTAGAAGAGACGAAGTTCTCCGCCCGCATCCGTGGGCGGAGAACTTCGGGGGACGCGTTGAAAGTGGTAAAGACTTTTAAACATGGTGAAAATGTAGTTGTGGGGCTATTTTAGATTTGGTATAATAAAGGCAAGTTTACCGGATCGATTTCCCTTTCGGACTTTAAGACCGTCAGGCGGAAGACGGTCTTTGGTTATTATAAAAGTAGGAAATAGGATGCACGTGAACGAGTTGCAGGAGGTGTTTTTTTTATTGTCAAAAAAGAATAAGGTCGCTCTGATCCCCCTTGGGGGGTTAGGAGAGATCGGTAAAAACATGTGGGCCGTCGAGTACCGGAACGAGATCCTGGTGATCGATGCTGGCCTCATGTTTCCCGACGAGGATATGCTCGGGATCGACGTGGTGATCCCGGACATCTCTTATTTAATGGAACATCGGGAAAAAATCGTGGGGATTATCTTAACCCATGGGCACGAAGATCATATTGGGGCCCTTCCCTATGTGATCAAACAGCTCAATGTACCGGTGTACGGTTCCCGGTTAACTTTAGCCCTGGCCGAGACTAAGCTGAAGGAGCACGGTCTGGAACGAAAAGTCCAATTGATTCCGGTTAACCCCCGGGATGCGCTGAAGATCGGCTCGTTTAAAGTGGAATTTATCAATGTCAACCACAGTATTGCCGGGGTTTTAGCCTTAGCCATCCATACGCCGGTGGGGATCATTGTCCATACGGCCGACTTTAAAATCGATCATACGCCTGTTGATGGTGAACCGTTGGACTTCCGAAAATTTGCGGAGCTCGGCGAGAAAGGTGTTTTAGTCCTTCTTTCCGATAGTACCAATGTGGAGCAGGAGGGCTACACGGTTTCGGAACGGGTTCTGGCCGAGAAGTTTGAGGAATTCTTCCACGGCGCGGAGGGACGTTTAATCGTTACGACATTTGCTTCCAATATCCACCGGATTCAACAGGTGGTGAACGCTGCGGTCTTGCACCGCCGGAAAGTGGCCTTTATTGGGCGGAGTATGGTGAATGTGGTTTCGATCGCCAAAGAACTGGGCTATTTAAAGATCCCCGATGGCCTTGAGATTGACTTGGATGAAGTTCAGCGTTTGCCGGCGAATGAAGTGGTGTTGGTGACCACGGGGAGCCAGGGTGAACCTTTGGCGGCCTTGAGCCGGATGGCCATGGGTGAACACCGCCGGATCACGATTATGCCCGGGGATACGGTAATCATTTCCGCTTCCGCGATCCCGGGGAATGAGAAGCTGATTGCCCGGACGATCAATCATCTTTATAAGCAAGGAGCGCGGGTAATCTATGAAGCGCTGACGGGGGTCCATGTGTCGGGGCACGCCCGCCAGGAAGAGTTAAAGCTCATGCTGCAACTGGTGAAACCGAAGTTCTTTGTACCGGTCCACGGTGAGTACCGGCATCTGGTGCAGCATGCCCGCTTGGCTCAAGATATCGGTGTACCCAACGAAAATGTTTTTATTGCCGAGAACGGTGATGTGCTGGAGTTTACCGCTAACACGGGCCGTATTGCCGGCCGGGTGCCAGCCGGGCGGATTTTCGTTGATGGTCTGGGGGTCGGCGATGTCGGTAATGTGGTGCTCCGGGACCGCAAACAACTTTCACAGGATGGGATTCTGATTGCCATCATCACCCTGGACCGGGACAACGGACAAGTATTGGCCGGGCCGGACATTATCTCCCGCGGGTTTGTCTACGTCCGCGAATCGGAAGCACTGATGGAAGAGGTCCGGGTTAAGGTGATCGAAGCCCTAGATAAATGCCAGACCCAAGGCAATAATGATTGGGCCTTTATGAAAGGGCAGATCCGGGAGACGCTCAGCCGCTTCCTCTATGAACGGACGAAGCGGCGGCCGATGATTCTCCCGATTATAACTGAAGTCTAATGAACAACAATTCTCCTGCCGCAAGGCAGGAGAGTTTTCTTTCCTGAAGTAGTGTTGGGAGGCAAGCAGATGAAGACAGTGGCGCGACGTTTGTTTGGTTTGTTTGGCGATCCGGTCGGGCATTCCCTCTCCCCACACCTCCAGAACGAGGCCTTTCGTCTTCTGGGGATCAACGGGGTTTACCTAAGTTTCGCGATTAAACCGGCGGAACTGGGGGCAGCGGTGGAAGCGGTGCGCTGTCTCAAAATGGGCGGGGTTAACATCACGATCCCCCATAAAGAAAGGATCGTGCCCTATCTGGACCGCTTGGCCGGTGACGCCCTCCTCACCGGATCGGTGAATACGGTGGTGCCGGAGGACGGCAAACTGGTCGGATATAGTACCGATGGGGAAGGATTTCTCCTTTCCCTGCGGCACCAAGGGCAAATGGAGCCCGCGGGAAAAAAGGTGGTGCTGTTGGGGGTTGGCGGGGCGGCGCGGGCGCTGGCCTTCCGTTTTGCCCAAGAAGGGGTGGCTGCCCTCTATCTGGTCGGGCGCAATCCGGAGAAGACCGCAGGGTTACGGGCGGATTTACTTGACCGGACCGGCTTTTCGGCGCGGGGGCTTTCCTTTAGCGAGCCTGCATTGATGAAGGTGGCGGCGGAGGCCGATTTGGTGATCAATGCGACTCCACTGGGGATGTTTCCCGCTGTCAAAGAGCAGCCCGCTTTCCCGCTGGCGGTATGCCACCGCGATTGTTTGGTGGCCGATCTGGTCTACCACCCGCTGGAGACGGCCTTTTTACGCGAGGCGCGAAAGCTCGGCTTGCCCACGCTGGAGGGGTTGGGGATGCTTGTTTACCAAGGGATTTTAGCCTGCCGCTTGTGGACGGGGCTTACTCCGCCCTTTGCCCCATTGTTTCAACTATTAAACGGATTGCTTGCGAAAAAGGAAGCGTTCCACGGCTAATCATGGAAAGCAAAATTCTGGGTACGGCAGGAAAAACATTGCTTGTCGCGAAGTAGATCATGCAATAAATGGACGAGCTCCGGGGGACTGGATACTAAGCTTTTTGCGGGCCAGGTCAACGCAAAAAGCCCATACATAAGAGGGTGCAAGCATGCAGTACGATAGAGTTCAGAGGCCTAGTCGCCGGTTCTTACCTCTCCTGCTTTTTTTAGTGATCCCGCTGGTGCTGTCAGGAGCGGAAGCGGGCGCTAGAACGTTACCCGAATTGCATCTGGATAATGCCGATCTTCGGGCGGTCTTTCGTAGTCTGGCTGAGCTTGGAGAGTTTTCGGTCATTTTAGCCCCTTTTGTTCAGGGGAAGGTGACCCTCCCGCTCAAACCGGGCTTGACGGCGATGGAGACTGTTGAACTCTTAGCAGAAATGCACGGTTACCCCTGCTACTGGGTGGAGGGTACCGCGCTGATCGGTGCAGATCCAACCGCTATGGACCAGCGGACGTCCGAGCGTTTTGAATGGGCACTGGCAAACGAGGAGGCCGTGGTGGCCGCTTTAACCCGGGTTGTTCCCCGGGAACGTCTTGAGGTGGATGCGGGACAGAAAGTAGTACATGTTACGGCCAGTGCTTTGGAAGCTGAGAACATCCGCGAGGTTTTGGTGGCGGTGGACCGGAGCACCCCTCCATACCTGATGGTTGCCGAATTAGTCGAGATTGAGCTTGAACACGCACAAGAACAAGGTTTGAACTGGGCTCTACCCGGGAAGTCTGTTCATACTCCTTTGCGGCTGGGGACTATTACGGTCACCGACAACCTGCAACGCCCAGCGGCGGGACGGCGGCTGGCGGGCGGACGCTTTTGGGCGGAAAGCAACCGGCCTGGGGTGGTTTTTCTCGGGGATCAATATCCCGTTATTACGACTAACCCCGACGCGCAGGTGAATTTGGTTCAGTACCAAAAGGTTGGTGTGGGGATCGAAGTTGTCCCCCGCACCCGGGAAGACGGGGAGATTGGCCTTGAGCTAACCCTAACAGTGAGCGGGATCGGGGGTTGGCTTGAAACGGCCGATGGCCGTCGGGTGCCGCAGATTGAAAACAAGCAAATTATTGCTCAACAGACTTTGACGCCGGGGGAAACCTGTGTGCTTTCGGGTTTGACTTTTACCGGGCAGGCGGCGTCCGCATTGCTGCTGACCCCGGGACAAGAAGGACCGTCGAAAGAAAAAACGGTCTGTTTGTTCCTCACCCCCCATCCGGAAGGAACCGCCCCTACGAACACCGGTGGAACCGCGGCGGCGACGGTGCCGCCCGCAGCCGGTACGGAAGTGATTCACATTGAGATCTTCAGCAGTGACCAAGCGGAGACGGTGTCGGCTACCCCGGTACCTCCCCCGACTCCACAGGTCCTGACGGAAGTCGTCGGTTTCGGGGAGACCAAACCCTCCAGTGGTGAGCCCCTGGTTTCGGGATCAGAGCTGGTGGTGGAACCGGGGCCAGAACCGCCGGGGCAAGGACCGGCGGCGGTGGAACAAAGCGGGGATGCATTGTTGCCCGTTGCTTTGCGGGCACCGTACCGGGTGGTAAGCGGTGATACTGTCTTTTCGATTGGACGAAAGTATGGGGTAGATCCGGCGGCGATTCTCCATGAAAACGGCCTTCCGGCTTCAGGGTTGCTCCGCGTTGGCCAGACGATCCAGATCCCGATTCCGCCAAGTCATCTTTACCAACTGCAACCAAAAGAGACCCTTTGGCGGATCGCCCAGCGTTACGGTACTACTGTTGAGTTACTGATGGAGATTAACAGTATTACTGATGTAACGACGCTTCGGGCGGATCAGATCATTATTTTGCCGGTCCCCATTGACCAGGTAGTTAATGATAACTATTGAGGAGGAATTGGGGGGAATGGGATGAAGAACTTTATGGAAGATGTAGTTCTTGAGGTTTTAGAGGAAGCTCTCGAGACTAATCCTGAATTTTGCCGGTGTGAAAAGTGTAAACAAGATGTGGTCTTGCTTGCCTTAAGTAAAATTAAAGGAAGTTACGCCTCGAGCCCGGTGGGCGAGATCTTTGCCCGGGTTGGCCAGAGTGACCGTCAGGTGCGGACCGATGCTTTGCTGGCCGTAATGCAAGCTCTCGAACAGGTCGCCGCCAACCCGCGACATGATGGGCGGTCTAACTTAACGGAGAAAAGATAAGCACGGGGGAGTAACGGAGGGTGAACATGCGATTTTTGACTGCTGGTGAATCCCACGGACCGGCCCTGGTGGCGATTATTGAAGGTTTTCCCGCGAAGGTTCCGGTGACGCAGGAGGCAATTGACCGGGATTTGGCCCGGCGCCAATTGGGTCATGGTCGGGGCGGTCGGATGAAAATTGAACGCGACCAGGTGGAGATTATGTCGGGGATCCGCGCCGGAATGACAATGGGGAGTCCGATCTGTTTCCGCATTAACAATCGGGACTGGACCCGCTGGTCGGGGGTGATGGCACCCTTTACCCCGCCGGAAGCGGACACGGTGACCTTGGCGGCCGATCCACTCCTCGACAAGGTTTCGACTGTTGTAACAACGCCCCGTCCGGGTCATGCCGATCTGAGCGGGGCTTTCAAGTACGGCTATACTGATCTGCGTAATATTATTGAACGGGCCAGCGCCCGCGAGACCGCGGCGCGGGTGGGTGTTGGTGCCTTTGCTAAACTCCTGTTGGCACAGTTCGGAATTTTTGTTGGAAGTTATGTGACCCGTATCGGGGGGGTCGGGGTAGATTACAGTAAGCCTTTGACCCCTACGGAGCAAGCCCAGGTCGATCAGTCGCCGGTCCGTGCGGTCAATCCAGAGCTGGCGGCGGCGATGGTGGAAAAGATTGAAGCCGCCCGGGGGCAGAAGGAGACCCTGGGGGGGGTTTTTGTCGTCTACGCCACCGGTGTCCCACCGGGACTGGGCTCCCATGTCCACTGGGATCGGCGGATCGATGGGCAGTTGGCCCAGGCCGTGATGGGTATTCCCGGGATTAAAGGGGTCGAGTTTGGTGCGGGATTTAAAGGGGCCGATCTGTTAGGTTCGCAGATGCATGATGCGATCAGTTATACTCCGGAAACCGGATGGGAACGGGCGGGTAACCAGGCCGGGGGGATCGAGGGTGGGATGACCAACGGGGAACCACTGATCCTGCGGGCCGCCATGAAACCGATCCCCACTTTATACCAGGGTTTACCATCGGTTGACCTCGAGACCAGAGAGCCCCGGACCGCTGGGGCCGAACGCTCGGATCTTACTGCTGTTCCTGCCGCGGGTGTGGTAGCCGAAGCGATGGTTGCGTGGGTGTTGGCCAGTGCTATGCAAGAGAAGTTCGGCGGCGATACCCTGCCCGAGCTTCAGCAGGCTTTCCACGCCTACCGGGAGGGATTGGATGGGGGAACGAATGGAAGTTAAACCGAACCTGGTCTTAACGGGGCTGATGGGGTGCGGCAAGACAACCGTCGGCCGGCTGATCGCAAGCGAACTAGGTTGGGAGTTTTGCGATACGGACCGGTTGATCGAGGAGGCCACTGGTTGTTCGATCCCGGTGTTGTTTCGGGAGAAAGGAGAGCCTTTCTTTCGCCGAATCGAAAAAACGGTTATCCAAGGATTAGCCGGAAAAAATCAGATGGTGGTGGCGACCGGTGGTGGCGCGGTCCTGGATGGGGAAAACCGCAGCGTATTTAAGGCGCTAGGCCTTGTTGTTTATTTAAAAACTTCCCCGGAGGTATTGGGTGACCGCGTCCAGCGCAGCAGTGACCGTCCCTTACTAACCGGGCAAAACCCCGTGGCTGTTCTGGCGAAACTACTGCAGGACCGGGAAAAATATTACAACGAAGCGGATGAAGTGATCACCACCGACGGACGAACGCCGGCGCAGGTGGCGACGGAGATTATTTGCCTGGCGCGGCGGAGGGGAATCGGTACCGGGTCACCGGGCCGTCGGTCGCAGGAGGAGGATGAATTTGGCAATGGTAAGACGGATGGAAATAACGGCGGATGCTGAAGCCTACCCCTTGTATTTGGGCTCCGGGTTGCTGGCGCAGGCTGGAGCCATCCTGCGGGAGGAAGGGTTGGCCGGGAAGGTTTTGGTGGTGACGAACCCGACCGTCGGGGCCTTGTATTTGGCGGTGGTGGTGAAAGGACTGGAAGAGGCGGGTTTTGCGGTCCAGACGGTGACGATTCCTGATGGTGAAGCCTATAAGCGGCTGGATCAGTTAACGAAGGTCTATGATGCGGCTGCCGTCGGCTGCCTGGAAAGGGATTCGGTGGTTCTCGCTTTGGGTGGTGGCGTGATTGGTGATCTGGCGGGCTTTGCCGCCGCTACCTACCTGCGGGGAGTAAGACTGGTACAGGTGCCCACGAGCCTATTGGCGCAGGTAGATAGCTCGATCGGCGGCAAGGTTGCCGTTAACCACCGGGAAGGCAAGAATTTGATCGGTTCTTTTTACCAACCATCGGTCGTCCTTAGCGACCTGGAGGTTTTGGGCACCCTGAATGAGCGGGAGTTTAAAACGGGGCTGGCGGAGATCATTAAAGCGGGACTGATTGGCGACTGTGACCTGGATGCTTTTCTCCGCACGCACAGCACAGTCGTGCGCGAGCGCCAACCCGAAGCTTTGCTGGAGATCATTGCCCGGGCTTGTGCCTTTAAGGCCCAGGTAGTTACGGAGGATGTCCGGGAAAGAGGACGCCGGGCGATTCTCAACTATGGGCATACCATCGGTCATGCCCTGGAAGCAGAGACCGGTTATGCGGTATACCGGCACGGGGAAGCAGTGGCGATCGGGATGGCCGCGGCCGCAGCAATCAGCGTGGAGATGGGCCTGGCGACTCCAGACTTAAATCAAGCTACAATTGAAATCTTGCAGCTTTATGATTTGCCGACGACGATCGAGGAGGGAATCTCGGCGGAACAGTTGGTGGCCAGGATGGCTTGGGACAAAAAGGTCAAGGATGGCCATCCCCGTCTGGTTTTAAGCCCCAAAATTGGTGATGTAGTGGTGAAGGACGATGTACCGATGGAAGTGATCTTACCGGTGTTGCGCCGGATGGGGGCGGTTTAATTACGCGCTTTAGTAAGGAGGGATTGCCATTCAGATCTTGGTTTTACACGGTCCGAACCTGAATCTTTTGGGGGAGCGCGAGCCACAGATTTACGGCGGAGTCACCCTGGATACAATAAATCGGGAACTAAGGAATCTGGCGGACGAGCTCCAAGTGGAGCTGGCGATCTTCCAGTCTAACCACGAGGGCGCGTTAATCGACCGGATCCATCAAGCCCGCGGGGCTGAACAGGGGATCTTGATCAACCCGGCTGCTTATACCCATACCAGTGTTGCCCTGCGCGATGCGTTGGCGGCAGTGGCCCTTCCGGTGGTTGAAGTGCATCTTACCAATATCTACACCCGGGAGTCTTTTCGCCACCAGTCGCTGACGGCGCCGGTAGCAGCCGGTTTAATCTGTGGGTTTGGCGCGGACAGTTACTTGTGGGGGTTGCGGGCCTTGGTTAGACTGCTTAGGTCCGAAGAAAAAGCGGTAAAAAAATAAAAGAGGCTGCGGGTTGTCACCGTAAGCCTCTTTTTTTACGTTGAGCGGGTGGTCTTAAGGGACCACACTCGCCTTAGCATTGGAGTGCTTATAATTGGAAAGGAAAAGAAACTGCTCGGTTGGGGTTGTCTCAATCAACCCTAACCGCTGGGCGGTTTTCCAAGAACCAATATTGCCAAGCTGCGTCCGCCAGCAGGGACGGCGGCCAAACTGTTCGAACTGGCTTTGGCTTAAAGCACGGGCACACTCCAGCGCCAACCCCCGGCCCTGGTATTCGGGGCGGGTGGCGACGCCCAGTTCGCAGTAGCGATCGGTAAAGGCCAAAGTGGTCGCCACCGAGGCAAGTTCGCCGTCGACGAAGGCAGCGGTCACCTGTCCATGGGTTAACAGATGCTCTACGGAAGGGAAGAATTCCCAGAGCCAATCTTCAGAGGTGAAGACGCGCTGGAAAAGGGCGGCATCCTTCTGGTACAAAAAGCGGATTCGAAAGTCAGCCGCTGGTTGCGGCCGCCAATCAGCGGGGGCGGCCAAAAACAGAATTGGAACTGTGAAAAGAACCGGCCAGTACCGGTTGACGATGGATAACAACGACTGGGGGACGACAAGGTCGGTCGGCTGTTTCAGCGGACGCAAAAAGCGTCTACCCGTAATCAACTGGTCAGCGGATCCGTACAAGAAATAGATGGGTGGGAAGGTATGTGGATAAGCGATGGCAAAGAACCGCGGAGTATGCTCTTGGTCGACAAAAACCTCGCTGCGGTCCGAGTTGAGCAGGAAAAGCGCAGAACAGTTTTCGGGGGTATCGTTCAGGAGCGACTGGACGGTATCCCGTTTGTGTGGAGGTAGCCTCCTCATCGTTTCATCTCCCTAATATATTCAGTCACGATTGACGCCAGGACGCTAGGAAGATCCGATGGCTACCGTCAACTGCCAGGTCCGAAAATAAAAACCCCCCCCTTTAATTTCGTCTCAGAATTGCCGCAGGACCAGGAGTCCGAAGTGACAATTCCGTAATCTTAAGAATAGAATACGCTTTCACCCGCGAAAAGGCAATCCGGAAAAAACCCTATTTCTCCCTAAAAAAGCTCAGGTGGGATTAAAAACGCCCCTTCGTGAGGGGAAGGGGCGCTGAGGCGAACTATTTTCCGCACAAGCAAAGATGGGGCTTATTTATCCTCTTTATCATCGGGGAAAAATTTAACGAGCAATTTGATTGCCGAGTAAATAACGATCATTCCAAAAAAGGTCACTGCTAGACTCTGCAGTAGGATGCGTAGTGTTGTTGCAATAGTGTCGGTCATTTCGGAACCTCCTTTTTATGATTATCCGAGGGCGCTGACGAGATAAATGAGGACACCGGCGGCTAAAATGGAACCGACCTGCCCGGCAACGTTCGCGCCAACCGCTTGCATCAGCACAAAATTGCTGGGGTTCTCTTTTTGGGCAATCTTCTGAATAACCCGGGCCGACATGGGGAAAGCGGAAATCCCGGCGGCACCGATCATGGGATTGACCTTCCGGGGGAGGAAAAGGTTGAGAAGTTTGGCGAATAAAACTCCACCCGCCGTATCAAAGATAAAGGCAAAAAGCCCCATTCCCAAGATGAGCATGGTTTTCCCGGTTAAGAACTTCTCGGCGACCATCGTGGACCCGATTGTAATCCCCAGGAGTAAGGTGACCAGGTTGGAGAGTTCGTTCTGGGCGGCCTTGGAGAGCTTGTCCAAGACACCACATTCCCGGATCAGATTCCCGAACATGAGGGAGCCGACCAGAGCCACGCTCATTGGCGCAATCAAGCCCGCGACCAGCGTGACGATGATCGGAAAGAGAATCCGTGTTGTTTTGGAGACCTTTTGGAGATTAAGGTCCATCGTAATGCTTCTCTCTTCCGGTGTGGTCAGGGCTTTAATCACCGGCGGTTGAATCAAGGGGACCAGCGACATGTAGGAATAGGCGGCGACGGTGATTGGTCCGATCAACTCGCCAGCGAAGAGATTGGCCACATAAATCGAGGTCGGGCCGTCAGCGGCACCAATGATGCCGATGGAAACCGCCTCTTTCAGCGAAAAGCCAAACGCGCGGGCAAGAAGCGTCGTGACAAAGATGCCAAACTGGGCAGCCGCGCCAAAGAAGAGCATGAAGGGTTGTTGCAGAAGAGGGCCGAAATCAATCATCGCCCCGATGGCAATAAAGATTAAAACCGGGAAGAGTTCGGTATATATCCCCGCGTTATAAAGGATGGTTAAAAAGCCGTTTTCGCCGATGGCCGAAGAGAAGGGGATGTTGGCGAGGATAGCACCGAAGCCGATCGGCAGGAGCAACATGGGTTCATAATCCTTTTTGATCGCAAGGTAGATGAGGAGTCCACCGATGATAAACATAACCAAAGATTTCCACGTGATTGCTTGGAAAGATGCGAGTAGAACCTCCAACACAAGATACCTCCTTGATTAAATTCGAGCGTGTAATTAATGGTAAAAATTAGGCTTGGCGTGCAAACGCACTATTAAATATTATAACAATAAACACGAAGGAAAAAGAGATTTAACAAATATGCAATCATTTATTTCATTCGGTAGGATAGGTGGTCGACTCACCCAGTTATGATTTAATTTACTTTTTGAAATTAAAGTAGCCAGCGTGAGCGACGACATACAAAAAGACCCGGGTTCGTCTAACCATTCTAGACATGGATCCCGGATCGACTGGTGGCTGCGTTTGTGCGCTCTGGCCGCAAAGTAGACATGAGTTTTAATAATAATTATTTGGTGGTTATTATTCGGCGGTTTCGTCCTCCGTGGCTGTCGTTGCCCCGCTCAAGCGTGCTTCCAACTCTTTAACCCGCTCTTCTAACGCAGTGTATTCTTCCGCCCTGATGTAGCCGAGATTTTTCATGATATCACCGACGGATTGTTGGATCGTCTCTTGGAGCGCGGTTTTTTCCTGTTCCCCCTTTTCCATCAGCTCGTTGAGGATTCTTTTTCCTTCCGCCGCCGTGACCTCGCCCCGTTCTTCCAAGTCACGTAGAAATTTCTCTGCTTTTTCTCGGGTTAGCGAGAAGGTGCCCAAGCCTAAGACCAATGATTTCTCGAGCAAACTTTTCATCGGCTCCCTCCTTCCTCACCATAGTATGAACGTTTCAGCATTAAATTATCACCGGTTAAAGCGTCGCCCCACCGAAAATTCGATTGAACTTCGACTAACGAAAGGAACCGGCGGGTGAAAGGCGAAAATAGACAATAACGGCCACTTATTTATACACGGCGGAAAGGAATGATTACTGATGCGGAAGGCAATAATCGTCATTTGCGGTCTGGTGATGCTGCTCTGCGGATTGGGTGGGCTTCTCTTCCCGGTCTTCGGTTATTTGTGGGCACGGGAATGGGCAACTTTCATTTTCACGCTAAGTTTTCCTTTTTTTCCCGTGTTTTATCTACCTTTTACCGGTTGGCTTCTGGTCACCGGAGGGGGACTGGTGGCCTGTCGGCAGTGGGCCTGGTATTCGGTGCAGACTTTTTGGGTCTTTCTCCTCTGTGTGGGGGTATTGTTACTCGTTGGCTTTAATCTCCTGTCTGACGTGATGACGTCACTGGTTGATGCGGGTGGAAATTTCCGTGGGGTTGGTAATATCATCCTTGGCGTGTTACTGGTCCTTATGCCCGTGGGGGGCCTGGTCTTCTTTAACCGCGCCCGCCGATTATTTACAGTACCGGTTGAGGAGAACCCGTGGCAAAGATGGTCAGCGGCGGTGGAAGAAGAGCAGTCCGAATGGTTAGGGCAGGGATAAGGGGGTTGTCTTGCGGTATCATCTAAATGAATAAGGTTACCTCCAAAAAATATATGGATAGGGAGCGCGAACATGTTAAAAGGAAAACAGAAAGCATACTTGCGGGGGCTTTTGAACAACGAACCTTCCATTTTTCAGGTGGGGAAGGAGGGGCTTTCGGAGAATCTATTGCAGCAGTTGGATGACGCCTTGGAAGCGCGAGAGTTGATTAAGATTACCATTCTTAATAACCAAAAGGAAGCCCCGGAAGTGCTGGCCAAGACGATTGCCAGCCGCACCGGGGCAGAGGTGGTTCAGGTCATCGGGCATAAGATTGGCTTGTACCGGCGTGCCCGGAAGCCGCGGCTAAATGTACCCGATTAAAGTTTATGGACATGATAGGATAAAGGATTAACGCAGTCAGTTTTGGCTGCGTTTCCTTAACCGGGTGCGGGTTGTGCGGTCGAGGATTTTCTTGCGCATCCGGATCGATTGGGGTGTGATTTCCACCAGTTCATCCTCGGCAATAAACTCCATCGCCTGTTCCAAAGTATAACGGAGGGGTGGAACCAGACGGATCGCTTCTTCGGCGCTGCTGGAACGCATGTTGGTGAGGTGTTTCTTCTTACAGACATTGATGTCGAGATCATCCTCCTTATGGTGGATCCCGACGATCATTCCGGTGTAGACTTTTTCCCCGGGGCCGATGAAGAGTACACCGCGATCCTCCACGTTATGAAGGCCGTATGCGGTGGCTTCACCGTGTTCAAAAGCCACCAGTGACCCCTGGTGACGTTGCGTAATCCCTTCTTTCCAGGGTCCGAAGGAGTCGAAAAGGTGGTGCATAACCCCTTCGCCCTTTGTGTCGGTTAAAAATTGGGAACGGAAACCGATCAAGCCGCGGGCAGGGATTAAATATTCTAATTTCAGACTAGAACCGGATGGTTCCATATTAATCAGTTCAGCACGGCGCTCGCCCAGCTTTTCAATGACGGGGCCGGCAGCGGCCTCCGGGACCAGAAGAAAAAGGCGTTCATAGGGTTCCAGCAGTTGGCCGTCGACCGTTTTGGTGATCGGTTTTGGTTTGGAGATCTGAAGCTCATAGCCCTCCCGGCGCATGGTCTCAATCAAGATCGAGAGATGAAGCTCACCCCGGCCGGAGACCTGAAAGGCGTCGGGGGAATCGGTGGTCGTCACTTTCAGACTGACGTTGGTCTGGACTTCCTTCCATAACCGGTCCCGTAAGTGGCGGGAAGTTAAGTATTTGCCTTCCTGCCCGGCAAAGGGGCTGTCATTCACCATAAAGGTCATCGTGAGGGTCGGTTCATCGATCGTTAATAGGGGCAAAGGCCGGGGCTGTTCAAAATTATTGATTGTTTCCCCGATCTGAATCTCACTTAACCCGGCCAGGGCAACGATCTCCCCGGCGGCGGCCGTCTCGACCGGGGAGCGTTTGAGGCCTTCGTAAACCCAGAGTGAGCCGACTTTTCCGACGCGTTCCATCCCGTTTGGTGTACAGATGGTGATGGGCGCGCCGCTTTCGATGGTGCCGTTGGTGATCCGTCCGATCGCGATTTTTCCGACGTAATCATCGTAATCTAAACTAACAATCTGGAGCTGTAAAGGCTGCGCCGGATCGCCACTCGGTGCCGGGATCTCGTTTTTAATCATCTCCAGGAGCGGCTGCATGTCCATCCCTCGGACCTGCGGATCGGTGGTGGCGTAGCCTTGGCGTGCCGAGGTATAGATCACCGGAAAGTCCAGTTGCCAACTGGCGGCATCTAAATCGACAAAAAGGTCAAAGATCTCATTTAACACTTCATCCGGCCGGGCTTCGGGCCGGTCCAGCTTGTTGATGACCACAATAATCCGCAAATTAGCCGCAAGGGCTTTCCTGAGGACAAACTTGGTTTGTGCCATCGGCCCTTCAAAGGCGTCGACCAATAGTAAAGCGCCATCCACCATCTTCAGAACGCGTTCCACTTCACCGCCGAAATCAGCATGACCAGGAGTGTCGACAATATTGATCTTCAAATCGCCGTAGCGGACGGCGGTGTTTTTTGCCAGGATCGTGATGCCCCGTTCCCGCTCGAGTTCATTACTGTCGAGGACCCGTTCGACCACTTGTTCGTGGGCACGAAAGACCCCCGCCTGTTGCAGAAGGGCGTCCACTAGTGTGGTCTTGCCATGGTCCACATGGGCAATGATCGCGATGTTTCTTAAGTCACCTCTGTGTTTCTCGTTCAAGGATGGTCCCACCTTTTATGTTGAAAAAATTTAAAAATCACGTTTATCATTAAATCACGATTTAGGCGGAAAAACAATGGGCGGGGTCGAGTTTCAATCATTTCTTAATCTGGTATCGATTTTGATTTATCGTAGGTCAGGCAAGATTGCGAAACTTCCTAAATTCCCCTTGACAAATTAGTAACAAATGGTATAATCGATAATATGTAAACTAGAGACAGAGGCCGATATTTTTTAGTGCTATTTTATAAGCAAAGGGGACGGTACCCATTCTGTTGAAACCAGGGTTTTATCGTGACCCGCCAACTGGTTTTTTAAACCTTTTTGGGTTGATGAAGGCGGTAAAAGAGAACCGCTGCGGAGACCATGGCGCCATTGCCTTTTTGTGGTGCTCCCGGCACTACGGTTTGTACTGTGAAATGTACCAAAGCTTGGCGGAAGCACTTACCGACCTAACGCAGGAATTGAAGGCGGAAGGAAAGAAGCTAAAGATCATTCCCGCCCGGTTGGCCGACGATCGGTTGTTGTTATTGTTTCCGGGGACTAGTCCAAGGCGCGCGCAGCTCCTTACCGAACGTCTGCAGGCCGCCTACAACCGGCGCATGACCACGAAAGGCGCTTCGGGTCATGATTTTTGCACCAAAGTTACCGGATATGGTCCCAAAGAAAAAGAGCTGGCGGCTTTCTTGCGTCTGGTCATTCTTAACTTATTGCCGGATACGGAAAACACAGAAAATGGTTTGGGCGCGGAGCAAGGATTTCTGATGATGTTGGCATCGCATATTGCCGAAAGTTATTTATTACTTGAACACGCGCAAAGTCTAGCCCTGAGTGATGATATCTCTGGTTTGCCGAACCACCGGGCCGCCCAGACTGTTCTGGCGGAAAAGATTAACAAATCCCTGAAGGAGCAGGCCCCTTTTAGTATCCTCTTTGTGGATGGTGATAACCTTCGGCAGTATAATAACATCAGCTACCAAAAGGGGAACTCCATGATCAGAAAATTAGGGGAGATTCTGGCTAGCCAATTGCGGCGGGGGGATTTTTTGGCCCGCTGGTTTTCGGGGGATGAGTTTTTAATTGTCCTCCCCGGTGCTGACCGCCAAAAAGCCTTACACGTTGGCGAACGCTTACGGCTTCTGGTGGAAAAGACCACCAAGGACTGGCTCTTTCCAATTACGATCTCGGTGGGGGTGGCTAGCTTCCCTGAGGACGGGAAGACCCTTGAAGCACTGCTTTGCAAGGCCGAAGAAGCAAACGCGCTTGCGAAAAAATGCGGTAAAAATCAGGTCTGTGAAGCAGGGGCTTGCTACGGAAAGACTACCCCCGCGGTCTACAGGAGCTGTTAAGCAGTTATGCGGGCAGAAGATAAATTTTGGTGAATATGTATTCGCAATTGACAAAGGGGCGTCCAAGTGATAAGATAAGGCAAAATTCCATAATTACTTCGAGGATCGGGTGAAGTAGGAACCGGTACCGACGGCAGAGAGCCGGTGGTTGGTGCAAACCGGTGCGGCCGTTTCTGAAGTTACCCCCGGGAGAACGAAAACTTGAACCTGCCGACGGCAGCAGTAGGGTTTTCCGGCGTCAGTCGTTAACAAAAAGAGTGGCCATTGCCCTACGGGAATGGCAATTAGGGTGGTACCGCGAGTAACCTCTCGTCCCTTCCGGGACGGGAGGTTTTATTTTTACGGGGAGGTAGTGAGTTTTGACAAACGCATTGGATCTTTTAAAGGAAAGGGGTTTCTTTAAACAAGTTACCCATGAAGATGAGCTCCGCCAAACCCTGGCGACGACGGAAGTTACAGGATATGTGGGTTTTGATCCGACTGCCGATAGCCTGCATGTCGGCCATTTGATGGGGATTATGGGTCTGGCTCACCTCCAAAGGGCCGGTCACCGACCGGTAGCGTTAGTCGGAGGCGGTACGGTTATGATCGGTGATCCGAGCGGCCGGACGGAACTGCGGCAGATGCTTTCGGTCGAAGTGATCAAGCAGAATGCGGATCGGATCAAAAATCAACTGAGCCAGTACCTTGATTTCGAAAGTGACCGGGCTTTACTGGTCAATAACGCCGACTGGATTCTTTCCTTAAATTATATTGAGTTTTTGCGGGAGATCGGGTCCCAGTTTTCGGTGAATCGGATGTTGACCGCCGAGTGCTTCCGGTCCCGGTTGGAGCGGGGGCTTTCGTTTATCGAATTTAACTACATGTTGTTGCAAGCTTACGACTTTTTAGTTTTACACCGGGAATATGGCTGTACTTTGCAGATGGGCGGCGATGACCAATGGTCGAATATCCTGGCGGGGACCGATCTGATTCGGCGGTTGGAAGGAAAAGAAGCTTTCGGTTTAACGTGGCCGTTGTTGACGACGGCCAGTGGTAAGAAGATGGGCAAGACCGAAGCTGGGGCGGTATGGCTTGATCCCGCAAAAACCACACCCTTCGACTTTTATCAATACTGGCGGAATACCCACGATGATGACGTAGGACGCTTTTTAGCCTGCTTTACTTTCCTGCCAATGGATGAGGTGAGAAGGCTTGGTGCCTTACGCGACCGGGAGATCAATGAAGCCAAAAAGATCTTGGCCTTTGAAGTAACCAAGCTGGCCCATGGTGAGGAAGAAGCCCGGAAGGCGCAAGAGACGGCTGAGCGTCTGTTTGCGGACGGGGGCCAGGGCGGCGCGGCTGTGCCCGTAACTAAGCTGGAAGGGGCTGCCTATCCCGAAGGGATTTCCCTCCTCGACCTCTTGGTCCAGACGGGATTGGTCTCTTCCAAAAAGGAAGGGCGGCGTTTGATTGACCAAGGAGGACTCCAGCTTGACCAAAAACCCGTTACCGAAGTGGGCATGGTGATTCAACCCCAGGATTACCAGGAGTCCGGTTTACTTTTGCAAAAAGGGAAGAAAGTCTTCCATAAAGTGGAGTTCAATTAGGGGCCGAATGGTCCCTAATTTTTTCTACGAACAAAAGGATGTTCCGTAAGAATGTGGAATTAAAAAAGAAAGGAGGGATTACTCTAATGAGAAGAACCTGGGGTGTTTTCTTTTTTTGTTTAATGCTACTATTAACTATGCTTTCCCCCCTTGTCGCGCAAGCCAATAGCGATCTCCTGAATTATCTACCTCTCGGCGCCAATATTATCCAGTGTTTTGCCTTAGCCGAGTTTGATCCGGATGCGGATGGCGAGTATCTGGTGCTTTATACGCTCAAGGATAATTACGCCCTCACGTTGCTTGACCTGATTGATGGGCGTTACCAAGAGGTCTACTACGTGAACCTTGGGAAGGGGAATAGTAAGACCGGAGGAAAAATGAAATTCGGTGAGACCGGTTATTCCTACCGGATCCTCCATCTTGATGACTTGGATGGCGACGGGATCCTGGAATTTTGGACCATCTTTCAACCGGAAGGTTCGTCGTATGCCGAGTTAACAATGCATAAATACAAAAACAACTGTTATATCGCGGTGTTTACCGCCCGGGGTCAGTATGACCTCCAGTTTATGGACTATGGAGGTCAATTTGTCGTTCATGAAGTGAATTATCTGGACGGTAAAACCAACAGCGATCTATTGACGGTGACTAGCCGCGTGTGGGATCTGCGGGATCACCGCTTGAAAGGCGGGGATGAAGCCTATCAGATGACCAGGGAGGACTACCGGCATTTTTCCTACTCCCGGCAGCGCCCGGTACTGTTTGGACCGGAAGCCAAGAAAGAGCGGACCGCCTTGTGTTGGGGTAATGCCTTAAACAAACTGGCCGAGATCCCCTCTGGCGAAAGGGCGATCCTTCCGCTGCTGCCCGGTAACGCCAATCTGCTCGAGTGGGAATCGAATCAGGCTCTGGATGATGATATCGATGAAGAGTATGTCTTTACATACTTGGTTCCTTCTGCGGACAGTCCCAGCAAAATTTTGATCCAAGCGGCTATGGCCGATTGGGATTTTGAACGGTGCCGTTTCCGTTTGGTGCCGTTACCATTTCAAGCCTACGGCCGGGCCCGTGACCAGGAAGGTTACTTGTATAAATCGGTTTATATTTTACCGGGTAACGGCCTGAACCACCTGGCGTTTTTAGGCAACGGCCTTGAACTGCCCTCCTTAAAACTGAGCATTTTGAACAATAACGGTCTCTTTTTGGAGGAAGCAGCCGTCTTTAACGCCAATTGGCATCTGCAGTTTCTGGAGAAATATGAGAAGCGGACCCTTAGCTATCAGGTGATCACCGCCGATCTGGATAAGGGGACCGGGTTGTTGAAGACAAAGGTCTATACCGCCTACCCGGAAGGGGCTTATCATGAGTTTGGGCCTTTTGTGCCGCGTGGGGAAGAAGTGCTGTCGACCAGGAGTTATAAGGAACGTTATTACCATATTGAGGAGCCGGTCTGGTGCGATGGTGGTTATGACTACCTGCTTTTTAGGACCTTTCATGAGAAGATTAATCCTTTTGCCAACCGTTTACCTGACGCCAATTTCTCCGGATCACTGACCGATTATATTTTCAAATACTTAACTCCTTTTCGGATCCACCATTGGGTGGTGCGCGATTTGGATAAAGACGGCAAGGAAGAGGCGTTACTGTTGATGCGGACCGATGATGACCTCTGGGGGTGGCCCGAATACCGGGTTGGCCTCTTACGCCAAGAGAACGGATGGATACAACTGCAAGAGCTTGGTCCGGTCTTCTCCAATCTGGGGGAAGAGGAACCGGCCAGTGGGGTTTATCTTGCCGATATTCTGGAAGGCCGGGAGTCGGAGATTATCTTTCTCCACCGCGAGTATGACCTAAGAACAAGAAGCAGGAAGCTTCGGTTGGAGATCTATGCCAAACAAGGTCCTGCTTGGAAACGGGCCCATGAGATTGATTTGGTCTACGATGACCTGCGGCTTTGTATGAACAATGGGGAACTTTGGCTTTATGGATTTGCGCGGGAAGGACAGAATAACGTCGAAGGAACCGTTTATGGTTTTGAGTGGCGGAATGGTCGCTTTAACTACCAACAAAGAAATAATGTTCCCCAGTTCAGTGCCTTTTTAGACAACCTTTCCCCGCGGCGGACCGACTTTTTACGCCCGGAATACATGGTCTTTCCTCCCGTAGCTGAGCGCTTGGTAGGAACAGATCCCCTTAACCACCAGTAAGATAACGAAGGGCGTTTCCGGTGTGGAAAAACTGGACGGCGGAACGGAGGAGGGATGAACCTGGCTTACCGATTGGTCGGGGTTGGTTTATGGCTTCTTTTTCTTCTGATTGTTCCGCGGCGGCAGTGGCGTGCGCTATATCCAACCCTTCTTTTCACGGCCTTACTGGCGATCGTTGCTGATCTGCTGGGGGTGGTATATGGCCAATGGGAATACATCGGGCCGACGACTGGCGGGTTGAGTCTTTGGTCGGATTTAGGTTTTGCCCCCCCACAAGGGGGGCTTGCCGTTTATATATCGAAACGTTACCCCCGTTGGACCTGGTTGAACTGGTTCTTTTGGATTGGCGCGAACGGCTTGGGGGAATGGCTCTTTGTACAGTGGGGCTTAATCCGCTACCACCAATGGACGACTTTCAAAGCCAGCCTTTTCTATATCCCCTTTTTTGCCCTGATCTATCTTCAGGAACGGTGGTGGCGGCTCGAAGGTTAATTAAAGCCGCAGCTAGGGTCGTGTTGTGGCTTGGAGAGGTAAAAGAAGGGCTTTTCTGGCGGAGAAGCCAATGGACAACAAATAGAGATAGGGCTACCGAAACGTGACCTCAGGATGAAAGGTTGCGGATTTACGAATGGAGAATAGGGATGATGAATGAGGAAATCAGGGAGATTAATAAACAACAAGGGGAGCCAGCGGCGACCGGGACTTTGTATTTAGTGACCACACCCATCGGCAATCTGGAGGATTTAACTCCCCGGGCGGCCCGGATCTTAGAGGAAGTGGATTTAATCGCGGCCGAGGATACCCGGCACACCAGAAAGCTCCTGGCCTACCTTGGGATCCAGCAGCGGATCATCAGCTATTACCGGGAGAAGGAACAGGAAAGAGCCGAAATGCTGCTCAAGCATCTGCACAACGGGGAGAATATCGCGGTGGTAAGTGATGCGGGGACCCCGGGGCTTTCCGATCCCGGTACCGTTCTGGTGGCGGAAGCGGTGGCGGCTGGAATTCGGGTCGTTCCAGTTCCGGGGGTGTCGGCTTGTCTAGCTGCCCTGGTGGCTTCGGGATTACCGACCCACCGTTTTGTCTTTGAAGGTTTTTTGCCCCGGAAACCAAAGGAAAAAAAAGCCCGCTTGAACGCGCTGGCTGACGAAGAAAGGACGATCGTTCTTTATGAAGCCCCCCACCGTTTAACCGAAACCCTCCGGCTTCTCGCCCAGGAATTGGGTCCGGAGCGGCCAGTGGTGATTGCCCGGGAATTAACGAAAAAATTCGAAGAATTCTGGCGGGGCGCGCTGGCGGAAGCGGTCCGGGTCTGGTCGGCCCGGGAGGTAAGAGGAGAATTTACACTGGTACTGGCGGGACGGTCCCCGGAAGCAAAGGAAGAGCCGGAGGCGGCTGATTATGAACGTTTTTGCCAAGAAGTACGTGCGCGCTGTGAGGCTGGGGAGAAAGCCTCCGCTGTGATTCGCGACATTGCTCAGCGCGAAAGCCTTTCACGGAGCGCCCTTTATCAGTACTACCAAAAAAGAAAAGGGGATTAACTCCCCCTTCTTTCCCGAAACAGGTAATCGAACATCTGAATTTAAAGGATTATGGAAAAGGATGGCTTTAGGAGACCACTTTCATTGCATCCAAACAATCCTGGCAGATGTTTTTTTCCTTGAAATTCCGGACATTTTCGGCATTGCCGCAGAAGATACAGGCTGGTTCATATTTCTTGAGGATGATCCTCTCCCCGTCGACGTAAATCTCTAAAGCATCCTTCTCTTCGATGCGAAGGGTGCGGCGTAATTCGATGGGAATCACAACCCGTCCTAACTCATCTACCTTACGGACGATTCCGGTGGATTTCATCATGACTTATTCCTCCTTTTCCGATAAGTTTCGACATTCAACTACAAGGTAATTGTACCTTAATTTCCAGACTAAGTCAATGGTGGGAATAATTAATTTGGGAATTTTTATCAAAACGGCTTAAAACTTGACAAACCGGTTGACAATAGGTATTAATAGATACTAGATGATCCTTAAAAAGCGATGATGGGTAGGAGTAGTCTTCCGGAAGCGGAGACAGCGAGTCGGGATGGTGGGAGCCGACCGGGGACGGAGAGACGAAGATGGACCTGGAGCAGTGCACTGAAAGGGGAGAAGACCGCGAGTAGGTGTTCCGGTGGCGTCCGTTAGCACGCAAGGGCAGGGCTGGTTCCTGTCCGCCAAGTCTCTGTTTTACGGAGAGAATTGGGGTGGTACCGCGGGAGATCCTCGCCCCCAAAGCAACGTTCTTTGGGTGGAGAGGTTTTTTTATTACCAAAATTTAAGGAGGAGATTAGCGTGGGAAAATTTTACGTGACAACACCTATTTACTATCCGAGTGACAATTTACATATTGGTCATGCTTACACAACGGTGGTTGCGGATGCGTTGGCCCGTTACCATCGGTTGTTGGGGGAAGAGGTTTATTTTCTAACCGGCACCGATGAGCATGGACAAAAGATCCAACGCCGGGCGGAGGCGGCGGGTAAAACTCCGCAGGCTTTTGTCGACGAGATTGTCGACAACATTAAATCATTATGGAAACTACTGAAAATTAGCAACGATGACTTCATCCGGACCACGGAGTCCCGCCATAGCGAAAAAGTACAGCGGATCTTCCAACGCTTGTACGAACAGGGGGATATCTATAAAAGTGAGTATGAAGGCCTTTACTGTACACCGTGCGAAGCCTTTTTACTGGAACGCCAGTTGGTGGAGGGGAAATGCCCGGATTGCGGGCGGGAAGTAGAAAAAGTCCGTGAAGAGAGCTACTTTTTCCGCTTATCAAAATACGCGGACCGTCTCATGGCCCACATTGAAGCTAACCCCGATTTTATCCAGCCGGTTTCGCGGAAAAATGAGATGATCAACAATTTTCTCCGGCCGGGGTTGGAAGATCTTTGTGTTTCACGAACGACTTTTTCGTGGGGCATTCCCGTGCCTTTTGACCAAAAGCATGTGATCTACGTTTGGCTTGACGCCTTAACCAACTATATTACGGCTTTAGGCTATCCCGATGATGTGGACGAAGGTAGCCTCTTTGCCCGTTTTTGGCCAGCCAACCTTCATTTGGTGGGTAAGGAGATCGTCCGCTTTCACACGATCATCTGGCCGATCATCCTGATGGCGTTGGATTTGCCATTACCGAAGCAGGTTTTCGGCCACGGCTGGTTGGTTCTGGACGGTGGCAAAATGTCCAAATCCAAGGGTAATGTGATCGACCCGGTCGTTCTGGTTGAGAAATACGGTTTGGATGCCATCCGCTATTACCTCCTGCGGGAAGTAGCCTTTGGTGCGGACGGCGTCTATTCGGAAGAGGCGTTGGTCCTCCGGATCAATACGGATTTGGCTAACGACCTGGGAAATCTGTTACACCGCAGCCTTTCGATGGTGGAGAAGTTCGCTGGTGGTGTGGTTCCCGCTCCAAGTGAGTACGGACCATTGGAAGAGGCCTTGATTGAAGAGGCGAACCTTACGATCGAGAAGGTCCAAAAACACATGGACAAACTGGAGGTCTCCGACGCACTGGCCGCCATCTTCGCATTGATTGGACGCGCTAATAAGTATATTGACGAGGCAGCGCCCTGGAGCTTAAATAAACAGGGTAACCGGGAGCGTCTGGGAACGGTCCTTTATACGATGGTGGAAGTGATTAGACTGAGCGCGGTCCTCCTTACGCCTTTCCTCGTGGAGACCCCGACCCGGATCTTTGCACAGTTGGGATTGGATACGGATCCAGCCGCCCAAGGATTGATGGCGGGGGGGAAGTGGGGTCAGTATCCGGCCGGAACAAAAGTGCGCAAAGGCGCCCCCATCTTCCCGCGGATCGACTGGGAAAAGGAAGCCGAGGCGGTGAAGGAAAAACCAGCCCCTGAACAACCGAAGAAAAAGGCGGCATCACCCGCCGCGGAGCAGGAGCAGATTACCATTGATGAGTTTGCCAAAATACAGTTACGGGTGGCGAAGGTCCTGTCCGCGGAGAAGGTCGAAGGGGCCGACAAACTGCTGCGTTTACAGGTCAGGCTGGGTAGCGAAGAGCGGCAGATCGTGGCGGGGATTGCTAAATACTACCAACCAGAGGAGTTGGTTGGGAAGGAGATTGTGATCGTCGCTAACCTGAAACCGGCAAAACTGCGGGGGATCCTCTCCCAAGGCATGATCCTGGCTGCGGGTGATGGCGACAATTTAGCCCTTGTTGTTCCCGAGAAAGCAGTGGGAGATGGGGCGGAAGTCCGATGAGGCTCTTTGATACCCACTGTCATTTGAATGACCCGGCCTATCAAGCGGATTTGGCCGCAGTTCTAAAGCGGGCACGCGCGGCGGGGGTGGTCCGGATGTTGGTGGTGGGGTATGATCTCCCCTCTTCCCAACAGGCCTTAGCCTTGGCGGAGGCCGAAGACGGAATTTATGCTGCGGTCGGGATTCACCCCCACGACGCAGCCGGAGTGACTGCCGCCGATCTGGTGCGTTTAGAAGAAATGTTGGCCCACCCGAAGGCCGTTGCCCTCGGTGAGATTGGCCTTGATTATCATTATGAGAATTCGCCCCGCCGTGAGCAACAGGAAGTCTTCCGGGCTCAACTGGCATTAGCGCAGAAGGTCGGAAAACCGGTGGTGATCCACGGACGGGAAGCCCACGCCGATTTGGTGGCGGCTTTGAAAGCGGAAGGCGATCGTTATCAGGGTGTGATGCATTGTTATTCCGGTAGTAAGGAAGCAGCCCGCGAATATTTGGACTTGAATCTTTATATATCGGTGGCCGGGCCGGTGACTTTCAAGAACGCCCGTAAACTACTGGAGGTAGTGCCTATGCTACCTCCAGAACGCTTATTGCTGGAGACCGATGCGCCCTATTTAACTCCCCATCCGTGGCGGGGACGGCGGAATGAACCGGCCTGTCTGGTGGCGGTGGCCGAACGCGTTGCACAACTACGGGGGATGACGACGGAGGCGGTAGCAGATCTGACCTGGGAAAATGGCGCGGCCTGTTTTGGGCTGCTGTAAGGCTTTATCGAAAGCGTACGACGAGCAATGAGCAACAAGAGTGGAGGCAGCGAATGGGGAATACATTTGTTTATCCGATCGAAGATCGTCTTTATATCAATCTTACCAACCGGTGTCCGAACCGTTGTGTCTTTTGTATTCGCAATACCGAGCAAGGGGTCGGGTATGACTTGTGGTTAGACCGGGAACCGTCGGTGGCGGAGGTACTGACGGCGGCGGGTGATGTCTCGGCTTACCGGGAAGTTGTCTTCTGTGGATACGGCGAACCCTTACTCCGTTGGGAAGTGGTTGTTGGTGTCGCCCGCGCCCTTAAAGAACGTTATGGAGTACCGATCCGGATTAACACCAATGGTTTGGCCGAGGCGGTACTGGGACGTCCGATCTTGCCTCAGTTGGAAGGTTTAGTGGATGTAATTTCAATTAGCTTAAATGCGGCTGATGCCGCCATGTATGAGCGTTTGTGCCATTCCGATCTGGGGTCGGAGGCCTATCCGGCTTTGCTCCGCTTTATTCGGGACAGTAAGTCGTATATACCGCGGGTGGTCGTGTCGGTGGTGGCGATCCCGAATTTCGATCCGGAACCTGCTAGGGAAATGGCACGCGAGCTCGGCGTTGAACTGCGTATTCGCCCCTACCAAGCCGAATAGTTTATGGTTATTCCTCCCGCATATTTCCAGCAGGAAACGAATGGCCGCGGACGGAATAGATTAGAAACAGAACCAGCTTTAAGCAGAAGGTTCGCCTTGAGCTGGCCTTTTTATGTACTGAACGGCCTTTGGTAGGAGGGATAATTTTGCAGGCGCGGAGGTTGTGGGCGAACGGGTGGCATATACCCTTCCAGGATAGTACTTATTGGGTAAACTTCCTGGCGGTACTGGTCTTTTTGGTGTTACTTTTCTATGCGTGGCGAACGCAGACGATCACGGTGACCGTGGATGGTGCGCAGTTTAAACTGACGACGGCGGCACCTACCGTCGAAACGGCGTTGACCAAAGCCGGAATTGTCATCGACTATGGTGATGAGGTCTCCCCTGGTTTAGAGGCAAGGGTGCGGGAAGGGATGGATATTGCGATCCAGCGCGGAGTCAAATTTGTGATTGAGGCTGATGGACAAGTAGTGGAGGCCCGGATGCCTCCGGTCACAGTGGCTGAAGCGCTCCAGCGGGCCGGGATCAGTCTCGGTACAGCCGACCGCCTTTCTTTGTCCGCTGACGCTCAGGTTTGGGAAGGATTGCGCCTGAAAGTGACACGGGTGACGACGGAGCGCTTGACCATTGAAACGAAGATCAACCCGGCGGTGACCTATATTAACGATGCTAATTTGGACAAAGGGAAACAGCGCGTTGTTAGGCAGGGGGAAGCCGGAGTCCTAGCGCGAGATTACACGGTGGTTTATGAGAACGGACAAGAGGTGGACCGGCAGCTCACCGGGGAACGGGTGGTGAAACCGGCCGTGAAAAAAGTGATCGCCCGGGGAACCCGGCCAGTGGTTCGCACTGCGACCGTGGGCCGGGGACAGACGATCCGTTATACTGATGTGTTAACCATGGAAGCGACGGCCTACGAGCCCGGCCCCCAATCCTGCGGGATCTATGCTGATGGTTATACGTACACGGGGAAAAAAGCGACCTACGGGATTGCTGCAGTAGACCCGAAAGTAATCCCGCTCGGGACGAAACTCTATATCGAAGGGTACGGTTTTGCCGCCGCCGAGGATATCGGCTCAGCGATTAAAGGAAACCGGATCGATGTCTGTTATGATACTGTTCGTGAGGCTTTACTGTGGGGCCGGAAGCGCGTAAAAGTTTATATTTTGGCGCCATGAGTTGGCGAGGGGATGATCCTCTAAGAAAAAACCGGTTTTTTCCGGATAAGGAAGAGGAATAGGTTGCCTTTCGTCGAACCATTGAATACGGAGGGAAAGCGAGGGGAAGGAGCGAACTTTTGATGAATCTGGACAGGGTGTTGATAGCCGAGAGCGATCCGCACCTGGCTGAGCTCATGGTGATCCGGCTTTCAAATGCCGGTTATCAGATGGTCACGTGTACCCAGGGGAGTGAGGTGTTGACCAAAACCCTTAACTTTAAACCGGGTGTCGTGATCGTTGATCAATGTTTGGCTGATAAAGAAGGGTTGGAAGTCTGTTATGAATTAAGATTACACTCAGCCACCCGTAATGTGGGGATTGTTCTTTTAACGCAAGAAGAGATTAACCTGGCGGACCTTATTGGGCTGGGCGTACGGATTGATACACAGTTAATTAAGCCCTTTAAACCAAAGGATATTCTGACCGAAGTAAATACTTTGATGGCCGAACGACGGGCCACCACGAAGGATTCGCTAACGGGCTTTCCCGCTTGGGATGTCATGCGCAGGGAGATCACGGAACGCATAACGGGGGGTGCCGATTGCGATCTGCTCTATCTTGATATCAATAATTTTCGGATCTACAATCAATGTTACGGCTTTAGCGCCGGTGATGAAGCCCTTCGTTTATTATGCCGGCTGTTGTTGGAGGTCACCGATGAACTGGAGTCACCGGATATTTTGATCGCCCACATTCACGGCGATGATTTTGTGGTGATGCTGCCGGAGGGGACCGGCGAGCAAGTGGGACGTCGACTGATTGAGCGGTTTGACCAGGAGATCCTCGAGCTTTACCTCGAAGACGACCGGGAACGGGGTGGGATGTTTTTGCAAAGACCCGATGGTCGCCTTGAGCAATGGCCTTTGATGTCGTTGGGAGTTGCGCTGATCGGTGGTATCATCGATAAATACCGGCATCCGCTGGAAACCAAGGCGGTTGGCGAAGAGATCCTCAAACGGTTGAAAGTAAGGCATGGTAGTAATCTGATGCGGGACCGGCAGAACAATCCGGCGGAATAATATAATCCTTTTCAAGGGGTAATAATTACGGAAGGGGTTTTCCTTCTTGACCAAGACAGGTGGTAGAAAATTACGGAAGAAAAGAGACTAAATTTAACCTCTCCCCGTCAGGTCCAGCAGTTAATGGCCAAGTATCAGGTGGTTACCAAAAAGGGCCTGGGACAAAATTTCTTGGCGGATGCCAATATTCTCCGGAAGATTGTGGACGCGGCAGAGCTCACCGCCGCCGATGTGGTCTTGGAGATTGGTACCGGGGTTGGCGCATTGACGATCGCTCTAGCCCAGGCGGCGGGGCAGGTAATTTCGGTTGAGACCGACCGCACGCTCGCACCACTGCTGGCGGAGGTACTGGCCGGGTGGGACAATGTGCAGTTGGTCTTTGGTGATATTTTAAAGCATGACCCGGCGGCTTTGCTGCCGTCGGCCGCAATTAACCCTAAAGTCGTGGCTAACCTGCCCTACTATATAACCACCCCGATCATCTTCCACCTCCTCGAATCCACCGTTCAATGGCAACGCCTGGTTTTCCTGGTGCAAAAGGAAGTAGCCGACCGGATGGTTTCTCCACCTGGGAACAAGGTATACGGCGCTCTCTCGGTGATGATCCAGTCTTATTGCCGTGTTGAGCTAGTTGGGGTCGTGCCGCCGACGGTCTTTATTCCAAGGCCGAAGGTCCATTCGGCAATTGTTAAATTAACCCCGCAACCAAGGAACTTCTCCCCGGAAACCGCGCGTTGTTTCTCCCTGATCGTTCGGACTGTTTTTTCCTCGCGCCGCAAAAATCTGTACAATTCACTCCGTCGGATCTTTCCTCAACTGGGGGGAGAAGCAAACGTGATGGAAGCTTTAGATATCCTAGGGTTTGATCCGCAACAAAGGGGAGAAACCCTTTCTCCAACGGAGTTTTATGCTTTAGCCGACTATTGTGGGAAGAAATTGAATGGTCTTTCGAAGACGGAGGCTATTTACCGAAAAGAGGATGAAGATGAACTTTATCAGCCCGAGCAAAGGACGACTTAGTTTCAACCAAATGTTCCGGGACCTCCTTGCGTACATCAATGAACATCCCGATGATACCTATAAGATGATTGTCGGTACCGACTCGCAGGAGCGGAGAGATGTTTATTACGTGACCGCGGTCGTGATCTTGCGGGAAGGAAAAGGTGGACGCTTTTATTACACCAAGGAACGGCAGAAGGGTAAGATCTCCATGAAGCAACGGATCTTTTTGGAGACGGCCCGCAGTCTAGAGGTGGCTTCGCGTCTGGCTGGGAAGTTTATGGCGGTGGGCAAAACCGATTTTAATATTGAGATCCACTTGGATGTGGGGCAACAGGGAAAAACTAAGGAGATCATCAGAGAAGTAGTGGGTATGGTTACCGGTAGTGGGTTTGATGCGCGGATCAAACCCGATTCCTACGGTGCTTCGAAGGTGGCGGATAAGTTCACAAAATAACTGTGATTGACACATTTGTTCTCTTCTGTTATACTCAAGGCGAACAAATGTTTGGAGGGGGCATAAGGATGGCCGTTGATGAGAAACAGAAAGCATTGGAGGTGGCGATCCTCCAGATCGAAAAGCAATTTGGAAAAGGTTCGATCATGAAGATGGGGGAAGCAGACACCAAGATGAACATAGATGTGATTCCAACCGGCGCGATCACTTTAGACTTGGCGCTGGGGGTGGGGGGGATTCCCCGCGGCCGGGTGATCGAGATCTACGGACCCGAATCATCAGGAAAAACCACCGTGGCGTTGCATATGGTCGCAGAAGCGCAGAAACTGGGGGGGATTGCTGCTTTTATCGATGCCGAGCACGCCTTGGATCCACTATACGCGCGTAAGTTAGGTGTGGATATTGATAACCTTTTGATCTCCCAACCGGATACGGGGGAGCAGGCGCTGGAGATCGCCGAAGCACTGGTCCGGAGCGGCGCGGTCGATGTGGTCGTTGTCGACTCGGTGGCGGCTTTAACGCCTCGGGCGGAGATCGAGGGGGAAATGGGCGATTCCCATGTGGGTTTACAAGCCCGTTTGATGTCCCAGGCTTTGCGGAAACTAACCGGGGCAATCAGCAAATCGCAGACGGTGGCGATTTTTATCAACCAAATCCGGGAGAAAGTCGGTATTATGTTCGGTAATCCAGAGGTCACCCCGGGGGGGAGGGCTTTAAAGTTCTACTCCACCATCCGGTTGGATGTGCGCCGCGTTGAGACCTTGAAACAAGGGGGCGACTTCATCGGAAACCGGACCCGGGTTAAAGTGGTCAAAAACAAGGTCGCGCCACCGTTTAAAGAAGCGGAGTTTGATATTATTTACGGGGAAGGGATTTCAAAGGTCGGTTGTATCCTCGATTTGGCCGTGGACAAGGATATTGTTAGCAAGAGTGGTTCCTGGTTTTCCTATGGCGAGACCCGTTTAGGGCAAGGGCGGGATAATGCCATTGAGTTTCTGAAGCAGAATCCGGAACTCTTGGAACAGGTGGAGAACCAGATCTATGAAAAGTGTGGCTTACTGCGCCCGGCGAGAAAAGGGGAAGAAGCCCAAAAGGAAGAAGAGGCGAAGGCGACTCGCCCCGCCAAGGCTAAGCAAAAATGAGTCCGAAACGACCGGCGCTCAGTTACGCCTTAACGCTGCTTGGGCGGCGTGATTATTCCACCTGGGAAATGGAGCGCAAACTGGAAGGCAAAGGTTACCAGCGGGATGAGATTATGACGGCGGTGGCCCGCTTACGGGAATGGAATTATCTCGATGATGAGACCTATCTCCGGCGTCAGATCGACAAGTACCTGGTGGCGAAGAAAAGCCGGTCCTATATCCGCCAGCGGTTACGCCTGGCCGGACTGGACCCGCAGTTGGTCGAGGACGGGCTTGATCTGTACTACCCGGCGGACAAAGAACGGGAGTATGTTCAGTTTTGGTGGCAAAAGTGCTTTGGGGGATCGGAATCTGCACCCGATGAAAAGCGGGCCGTCATTCGGTGGGCCCGTCGCATGTATGCTGCTGGTTTTCCCGTCGAGGAAATTCGGCCCTACTTGGACTATAATAAGGAGTCTTGACAGCTTTTTTCAAAAAAGATACAATTAAATCTGGAGGAGAACACCAAGAAGCCGAGTTCTTACTCGGCTTCATTTAGTATTAAGTTTGTTAATAAAGGAGGTGTTGGGCATCGAATTTTGGTTGATCGCATTATTGATTCTTCTGGGTTTAGCAGGCGGTATTATTTTTGAAAAGATTAGGACCGCGATGAGCTTAAGGTCGGCCGAAGAAACCGCCAATATGATATTGCAAGAAGCCGAACGGGAAGCGGAAGCAAAGAAACGGGAATCCATCCTAGAAGCTAAGGAAGAAGCCCTTCGGATTAAAAATGATTTAGACCGGGAGATCCGGGAACGACGTAATGAGATCCAGCGGTGGGAGAAACGGATTGAACAAAAAGAAGCGAATATAGACCGCAAGACCGAAGCGCTGGAGAAGAAAGAGGATAACCTCAACAAGAAAGAGAACGAGTTGGAGAAGCTCAAGGCAGAACTGCGGGAGTTAAAACAACAGGAGCGGGAAGAACTAGAGAAGATCTCTGGCCTTACTGTTGAGCAAGCGAAGGAGTTCCTCTTCTCTGAATTGAAAAAAGAACTGGCGCAGGAGATGGCGGTACGGGTCCGGGAACATGAGGCGAAGGTTAAGGATGAAGCCGATAAGAAAGCCCGGGATATAATTGCGACGGCAATCCAACGGTACGCCGCCGATCATGTGGCCGAAACTACAGTGTCGGTAGTGGTATTGCCGAATGACGAGATGAAAGGCCGGATTATTGGCCGGGAAGGCCGGAATATCCGAGCGCTTGAGACATTAACCGGGATTGATCTCATTATCGACGATACCCCCGAGGCGGTGATTCTCTCTGGCTTTGACCCCGTGCGGCGGGAGATCGCACGGATTGCTTTAGAACGCTTGATTGCTGATGGCCGTATCCATCCGGCCCGCATCGAAGAGATGGTGGAAAAAGCCCGGAAAGAAGTGGAAACGGTCATCAAAGAAGAAGGGGAACAAGCCGCGATTGAGGTGGGGATCCCCAATCTACACCCAGAGTTGATTCGGTTATTGGGAAGGTTGAAATACCGGACCAGTTATGGACAGAACGTCTTGAAACATTCGATTGAGGTAGCACATCTTGCCGGTATGATTGCGGCAGAATTAGGAGCCGATGTCAATTTAGCCAAACGGGCAGGACTCCTCCATGACATTGGAAAAGCCATTGACCATGAGGTGGAAGGACCACATGTGACGATTGGTGCTGATATTGCGAAAAAGTTCCGCGAATCGGCGGCGGTCATTCACGCGATTGCCGCCCACCACGGAGATATAGAGCCGAATACAGTCGAAGCCGTTTTAGTACAGGCGGCGGATGCGATTTCAGCGGCGCGGCCGGGGGCCAGGAGGGAGACGCTAGAGAGCTATATCAAACGGTTAGAGCGTTTGGAGAAGATTGCTGATTCGTTTGATGGTGTCGAAAAAGCCTTTGCGATCCAAGCTGGACGTGAAATCAGGATTATGGTAAAGCCGGAAAAAGTGGATGATTCAGCGGCGGCTTTTATTTCGCGGGAGATTGCGAAGAAAATTGAAGATGAATTGGAATATCCCGGTCAGATTAAAGTCGTAGTGATTCGTGAGATCAGAGCGGTCGATTATGCAAAATAAAGGCAGTAAGCCACACTGTGGCTTACTTGCCTTTTCATTACCATGAGAGGAATAGTGGGAAAATGAAGGGTGTATTTAGTCGGGACGGCGAAACCTTCACGAGCTCCATGAGTTTAATCGTTTCTTTATTGATCCGTTACCCGGAGATTGCCACCTTAAGGTTAAACCCCGCTGACTCTAGTTTGATCTTTAGTTTTATTTTTCGGCATAAGTTTTCCGCCGAAGAAAAACAGGCGTTTCGGGAAGAATTAAGGATGAGCCTGGAAGCACTGGCCCTTTTGGACCAAGTTAAACCGGAGATTATTGAGTTGTCATTCAAAAGGCAGGGTGCGCTAAGTTTTCTGGAGATTAAACGAGACATTGCTTCCTTTTCCCCCGATGAACTTTCTTTAACCATTAAAATTATTAATAGCCGTTACGAAGATAAAGTGGTTAAAGAAGAGGATGGCGAGGCCGGGGAAGAAGATCTGCTTTTTCAAGAAGAAATGATCGCGCACATGTTGGAAGAGTTGAAGGAAGTGCCGCAGAAAAAGGAGTTAACTGGAATTCGAGAAGAAGGCCGCGTCTTGATTTTTAACCACTCGGACCCCCCCTAAACGCGGGGATGGGTTTAGTCAAGGGGGATCTAAATTTGAAAATTATTTTTTTAGGCGACATCGTGGGTCGGCCTGGGCGGAAGTTAGTAAAGGCGCTACTTCCGGAGTTGGTTCAGCAGTATGCACCAGATTTAACCGTCGTGAACGGAGAGAATGCTGCGGGTGGTTTTGGGCTGACCATGGATGTGGCCAATGAGCTTTTACATAGTGGGGTGGACGTGATCACTCTGGGCAACCACACCTGGAAGCACCGGGAGATCAACCAAGTTTTTGACCGTTACAAACAAGTGTTACGTCCGGCCAATTACCCGCCGGGGACCCCAGGGGAGAGTGCCGGTGTCTTTGTGGCGAAAAACGGGTACCCGGTTGGGGTCCTTAGTCTGATGGGTCAGGTTTATTTAGAGCCGGCCTTGGATTGTCCCTTCCGCGTCGCGAAGGAGCAAGTCAGTCGCTTGAAAGAAAAAACCCCTTATGTTCTGGTTGATTTCCATGCCGAAGCTACGTCGGAAAAGATCGCCCTTGGGAACTACCTTGATGGTATGGTGTCGGCGGTCTTGGGAACCCATACCCATGTTACCACCGCTGACCAGCGCATTCTCCCCGGTGGGACCGGATATATTACCGATGTGGGGATGTGTGGACCGACCGATTCGGTTTTAGGCGTTAAAAAGGAGTTGGCCATTGAGAAGTTTATCACAAAACGACCGGTGAAATTTGAAATTGCCAGTGGGCCCGTGGAATTAAACGGGGTCTATCTCGAACTTGATGAACAAGGACGGACAAGGCGAATTGACAGAATTAATTACCGTAAAAATTAAAAATAAGTGATAAAATTAAAAGGAATTTTATGGTCGGCATAAAATATAATAGATGTAGTTAAGAAGTCGACATGGTTTAGGAGGGGGATAAAGCAATGGAAGTATTAAAGGTTTCGGCAAAATCAAACCCAAATTCGGTGGCCGGGGCATTGGCTGGAGTATTACGGGAGAAGGGAGCAGCGGAAATCCAGGCGATTGGCGCTGGTGCACTTAATCAGGCCGTGAAAGCGGTCGCCATTGCCCGCGGTTTTGTTGCGCCCAGTGGAATTGATTTGATTTGTATTCCCGCGTTTACTGACATAATGATTGAAGGACAAGAACGAACAGCTATTAAACTAATCATTGAACCTCGGTAGTTCTTATCCAGAGCACCGATCGGGACCTATAAACCTTTATAGGTTCTTTTTTTGTTTAAAACGGAAAGGAACAGAGAGGAAAAGGAAGATGAAAAGGGATTTTGGACCGGTTCTTGATGGGCATGCCGATACCTTAGTCCGGATCGAAGAGGAGGGTGGGAGCCTGGGTGATGCCCCCCATCTTCACCTTGATCTACCCCGTTTAAAAAAAGCCGGGGTTTCCCTGCAGGTCCTGGCGATCTGTGCTGCCGAGCGACCGCAGGCTTATGCTTGGGCTAAACGGGTCATCACCCGGTGGCGACAGGAGTATCGCCGCTGGCGGGAGCAGTTAATCTGGATCCAGTCGCCGTCTGATTTTGAAGCTTGGTGCGACGGAAGGAAAATCGGGGTAATTCTGGCTCTGGAAGGGTTGGAGCCGTTGGAAGGGAAGCTTTCCCGGCTGGACGAGTTTTATGAACAGGGGGTGCGGATGCTCTCACTGACCTGGAACGGGATTAACGCCTTTGCGTGCGGGGTGGGAGTGCCAAACGATAGTGGCTTGACCGGATTAGGTAGGACCGTGGTACAAATGGCGGAGGAACGGGGGATAATTTTGGATCTTTCGCACCTAGGCCGGAAAAGTTTCTTTGATTTAATTGATCTGGTCCGGCAGCCGGTCTGTGTTTCCCACGCCAATGTGAATCCGGTTTATGCGCACCAGCGTAACTTGACCGCGGATCAGATTCGCTTGGTGGCGGAAACCGGGGGTACGGTGGGGTTGACTTATTACCCCCCTTTTATCGGCCCGGGGCCGGTCCGTAGTGCCGACCTCATTCCCCATCTGGAGGCTTTGATCCGGATCGGAGGTGTGGATTGCCCGGCGTTGGGTAGTGATTTTGACGGGGTTGATTGCACCCCAAGGGATCTGCCTGATGTGACTGGCGTCCCTCATTTTTTGAATGAAATGGCTGCTTTTGGGTTCAGCCCGGAAATTATCGGTAAAGTGGCCGGGGGTAATTTCTACCGTTTTCTCAAGGAAAAATTTACGGCAACACGCTGAAAAAGGTGTTAAAAAGCCCAGAACACCTATCTCCTACCGGTTTTTACTTAGAGGAGTAACGGGCCAACAACAGAAGATGTAGATAGTCATCCACGCTGGCATCAACCAGTGCACGTGAAGTGATCAACATTCAAAGCCAGGTGGGCGACAAAGCCAAAGGCGGACTTAAGTTGGTCATTCGTAGCGGAGCCTCTGGCACCGCGAGAATGACAGACTGGTATTTTCTTAAGGAGTCGCCCACGGCAGCGAGAACGGTTTCACCAAGTGAATTAATTATTTAAATCAAAATACCGCAAAACCAGCAAAGCATCGAAGTAAGGGCCAAAACATTGCAGTAAGCACCAAAGCACGAGTTGTAGTTTATTTGTCGAAGGAGTGGCTGTACATGTCAAAGCAAGCAGATGCCGTTCATATCCGTCCGTTGGAGAAGGATGACCTTGCCCGGTTGGTCCGGTGGAACAGTGATCCGGAAGTGGAACGCTTTGTCGGTCTGGGTTTACCGTGTGATCTCGAGGCTTGTCTTGCCTGGTGGGAAGAGAGCAGAAGTAGCAAAAACAACCAGCTTTTTGCGCTTGAGGATGAAAGGGGCCAGTTGATCGGGGATCTGGAACTCGCCCATATTTGCTGGCGCGGGCGTGAGGCGGAACTCCGGATTCGGATCGGGGAGAAAGAATATTGGAATAAGGGTTATGGAACCTTGGCGCTCGAGCAGATCAAGTGCTATGCCTTTGATGCGCTGGGCCTCGACCGGCTCTACCTCAGGGTTTATACCTTCAACACCCGCGCGATCCATTGCTATCAAAAGCTTGGTTTTAAGAAGAAGGCCATTCTTAAGCGGGCGCAAGACCGGGATTGGAAAGATATTTACTTGATGACGATGGAAAACCCGGCATTAAGAAAGAAAGGTAGACATAAAGTTTTACCTTTTACAGCAGGAAATGGTAAAAGTGTGTAGAAAACAACTGGTGAAGGGAGGGGTGTTTTTGGCGGAGGATCGCATTCGGGTCGTGTTGGCTGATAATAACCGAGAGCTCTGCAAAGTGTTGGCCGAGCATATTGGGATCCAAGACGATATGGAGCTGGTGGGGATCGCCTATGATGGTTTACAGGCGATTGAACTGATTCAAGCCCACAAACCCGATCTTTTGATTCTGGACATTACAATGCCCTATTTGGACGGGATTGGCGTTATGGAACGTTTGGCGGAGATGAACGATGCGCCGCAAGTAATTGTACTGACTGCTTTTGAGCAGGAGTCAATGGTGCAGCGGTTAATCGCGATGGGTGCGGTTTATTATATGGTTAAACCCTTTGATACTTTAACGCTCTTGGAACGGATCCGCCAATTCGGCCGCCACCAGGAGGACTACGCAAAGGAAAGCCGGAATTTTTATAACAACCCGTTACCGACACCGGCGAAGAATTTTTCCCGCCAGCAACTGGAGTTGGAAGTGACCAAGGTCTTTCATGAAATGGGGGTTCCGGCCCATTTCCGGGGTTATGCTTATCTGCGGGATGCCATCATCATGGCCATCCAGGAGGAGGATATTCTCGGTAATATCACCAAAAACCTTTACCCGCGGATTGCGGAGAAATACAACTCCACGGCCAGTGGGGTGGAATCCGCAATTCGGCATACAATTGAGATCGGTTGGGAACGGGGGAATTGCGAGTCGTTTAAGAAGATGTTTGGGACTGATCAGTACCAAACGGAAAAAGCGCGCTTCCCAACAGCCGCCTCTTTCATCGCGAAAGTGGCCGACCGCATTCGACTCCAATTACAGATCTCCAGCTAAGACCATTGATTGCTTTTATACATAGATTATTATTTAAATAAAACGCCCGTAGGAGGTTGTTCACCCCAGTACGGGCTTTTTAAATTAATTCATTACCCGACGGGTATAATTTAGGAGGAAAAGATTACCGTGAAGCGGAAATAGTCAGCGTCACGATCTTTGGTGAATTGGAATGGGGGGACCACTATTTGCAGATTGTCGGCTTAAACCTGGAAGAATTGGAAGAGTTAGTGCTAAAGCTTGGTGAACCCCGTTACCGGGCACGGCAGTTGTTGGATTGGGTCTATAAAAAGGGGATTGATGATTTTGGGCAAATGAGTAATTTGCCCGCTCTTTTTCGGGAGCGCCTTCAGGAACAGGGTTTGGCCGGAAGTGCCCTGACCCAAGCGGGTGCGGAGGAAGCGACCGATGGAACTAAAAAGTATTTATTTCGTTTACCAGATGACTTCTGCGTGGAAGCGGTATATATTCCGGAGAAAAAAAGAAAGACGGTCTGCTTTTCAACGCAGGTCGGTTGCGCGGTAGGTTGTACCTTTTGTGCCACCGGACAACAGGGTTTTAAGCGTAACTTGACGGCGGGTGAGATCGTCGACCAGGTCAGGAAGATCGGGGTAGACAGAAGAACCCGGATCTCCCATGCCGTAGCCATGGGCCAGGGGGAGCCCTTGGCCAACTACGCGGCGACTTTAAAGGCGCTGCGTCTTTTAAATGCGGATTACGGGCTCCAGATGGCGGCCAGACATCTGACCGTCTCCACTAGTGGGGTCGTACCGGCGATTTATCGCCTGGCCGACGAGAAGCTCCAGATTAATCTGGCACTATCGCTCCATGCGACCAATGATGAGTTGCGTTCGCAACTGATCCCATTGAACCGGACCTATCCACTGGCCCAAGTTATCCAGGCTTGTCGGGATTATGCTGCCAAGACCAAACGCCGGGTCACCCTGGAGTACATTATGCTGGAAGGGGTGAACGACGGGGAAGCCGATCTGGCGCGTTTAGTCGAATTGACGGTTGGGTGGCTTTGCCATGTGAACCTTATTCCGTATAACCCGGTACCAGCGGTCGCTTACCGCCCGTCAGCCCCGCGGACCCGCCAGCGGTTTCTCGGTTATTTACAAGAAAAGGGGGTGGCGGCGAGCATCCGGCAAGAACGCGGGGCGGAGGTTAATGCCGCCTGTGGCCAATTACGACAACACTTAAAACTGTAACTCATTTTTAATAGGAGATGTGTTATAATGAAGTTTAACAATTGGGTTCTACCTTGGGCAAAATCAAAAGAAAAAACAAAGCCCAATTTTGAAACCAAGGAAGAAGACACGAAAGTCTTTGCCCGGACGAAGCGTTTTCGTGCTACCCGGCCATCTCTGGCTCTGGTGGTGGTGGCTGGCCCCGACTGTGGACGGGAGTTTCTGCTTGCACCGATGAACGTGCGGATTGGACGCCAAGCCCAAAGTCACATCCGCTTAAAAGACGTGAAAGTCTCGCGGGAACATGCTGTTTTACAATATCAAACCCAAAAAGACGCTTTTCTGCTTAAGGATTTGGGAAGTACCAACGGTACTTTTTATAATAACTGCCGTATTAGCAGTACCGTTATCTCTCCCGGAGGGGAGATCCGGCTGGGAGAGACCGTCCTGAAAGTGATCGCGCTTGGACAAAAGAAAGTTCCGGAGCCAGCAGGAGTAGAATCCCGCTAAGTGCTGAAGGGAAGTAGCGAGGTGGGTAAATTGAAGGTAGGAATGGCTTCCCATATTGGTCAGGTTAGAGCAGTAAATGAGGATAGTATTGGCTGGAAGGGCACGCTTCTGGTCCTCGCCGACGGTATGGGCGGTCATCAGGCGGGCGAAGTAGCAAGCGCTTTAGTGGTGGAAAAAATGTTGGCGTTGGACACGACTGTACCGGACTTTAAAACGGCGCTCACTTCCACCCTGAACCTGGCGAATCAGGCTTTATTAAATTATGCCAATGAGCACCGGGAATGTAAAGGCATGGGGACGACCGTGGTTGTGGTTCAGGTGGAAGCGGACCAGATTAAAGTGGCCCATATTGGGGATAGTCGGGCTTACCTTTGGCGTGCTGGTCAGTGCATCCAACTGACTTGCGATCATTCTTTAGTGGCGGAACTCGTCCGTAGTGGTGGGATTACGGAGGAAGAAGCCAAAAACCATCCGCAACGGAATGTACTGACCCGGGCCCTGGGGACCGCGGGACCGGTTGAACCAGAATACCGGGAATTCCCGGTGAAGGCCGGTGACCGGCTGCTTTTGTGTTCCGACGGACTAACGGTGATGCTTTCCAATACGGAAATCGGTGAAATCTTGGGTGCGGGCGCTACTCCCCAGGAGGTGGCCGACCGCCTGGTGGCCGTGGCCAATGACCGGGGCGGGATCGATAATATCTCGGCCATCGTTGCTTTTCTTTAAAGGTCGTTGTTTTGGGCAGGAATTTGGCCCGATTGTGGAGAAAAAACTACCTGAAGAAAAAACGAGTTGTCACTCAATTCACCCCGTATTACTTTCACTTCACTTCGTAACATTAATGGAGCTGGTTTGGGCGACTACTTTAGATTTTGCTGATTATTACAGGGGTTTTTCGGCCCATCGAGGTGAATTTATTGATCGGACGTCTACTGGGCAATCGATATAAAATTCTTGAATTGATTGGTGAAGGGGGAATGGCCTTAGTTTATAAGGCCGAATGCACTCTGCTTCAACGGGTGGTTGCCATCAAAATTTTGCGGGAACAATTCTCCGCGGACCGGGAGTTTGTGGACCGATTTCGCCGGGAGGCGCAGGCGGCGGCCAGTCTTTCCCATTCCAATGTGGTTAATATTTTTGATGTGGGTCAGGATGGCGACACCCATTATATCGTCATGGAATATATTGCGGGTCGCAATTTGAAAGAAATAATCCAAGAGGAAGCACCTTTTTCTTTAAACCGCGCTTTAAGAATAACTTTACAGATTAGCGAAGCGTTGCGGCACGCCCATGAACACAATATTGTCCACCGGGACATTAAACCCCATAATATTTTGATGACCGCCGAAGGGGTGGTTAAGGTCACCGACTTCGGAATTGCGCGGGCCGTGACGGCCAGTGGGTTTACCCAGACCGGAGTCGTCATGGGGTCGGTGCAATATTTCTCACCCGAACAGGCAAAAGGGATCCCGGTTGGTCCCCAGTCGGATCTGTATTCTTTGGGTTGTGTTCTTTATGAGATGCTCACCGGAGAAGTACCGTTTACGGGGGAAAGCCCGATTGCGATTGCCCTTAAACACTTGCAGGAAGAACCGCCTCTCCTCGACTGGATTGCGGCAAAGCACCCGAAAAGCGTGGTTGATTTACTAAAGCGTGCCCTGGCGAAAGATTTGGAGCAGCGCTACCCTTCGGCTTTGGTCTTTAGTAAGGATCTACAGGAGATGTTAGGCTTGAAGCCGGACGAAACGAATCTGGAGGATTATCCAACCCAGATTCTGGATTTCACTTTGGAGCACGAAGTAGTGGCGAAGGACGAACCAGCGCCGCAGGGGAAAAAAAGTTTTAAACAGACTATGCAGAGTATCGGGATCGTTTTTATCTCACTGATGGTTGCTTTGGGCCTGGCCGGTATCGGTTATTTATACCTGATTCCACCCCGCGCGGAAGTAACGGTTCCGAATTTTGTCGGTTTTGATTTCAGTGCCGCCGAGCGTATTGCGGATGAGAATGGTTTAAAGTTAAATGTGGTGAAAAGAGAGCCGGATGATGCGGTACAACCGGACGGCGTCCTTTCTCAGGTGCCCAAGGCTGGGATGATTGTCCGGCGCGGCCGTGTGATTGATGTGGTTTTGAGTTCGGGGATCGAGACGGTATTAGTTCCGGATTTAACCGGTAAAACTTTAACCGAAGCCGAAATTTTGCTGGATCAAGCGGGCCTTAAACGGGGCGACGTTTACGCCGAGAGTAATAAGAATGTTCCTAAGGACCGTGTTGTGCGGCAGAAACCCGCGCCCAACACTAAAATCCAGAAAGGCGCGGCCGTTGATATTTACCGGAGTCTGGGGCCGGAATACGTGGAGGTGCCGAATTTTATCGGGTCTTCGCTGGTTAAGGTCCAATCGGAGTTGGCTAGTTTAGGGTTGGTCTTTAATAATTCGGTGGTCTATAAGACGAGTCCCTACCCGAAAGGGAATATCTTGGACCAAAGTCCCTTGCCGGGCGAGGTCGTTCCGTTGAATACAGAGATGAGTTTTACCGTCAGTTCTGGTCCGGCCGGTTTGAATTCGGATCCGGCTGGGGAGGAGCGGATTAATAGTGAGTAGCTATTTGTACTAAGCTAGATACAGGAGGAGTTTGTTTGCCGGTTGGGCGGATCAACAGAATAATCGGTGGCTTTTACTATATAAGCACAGAGGAAGGACGAACAATCACGGCGGTACCCCGGGGCAAATTGCGGCGGGCCGACGGGCTCGTTGTTGGCGATGTGGTTGATTTTGAATTAACCGCTCCCGACCAAGGGGTGATCGAAGGGGTACACCCCCGCCGTAACCTCTTAAAACGCCCTGCGGTTTCCAACATTACTCAGGTAGCGGTGGTTTTTGCGCATAAAAACCCCGATTTCAACTATCTATTGATCGACCGGCTTTTGGTGATGTTAGCGGCATCGAACCTTCCGGCGATCATCCTTTTTAACAAGGCCGACTTGGTTGACGAGAAGACTGCTACAGAAAATGCCGAGCCTTACCGAAGAATAGGATATACCACTCTCTGTACAAGTACCAAAAGTGGGCAGGGCAAAGAGCAATTACTAGCCGCCTTGCAGAGCGAGATTACCACATTGGCTGGTCCATCCGGGGTTGGCAAGTCGGCGCTGATTAATATGGTGGTTCCGGGAGTCAAGCAACAGACCGGAGCCGTCAGCGCGAAAATTGGGCGGGGGCGGCATACCACCCGCGAAGTCCGGCTGCTTGCTCTACCGCAAGGGGATGGTTTTCTTGTCGATACGCCCGGTTTTACCCAGTTGGATCTGGATTTTATTTCCCCTGCGGAGCTGGCCGCTTGTTTTCCCGAGTTTGGTGCAGTAGAACAGGATTGTCGGTTTCAGGGTTGCTGCCATGACCAAGAACCGGATTGTGGAGTGAAAGCAGCAGTCGCGGCGGGCGCGATTTATCCTTGGCGTTATGAAAATTACCTCGCCTTTCTTGCCGAAGTAAGAAACTGGGAAGAACAGAAACGCCAACGCTCCCGACGGACGCGAAGATAAAAGGAGTTGATTATGATCGCCGGTATTGAAGTTGCGCCCTCGATTTTGAATGCCGATTTCGCAGATCTCCGCTCCGAAGTGGCAAAAGTGGCGACGGCGGATTGGCTTCATCTTGATATTATGGATGGGCACTTTGTTCCTAATCTGTCTTTTGGACCGGCGGTGGCTGAAGCCCTTCGTGCTCACACGGCCCTCCCCTTTGAAGCCCATCTCATGGTGGAAAATCCGGAGGTTTATATTTCTCCTTTCAAAGAGGCGGGAGTCGCCCGGATACTTGTCCATCCGGAAGGGACGATCCATCTCCACCGTTTGGTGCAGCAGATCAAGGCGTCCGGTTTGGAAGCCGGGGTGGCTTTGAATCCGGCGACACCGCTTGGTACGATCGATCTGGTCTTACCCGATCTGACCATTGTCCTTTTGATGACGGTAAACCCTGGGTTTGGCGGGCAAAAGTTGATCCCGGGTGTTCTGCCGAAAATCCAACAACTCCGGCAAAGGATAACCAAGGCCGGTTTGGACTGCCGGATCGGCGTGGATGGGGGGATCAACCAGACAACAGCCGCGGAAGTCATCGCGGCGGGCGCTGACTTTATCGTGGCGGGAACCCACATTTTTCGAAACCAAGAAGAACCCGCCCAGGTGATCGCTGCTTTGAAACAATTGGGTACCGCGAAGATTGCGGACTAAGACGAAGGGGGTAAACACATGACTTTCCAACATATTGAATCTTTTGTCCGTGCTGTACATACCGTAATTGCAATGATGCTGGATCCCGACGTTAAAACCGGTAAACCTTTTTTTAATGCGGATCCCCTGACCAAGTATGAACTGGCCGTATTAGTGGGTGTCCTTGGCGATCTGCAAGGTCAAGTTATCTGTGGGATGGATCAAGAGACCGGTAAAAATATTATCGGTCGGATGTTGGGCGTGGAGAATCCGACCATTGATGCCATGGGTAAAAGCGCCCTTTGTGAACTGAAGAACATTATTGTCGGGACCGCCAGTACCAATCTGTCTGAAGTTGGTTACCGCTGTAACATTACTCCCCCTCTGCTTCTAAGTGACGGAAAGGTTCCTGATTTTCTTAAACATATCGATACCGCATTAACGGTTCCGATTGAGATTGGATCCGGCAAGATCGAACTAAACCTCTTTCTAAAGAAAGATGAACTAGCTTCGTAAGGTGTTTTTTTTCGAATAAAACAAATAATAGTTGCGAACCGCAAAAATTCCCACTGAGATATGGGGGGAGCTTTTTTGTATCTCGGTGTTAAGGAGGTAAAGCCTGTGCATGACCAAACCATCCGCTTTGCGCCGAAAGATGAAGAGCGGTTAGAGGTCAGAAAGGTTCTTAAAGAAGTATGTGCTGCTTTAACAGAAAAGGGTTATGACCCGCTTGATCAGATTGTTGGTTATTTGCTTTCCGGAGACCCGGCCTACATCACCAGCCATAAAAACGCCCGCATCCTAATTCGAAAACTGGACCGCGATCAAATCCTTGAAGAACTGGTCCGGTATTATCTGGAAAGCGAGGGGGTTTAAATGTCTTTTTTTCGGATTGAAGGCGGTCGACGTTTAAACGGTAAGATTCGGATCAGTGGTTCCAAAAACAGTAGTCTCGCCTTAATGGTAGGCGCGGCATTAGGTGATGAAGATGTACTTCTCACTAATTTCCCCCAGGATTTAGATGCGGTTGTCCTCGCGGACATCCTTCGGGAAGTAGGAGTGAAAGTGGTGGAACAAGCCCCCGGTAAGGTGTTGATTAACGGTTCTGGGCTCCGGCGGAAACCGATCCCCTACGAACTAGCGCGGAAGATAAGGGGGTCTTTTTATGTGGCCGGGCTGATGTTGGCCCGTTTGAAGGAAGCCGAGATCCCATTACCGGGAGGATGTTTTCTTGGACCGCGTCCGGTTGATTTTCATATCAAAGGTTTTCAGGCGTTGGGCGCTGAGGTCAGTATTGAACACGGACTGATGAAAGCCAAAATGGGTAAGCCGGTCGAGAACGGTTTCTTTATCAACCGGAGTAGTGTGGGGACAACGGTCAACCTGATGTATTTAGCTAGTCTAACCCCGGGGACTTTTGTCCTGGAGAATGCGGCCAAAGAACCGGAGATTGTGGATCTGGCGGTTCTCCTTAATGCGATGGGGGCGCGGATCCGGGGGGCCGGGACCGAGGTAATCCGGATCCAAGGCGTCGAGCGGCTGAAAGGGGCGGAACACCCGATTATTCCCGACCGTATCGAGGCCGGTACCTATATGATGGCGGTGGCGGCGACCCAGGGTGAAGCTATTTTGGAGAATGTGATGCCCGAACACCTGCGGACGCCGATTATGAAGTTACGGGAGACTGGAGTTCAGGTGGAAGAGGGAGAGACCACCATTCGGGTGGCGGCACCGGAACCTATAGTCAGCACTGATCTGGAGACCGCTCCCTATCCGGGTTTTCCCACCGATCTGCAGCAGCCCTTTGGTGTTTTGATGTCTATTGCCCGAGGCACCAGTATTATCCGGGAGACGATCTTTGATAACCGTTTTCGCTATTTGGACGAAATTACACGGATGGGAGCCGATGTCCGCGTTGACCGGGACCGGGCGATCATTAAAGGGGTGCCGGTTTTAAGTGGTGCGCCAGTCGAAACCACCGATCTACGGGCCGGAGCGGCCTTGGTGATAGCCGGTTTGGTTGCGGAGGGAGTGACCATGGTTTCGGGTGCCGAAAACATTGACCGGGGTTACGAAAAAATGGTGGAAAAGTTGCGGGGGGTAGGTGCGAAAATTGAACGCCTCCGTAGCGTTGAGGAATGTAAAGAGGTAATTTAGAAAAAATTAAAAATCAACCGTCGACCGCGACGGTTGAATTTTTTTGGCCAAGCCATGGGGACGAGGATAGTCATAATTGGCCGAAACCAAACATAAAAATGGGGGGCGGGGTGAAAAAGATGCTCAAGGCGAACCTGGTCCTTTTTTTATTTTTATTCATCGGTCTCTTTTTCGGTAATAGTCTGGTTGCGGCCAGCGCTGGTACCTTGTTGGTTCTGAAGCTCCTAAATAGCCCAATGATGCTCACCGTTTTGGAGCGACATAGCCTCCAATGGGGGTTGCTTTTTCTGTTAATCGCGGTCATGGTTCCCTTGAGTAAAGAGCAAAGCAGCGGAAAAATGCTGTTCCAAGTGCTATTAACCCCCGCCGGTTTGGCCGCGGTGGTCGGTGGGATCGCTGCCGCCTATCTTTCCGGTCAAGGGCTGGGTTTACTTCACTTTAAACCGGAGATCCTGCTTGGACTGGTGCTTGGGACCGTCTTGGGGGTCTCCTTTTTTAAGGGAATGCCGGTGGGCCCTTTGGCAGCGGCGGGGCTGGCGGCTGTGCTTCTTAAATTGATGGGTTTAGCCCAGAAATGAGGTGTCCGGGGATGGAAAGCCGTAATCTAGTCGGGATGTCTGTCCTTAGGATCATCTCCGGTTTTTTGGAGATCGGTACCGCCTTGCTTTTCTTGTATTTTAAAAGGGTCGAAATCGCGCTTCGACTCAATGCGGTCCTTGGTTTGGTGGGGCCGATCATCTTTTTACTCGTCAGTGGCTTGGGTTTGATTACGGTTGCGACGAAAGTCTCCCCGTTCAAAGTGGCGCTTGTGGCCTTAGGGGTGATCTTGATCGTACTGGGAAGTAAAAATTAACTTTCTGGTATCGAGGGATGTTGATCAAAGGAGGAGTAGCATTGATGACCGGGATGGGAAGTTCAGGACGAAAAGGCCTTTTCTATTTCACGGCATTTTGCTTCGCGCTCATCACTTTGTCGCTGGCGATTTATCCCAAAGCAGGGTTGGCCGCGGCCCAGGATGGTCTAGCGATCTTTGCGGAGGTTGTTCTCCCGTCCCTTTTGCCCTTTTTCATTCTCTCCGAAATCTTACTTGGCCTGGGGGTTGTCCATTTTATTGGAGTCTTCTTGGAACCACTGATGCGACCAGTCTTTAATGTTCCCGGAATCGGTGCCTTTGCCCTGTCCATGGGCTTAGCGGCGGGTTACCCGATGGATGCGGTGATCACGGCTAAATTCCGTAGATTAAACTTGTGTACGCAAATCGAAGGCGAGCGGTTACTGGCCTTCACCAATACGGCAGATCCGCTTTTTATGTTCGGTGCCGTTGCGGTTGGGATGTTTGGCTATCCAGAGCTTGGGGTCATCATTGCCATCACCCATTATCTGGCTGCTTTTACAGTCGGCTTTCTCTTTCGTTTTTACGGTAGAAATGAGGACCAGCCAGTGGGGGTAGAAGAACGGACCAAAGGTAATCTATTGGCGCGGGCGTTAGGTGAAATGCGCAAAGCCCATCAAGAGGATGCACGGCCCTTAGGGCAACTTTTGGCTGATGCGGTAAAAGACTCCGTTACGACCTTGCTAATGATTGGCGGCTTTATCGTTCTTTTTGCCGTTTTATACCAGGTGATGGCGGAAATGGGGGTGCTCCGGTATATTCTTCCGGTGGTGGAAGGCGGATTGAAAATCGTGGGTTTAAATCCAGATTTAGGCTCAGCGCTGGTTAAAGGCTTCTTTGAGATCGATATCGGGACGATGGCGGCGGCCAAGACGTCCGGAGCCTTAGCGGACCGGCTGATTGTCTCCGCGGCGGTCATCGCCTGGAGCGGGCTGTCGGTTTTGGGGCAAGTGATCAGCGTGATCCACGGGACGGACCTGCGGATTAAACCGTTTATCGTTGCCCGGGTGGTCCATGCTTTGGTCGCCGGTTTCTACACCTATCTGTTGCTTGGTATGGTTAACATACCGGAAAGGCTTGTGCCCGCGGCCCAGACGTTTACTGGCGGGCTGGTAAACCGTTGGACGCTTTCGGGCAAGCAACTGTTGATCATTATCGGACTGCTGATCGTCGCGGGACTCTTCATGCGGTTTTTATCCGGGTATCGTTTGGTCTACCGTGACGATCAGCAGGAACCGCAAAAAGGAGAAGCCGGTGAAAGTGTGTCCAAAAAGGTTCGGAAGTAGTTGATCATAGAGCGTGATCGGTCTTTACCGGATTGTTGGTTTCCATGTTTATTATCACCAAAACCTCCAAAGGAAGACTAGTTTTACGGCTCTGAGCTTGGGAAAGCTAAGGGCGAAGGGAGGTGCTACATATGGGTTCCGGACAAAGAAGTAATACTTTAATGGTGAAAGAGGCTGCCCAGGCGATGGAGCAATTTAAGTACGAAGTAGCCAACGAACTAAACATCAATATGCAGCCGATTCAGGGGGACTACTGGGGATATATGACCGCACGTGATTGTGGAGCCGTGGGTGGTCATATGGTAAAAAGAATGATCGAAGCTGCCCAGCGGTCTTTGGCGGATCAAGCGGCTTATCAGGCCACGTCCGCTTTCCGACAAACGATGAACACGCAGCAAGCAGGGCAGAATCTCAGCGCCGGACCAGGTGGTCCATCGGTTTTAAGTTCGATTCCTGGTTTTACACAGCCACAACAACCCCAACAGTAACGAGAACGGAGGCTTTGGCCTCCGTTTAATTTTTACCGCTTCTCATCGTTTGTTCAGCATGATGAGCAGCCCGGTGGTGGCTAGTGGATAAAAGAACAAGGCGGCAAAGACCAGGCCCGAATCATTGCTGAGCAGACCGACGCCACCGCCAAGAAGAGCAATGAAAAAAGGGGCACGGGGAGAGGACTTTTTGGTTCCCCAATAGGTTCCGGTAAAGGTCAGGACAGTGGAAAGAAAAAGAAAAGTCCAGCGGGAACCGAGGAGCCGCAGGTTGACCCGGAGTTTACGCCGGACGACCTCGCTAAAGGCGGTAAGACCCCGTCTTTTAAAACTATTAAGCAAGAGGCCGAAATGGGAGTGCTGTTCAGGCTCGGCAAAGAGATAGTCAAAGGCCAGAAGGACGAGGGCAAAAAGGAAAAGGCTGAAAAGGTAGATCAGAATTTGTTGAGCGGGAAAAGTCTTCGTTTGGTGGTGATAAAAGGCGAAGGCCATGGTGATCGCCATCGCGGTAAGACCAGCGCCAAAATTAGCACCGAGTTGTGGGGGGGCGAGGATGAAAACCGCGGTCAGAAACAGCCCTAAGGCCCAACGGGGCTGTTTGGGGTAGTTTTTAGTTTGTTGCCAAAGAGACGCCCCCAAAAGACATCCTAAGAACAGACCGGACAGTTCGTTGCCAATTCCGTAGAAACGGGCTCCTAGCATGGGATCATGCCCGAGGACTGATGTTGGGAGCAGGGCGGGATTACCGATCGAACCAAGGGGGACAAGGACAGCTAGGAACAATAAAGGGAACAGCGGTGCCACCGTGATTACCGCCGGGAGTTGGGCTGTGCGGATTCGACCCTGCTGGAGATGGTGGATTAGCCTGCTGAGGAGCGTAAGGAAAAAAGCGATGGCAAACGTCGCCCCAACAAAAGAAGGAATGCCCGTCAGGGGTAGTTGGGAGGCCAAGTGTAAGGCGACGGGTAGGGCCGATAAAAAGACGATGAAAAGCCACAGGTAAGGGCGGATCGATCTTACCGGACGAAAAGCCGGTATTTTCAGTAAAATGATGAGAAGAAAGGTTAAAGGTAAGCAGAAGGCGACTCCGTTGAGCAAGACTGGTAATACCTTGCGCCGGAAAAGACTGATCGTATTGAGCTTGGTTTCGAACTGCAGTAAGGTAGGGAGCTCCCCTTTGTGGCCGGCAGTCATGGCCCGGCCTGCAATGTGAGTCGGTAATCCCAGGTTGAAAAGGCGAAACACAGTTGGTACCAGATCGACATTGGCGACCAGACCGACGCGGCGGGTTGTTGGCGAACTGAGAAAACCGGCGGGAAAATCTTTCCCCCAGATGAGGCAGGGCGTTAAGTAGGCGCCTTGCTTAAGGTTGACCAAGGACGGGGTCGGTGTCAGAAGGATGACGGTGTCATGTTCGCCGTCGAAAAGCGGCCAGATGGTTTGGGTGAATCGGTCCAACCGGGAGAATAAACGCTTTTTCTCGACGGTAATTTGGCGGTCAAAAAGGTAGGGCGATAAGGCCTCGAGACGGGCAAAATCACCCAATTCCAGGACTAAGAGATCGGCTTTTGCTCTAAATTCCTGATATTTCGCCACTAAGTATTCATAGTTGGTTTCCCAGGGGAGAAGACCGGCCCCCGGTTGTAAAGTGGGGTGACCGATATCGCCATAGTCGACCAGTCCCCGGTGGTCAGCGGCTAACCACGGGGCAAAACGATTATGGGTGTAAAGGAGGCTTTCCGCAGTGGGCGGAGCCGGATCCGCGTTGCCGAAAACAGCGGTACGGAGGTTATTTTCGTGGAGGACTTGCCCGAGGAGGCAGGGGACGGCGGTCCGGACTGGCGAGAAGTTTACACGGAACGCCTCAGGCAAGCGGGGCAGGATCACCTGGCCCGTGGGGAAGGTTGGATCACCGGTGAGTTGCTGGTAAAGAAGGCCCGCCTTGATGCCCATCCATGTTTCGTCATAATTCAAGGCCAGACCCCCTTGGTGATCGCTGCGGGCGGGCGTACCAGCTCCTAAAGTAGCATGGGTGTTTCCGGGGGTTCTGGTCCCGGCGGTGTTGGTTGTCATCAGAGCGCAGGCGCTCTCGTTGATTTTGCTCCGCAGAAAAGGACCGGCTTCAGTCAATAATTCGTGAAGAGAGACCCGGTCCAACAGGAGGATGGTTGCTTTTACAGGGGCAGTGCTCCACGCGGGTTGGGCCTGGGCGCACAGAAGGCCAAAAACCAAAAGGAGGACGGCGCAATAAGTACCGAATAAGCGCAAAAAACTTAGCTCCTTACACAGTAAATCTTATGGGATCATCTTACCCGCTTCCGGCTTGAAAGATTCTCCGACGGTACTTAAGAGGGCCCCTCCGATAAGCAGGAGCCCGCCGATTACCAATTTTATGGTGAAAGCTTCATAGCCGAGCAGCAGGGAAAAAAGGGTGGCAAAAGCAGGCTCAGTAGCGAGGATGATCGCCGTTGCGACCGCGGAAAGCCGTTGTTGCGCCAGGGATTGAGAGCAAAAGGCGATTCCCGTAGCCGGAATGGCTAAATACAATATGGCACCCCATGTTTTGGCGTTCATCTGTAGAGCAGCCGGGATGCCGCCGGGGGTAAAGACCCAGGCGCCCATCGCGACCACCGCAAACTGAATAACGGTTAGAGTCGTCGGATCGGATTTGGCGACGGCGCGTCCGAGGACGACGATATGCCAAGCATAAAGGATAGCACAGACCAAAGTCAACAGGATACCCCGGTCGATCGAGAACTGTTCAGTGGGCCAGGTGATTAAGGCCAAGCCGAAACTGGCGGCCAACAAGCCGAGGAGGGCGGGTCGGGTCGGTCTTTTCTGGTAAAAAACGGTCTCAATCAGCGCGACAAAGGCGCCGTTCATTCCCGTCAGTAAAGCGGAGACCGCAGGCGTTGTATATTTCAGCCCGATGGTCTGGGCGGTGAAGGCGAGGGTGAGAATCAAGCCTAAACCAATTCCGGGAAGGAGGGCCGCCCGCCAGTTCTTGAGGACGGAGCGGCGGTAAAATAAAAATAGAAAAAGAAAAGCGATTGTAAAGCGGTAAGCAATTACGGCCATGGGCAATAGAACAGTTAGCGATTCCTTGACAATGATAAAAGTCCCACCCCATATGGCGGCAGTTAGAAACAAAAGAACAGCTGAGCGATGACTATTGAGCATTTTAATCCCTCTTTTAATTGTTTAATAGCGATCTGCCTTAAAGGCCATATAAAATCTATTTTAGCACAGAAACTCCACATAAGTAATAGATCATCGGCGGCGTGGACTACCGTCCGCACAAGGAAGAGATTAAAATTGAATAGAAAATCATACTTTCTTAACAGTTCACCCGGGGACGCTTGATCATAAGATGGCGTTAGAAGGAAGAGATTTTGTGCTCTTCTGTCAAGGGGGGTGAATCAATGATCGTACGCAAACATGATCTGGTTTTCTCAACGGAACGGCTAAAAGTCTTAAGGGTAATAGGGGAAAAAGTCGCTCAAGTCGTGAGTGAGAGCGAAACTCCGATCAACGCGATCAAAATTGACAAGATCGATGCCCGTCTCGGACCCTTTGAAGATCACGTTTTCCATAACAAAGTGGTCAAACAAGGGATCATCCATAAACAGGTCTTTTATGTCGACCCGGAGAATTTTGTCCGTCATATCCATGAAGATATCCCCTATATGTTAACAGTGGAAATTCCGGGAGTAAAGCCTTCCGATTTTGTCGAAGTACAAAACCACTTAATTGATATTGACACCGACTTCCAACTGGTCCCGGCACGGTCGAAACGGCACGGCCACGATGGTGATCAAGCGATCGATGCGGGGGTACGTGCGATCCTTCGGCAGAAAGTCGTCGCCCATATCCTGGTGAAAGTCTCGGAATGGGCCCAAGTCGACGTGGTTACCGGTGTTGACATCTTTCCCAAGGTGAACTCGATGCAACGCGCCTTCTGCGCGAAAACCATCTCGTAAATACTCTGACCTAACGGAGCAACGAAAAACAAGGCAAGGAGCAATCCTTGCCTTGTTTTTAACTTTACCTAGGCACAAAAAAGCGGTATAATGGTCTTGAGATTGTTAGATATTTAACAAAGTATGTTAGAAATTGAACAATATTCGTAAAATGGTGACGGTAAGGCGAAGGAGGCTGACCATGAAAGTAACGGTCTGTATCGGCAGTGGTTGTCACGTTAAGGGCGCACGGAAAATAATTGCCCTTTTGCAACGGTTAATCGCGGAGGGTAGTTTACCTTGCGAATTGGAGCTGGAGGCTTGTTTTTGCCAAGGGCGCTGTACCGAAGGGGTTGTGATCCGGCTTAATGATGAGATCATCACCGGCGTCAGTACCGAAAATGTGGAAGCACTGGTGCGGGAACGATTAGCGGACGACAGATAACGGACAAGAGAAGGTGGTTTAGTTATGGGTACGATTTTAACCAGTGAAGCGCAGTGCCGCGATTGTTATAAATGTATACGTTATTGTCCGGTGAAAGCCATTGGGTTAAAGGAAGGCCAAGCCTGGGTGGTGGAGGAGAAATGCATCTGGTGTGGGCAGTGTATCGTGGTCTGCCCGCAACGGGCGAAAAGCACGATCTCGGAAGGGCCTTTGGTGGAAAAATTCTTGGCCGAGGGGGCGCGGGTTGTTGTCTCTCTAGCCCCCTCTTATCTGGCGACCGCTTTTACTTCAACCCCATGGAAACTGGTGGCCGCTTTAAAAACAATGGGTGTGTTCCGGGTGGAGGAGACCATCCTGGGGGCAAAACTGGTGGCGGCGGAGTATGGTCGACTATTACGGGAGCAAAAGCAGCCAACAGTCATTACCAGTTGTTGTCCGGTGGTGGTTAATATCATCGAAAAGTATTATCCAGCGTTGCTGTCCGCGTTGCCGGGGATTGTTTCACCTATGGAAGCCCACGCGCGCCTGATCAAAGCGCAGTGGGGCCCGGAAACGAAAGTGGTCTTTGTCGGACCTTGTATTGCCAAGAAAGATGAACGGACAGTGGACTCGGCCGTTGATGCGGTTTTGACCTTTGATGAATTGGTTGGTTTACTGGTAACGCAGAAGATTGATTTAGAGCATTTGGCGGACCAAAAGCCGGACGCAACGGTGGCGGAGATCCGGACTTTTCCGCTGAAACAAGGGACGCTTAAGGCTGCCGGCATAGAAGATACGCTGGCGGCAGATGTGATTTCCGTTTGTGGGGTTGAGGAGTGCATGGAAACTTTTACCGCCCTGAGTGAAGGGCAGATTCAACCGCGGTTTATCGAAGCTTTAGCCTGCCGAGGTGGGTGTATCAATGGTCCGGCGATGGACTCCAATCTGACGTTACCAGTCCGGAAAGCACGGCTTTTAAAGTTGGCGCCGACCGCTACCGCTGAGGAGGGCGATATGGCTGTGGCTCCGTCGGTGAAGCTGCAGCGGCAACATGGAGCTTCTGGCTATGTGGAGCTAGAACCGAGTGCCGAGGAGATCCAAAAAGTTCTGGCGCTGACCGGGAAATTCACCCCGGCTGATGAGACTAATTGCGGCGGTTGTGGTTACGGGAGTTGTCGCGAGAAGGCCAAAGCGGTCTGCCTTGGTCTAGCCGAGCCGGAAATGTGCATTCCTTACATGAAAAATAAAGCCCAATCCCTGTCCAATGCCGTGGTAGAGATTACGGATAATGGGATCATCATCGTCGACCAGGATCTCATTATTCAGGAGTATAATCCGGCGGCGGACCAGATGTTTAATCTGGAAAAAAGAAACGCGAAGGGACGCCGTTTGGACGAACTGATGAGTGCGGCTAATTTCCGACGGGCGTGGAAAACGCAGAAGCCACGGACATACCGGAAAAAGTATAAAGATTTAAACTTGATTACCGACCAGACCCTTTATCCCATCGCCAAATACGGGGTGGTGATCGGGATTTTTACCGATGTTACTGCGGAAGAGAAACGGCGGGCGGAGATTTATAATATGCGGCAAGAGGCATTAAGCCGGGCTTCGCGGGTGATCAAGGAGCAGATGCGCATTGCCCAGGAGATCGCTGGCCTCTTGGGTGAAAGTACCTCGGAAACGAAGGCGACGTTGTTAGAGTTGATCCAAATTATGCAGGAACAGGAAGGGAATGAGCATGACCCTCAAAATTGATGTTGGCGTGGCCAGCCTCGCCAAAGATCAGGAGGAAGTATGTGGGGATACGGTGGAGATCGTTAAAAATGACCGGTCGACCACCATCGTCCTTTCCGATGGGTTGGGGAGTGGGATCAAAGCCAGTATCCTTTCGATCTTATCCACCAAGATTGCCTCCGGTTTACTAAGGCGGAATGTTAGTTTAGAGCAAGTGTTTGCGACGATTGCGGACACTTTACCCACTTGTAAAGTGCGGAACCTGGCTTATTCGACCCTCTCCATCTTACGGATTAAAACGAACGGTGATTGTCATCTGATTGAGTATGATAACCCAATGCTCTTGCGGTTCAAAGCGGGGAAAAGAGCCCCGCTTAAGCGGCAAAAACGGGAGATCGCCGGGAAGGAAGTTTTAGAGTCTTGGTTTCGGATTGAACCGGAGGACCTTCTGGTAATGGTGAGTGATGGGGTGATCAATGCGGGTGTGGGCGGTCTTTACCGCTTAGGTTTAGGTTATAAAGGCCTGGTCAATTCCGTGTTGGATTGGGCCGACGAGTACGATGACGCCCTACCTCTGGCACAACGCCTGATCGAAGTGGTTGACGCCTGTTATTTAGGGCGGCGGGGTGATGACTCCACTTCGATTGTGGTCCGGGCCCGGATACCGCGGACGGCGGTACTCTTGACTGGGCCGCCCGCAGATCCGAAGTTGGACCGGGAATTGGTGGATAATTATCTGTCCTACCGTAATGTGATGCGGATTGTTTGCGGTGGCGCCACTGGAAATCTGGTGGCGAGGGAGATGGGACAGGAGCTCAAGACAAGCCTGAAGTATGAAGACCCCAGCGTTCCACCGACGGCACAGATCAAAGGGATTGATCTCGTAACGGAAGGGATCTTGACCTTAAACAAATGTTTATCTAAACTTAAAAGTAGCGATAAAGATTGGCGGAGCATAACCCGTGCCGATGGAGCTAGTCTGTTGTGTCACGCCCTTAGCCGCGCCGATCGGGTTATTATGCTGGTGGGAACGGCGGTTAACCCTGCCCATGAGGAGTTCATGAACTCTTTACAATTATTAACCAGGACGCAAGTGGTCGAAGAGTTGAAGGAAGAACTGACCAAAAGGGATAAAGAGGTAATTATTGAGAAATTTTAGGGGGCGTTGGTAATGGCTTTGCTTACGGTTGAGGTATGTGCGGGGACATCTTGTCACCTTCTGGGAAACCAGGCGATTATTGAAGCTTTGGAGAGCCTACCGGTGTCTTGGCAAAAACAGATCCGGCTTGGTTACCGCAGTTGTTTGGGGAGCTGTGGCCGGGGACCTTGTGTCACCATTGGTAAGCAAGTGATCGAACAAGCTTCACCCGAAAAGGTGTTGACTGTGATCAAGCAACGGTTAACAGCGGTGAACGTGGAGAAAGAGGTGGGCTAGATGAACGGATTATCAGAGGTTACAGTAATTAAACGTAAAGTACTAAAAGAAGTAGCGACTCTGGCCTGGCAGGATCGGTTAGGAGAAATTGACGCTTTACCAAAAAGGTTGACCCAGGAAGGGATCACCAATTACCGGTGTTGTGAATACCGTGAACGGGCGATTTTGGCTGACCGGATCAAGCTGGCACTGGGGGCCGTAGTTGATGAGGAAGAAGAAAGATTATCGGCGGTGGTGGCGGGAGTATCCGGCCACCCGATACAGAACGACGATGAGCCAAACATTGCGGTGCTAAGTAAGGCTTGTGACCGCTGCCCCATCGACAAAATGGTGGTGACCAACGCCTGCCGGAATTGTGTCGCCCATAATTGTGTGAATGTCTGTCCGCGGGACGCGATTAAGATCGTTAATAAACAGGCCTATATCATCCGGGAGCTTTGTGTGGAGTGCGGCCTGTGCGCGAAAGCTTGTCGTTTTGGCGCGATCCTCGAGATTGAGCGGCCGTGTATCCGGGCCTGTGCCGTTGGGGCGCTACATCCGGGAGAGAACAAGATTGCCGCGATTGATCATGACAAATGTGTCGAATGCGGGGCTTGCATTGAGGCTTGTCCCTTTGGGGCAATCTCGGAGCGGTCCGAACTGTTGCCCGTGATTGGTTTCCTCAAAAGCAAAGAGGTTAAGACGTTTGCACTGGTGGCTCCGGCGATTGCTGGTCAGTTTGGTCCGATGACCGACTGGCCAAAGCTGGTGGCGGGCCTCAAAAAAGTGGGCTTTTCCGAAGTAGTGCCGGTTGCTTTAGGCGCGGATGAAGTCGGAAAAAGTGAAGCGGAGGAACTACAGGAGTTCCGCCAAAAAGGAAAAGTGCTCTTTAACTCCTGTTGTCCAGCCTTTAAGCGCTTGATTGAGAAGAACTTTCCGCCACTGGCGGCGCAGATCTCGAAGACAAAATCACCGATGTTGGTGACGGCAGAGATGGTTCGCGCCGCGGAGCCAACGGCAAAACTGGTTTTTATTGGCCCATGTTTGGCGAAGAAAGGAGAAGCTAAACACGAGGGTAATAGTCTTATTGATGCGGTGCTTACCTTTGAAGAATTAACAGCGCTCTTGGTAGCGGCCGAGGTCAACTTGGCCGAATGTCAACCGGTGGCTGGTGGCGCCGGAGGGCCGTCTCCTACGCCGCTTGGGATGAATTTTGCCCAGTCCGGTGGGGTTTTGGCGGCAGTGACCAGCGGCGAAAAGGGCGGCGAAACGAAGGGGATTGCCGTGGCTGGCCTCCAAAACTGCCAAGAGCTGTTGAAGAAGATTGCCAAAGGGACGGAAACGTACGATTTTGTCGAAGGAATGGGCTGTGAAGGTGGGTGTGTCGGTGGCCCAGGAACTCTGGTCAATACCAGAGTGGCCGTGCGGGCTTTGCGCAAGGCAACGGAAAAGAAAGGGGTGGCCTAAATTGTCCGCGGCGAACAATAAGGACGGAAAATATAAGTATAAAGGGATTCCATTAACCGTAGTAAAAAGACTGCCCGGTTATCAACGGCTATTGTCGGAGTTGGCCGCCAAGGAAGTGGAACGGGTCTCTTCCCGGGAATTGGCGGCGAAGATGAAGATCAACCCATCCCAAGTGCGGCAGGACCTAAGCTTGTTCGGTTCTTTCGGGCAACAGGGCTATGGCTACCGGGTTAGTTATCTGTTAAGTGAGATCAACAAGATTTTAGGGATCAACGCTGAAACTAAGATGGTTTTGGTCGGAGGTGGGCAGTTGGGACGGGCGGTCGCCAATTACCGTAATTTCGCGAAACGTGGGTTTATCATTGAAGCGATCTTTGATCGCGATCCACGGGTTATTGGCCGGACCATTGACAACCGGGTCGTCCGGGACGTCCAGGAACTGACCGCTTATTTACAGGCGGAGCCAGCGGAGATTGGGATCATTTGTACTCCGGCGTCGGCAGCGCAGGAAGTAGCCGATCAATTGGTGGCTGGGGGAATTAAAGGAATTTGGAATTTTGCCCCCGTTGCCTTGAAGGTTCCGGAGACCGTCTGTCTTGAACATGTTCATCTTGGGGAGAGCCTGATGATCCTTTCCTTCAAGCTCAAGCAGAAACAAGAGGAATTATTTAACCAAAAAAAATAACAAAACCCCATTGACAAGCGGGATAATATATTGTAATATAAAAAGGCGTTGTTTTTCGGGTCATTAGCTCAGGCGGTAGAGCACCTGACTTTTAATCAGGGTGTCCGGCGTTCGAGTCGCCGATGACCCACCATGTGGTCCCATCGTCTAGGGGTTAGGACACCGCCCTTTCACGGCGGCGGCAGGGGTTCGAATCCCCTTGGGACTACCAAATGACAATTTAACCTGCCGGGTGACCGGCAGGTTTTTACCGGAAATGTTGACGCGATACCGGAACCGTGTTATAATCTTTACTACTCGGTAATGATCCGGTCGCGTGGCTCAGTTGGTTAGAGCGCTGCGTTCACATCGCAGAGGTCACTGGTTCGAATCCAGTCGCGACCACCATTTACAAAGACATGATTGGAGCCGTGGTGTAGTCGGCTAACATGCCAGCCTGTCACGCTGGAGATCGCGGGTTCGAGTCCCGTCGGCTCCGCCATATATTAGTTGCCAAGGTAGCTCAGTCGGTAGAGCAGGGGACTGAAAATCCCCGTGTCGGCGGTTCGATTCCGTCCCTTGGCACCATTTTATTTAAACCCAACCCCGAAAGGGGTTTTTTCTTTAGGACCACGCAAGGGCTTTTAAAGGGACCTTAACGAAACATTAAACCAATTTTAAACATACTCGATTACAATGAAAATGATGGAATGATTAACCCGGTAAAATAACAGCAAGAAAGGAGTAGGTGAATGGCTGATTGCCCAATGCTCAATGGTTGTCCTTTTTTCAATGATAAGATGAAGAACATGCCAGCTACTTCCGAGATCTACAAACGTAATTATTGTCGTGGGGATAATTCCAACTGTGCCCGCTTTATGGTGCGGGAAGCCTTAGGCCCCGCGCATGTGCCTGACGACCTTTTTCCGAACCAACGGGAAAGAGCCGAGGCGTTAGTGAAAGAATAAGGTTTCATTTTTGAACTGACTGGTAAAAAGAACCGGCCCATAGCGGTCGGTTCTTTTCTTTACGGACCGTTAACAAAGGTGTTATTGGCAAACCTGTGATCATGGGTTACAATTAATAAGTTGAGATTGTGAAATTAATCACAAGGGGAGGAGCGAATGCCTGAAGGGTTAGTGACCTTTCCCAAAGCGACCATCTCCCGGTTTCCCCTTTATTTTCGGGTGCTAACCGAATATAACCACCAAAATATTGCGTTGGTTTCCTCGGAAGAGATGGCGCAGAAGGTTGGTGTTACTCCCAGTCAACTACGGAAGGATCTTTCATATTTTGGGAGTCTCGGCATCCGTGGAGCCGGCTATGACGTGGCCTACCTCTTGACGAAGATCAAAGAGATCTTGGGAATGGACCGCAAACGGCGGCTGGGGATCATCGGCGCTGGTAAGTTAGGGATGGCCCTGGCGGGTTATTCCGGCTTAAAACAGCATGGTCTTGAGGTATCGGCGCTTTTTGATACGGACCAAGCAAAATGGGGGGCCATCAATGAGCAGCTTACGGTTTTTCCCCTTTCCGAATTGGCCGTCCAGCGGGAGAGGTTAGGACTGGAAATTGCGGTCTTAACTGTACCCAAGGTGGCGGCACAAAGAGTAGCGGAGCTGGCGGTTGAGGCTGGTTTTGCCGCATTGTGGAATTTTGCGCCGGTTCGTCTGGAGGTACCTCCCGAGATTATTGTGCAATATGAAGATATTGTGGTGGGAATTTTAACCCTGTCCCACCATTTAGCAAGGAAGCTTGGAACGTAGGGAATTTTTCATCTCGGCATGTGAAATGATTCACATGCAAAGGGCCCGGCAAGGAGGGGTTTGATGAAAACACTCTCGGTTTGTGTAGGTAGTTCTTGCCATCTGTTGGGATCTTACGAGGTGATCAGAGAATTACAACAGCTTTTAGAACGACACGGTCTTACGGATCGGGTTGAACTGAAGGCTAGTTTCTGTTTAGGCCATTGCCAAGCAGGAGTTACCGTGTGTTACGACGGGGTTGTCCATACCGCCCTGACGAAAGAGAAGATCGGTGCCTTTTTTGATAAATACATCCTTGAGCTTTAGAGAGTCGCCCGCACTGGTAAGCTGGAGCAGATGAAGTGATCGAAATCGTGCAGCGAGTTGAGTTTTCATTGCCGGATTGTTGTCCGGCCGCATTATTAGCGGCGTATGGCTTCGTTGCTCGCTGCGGGTAGTGCTCGATATACTTGAGTATTTATTGTCGGCAAATAATTACGTAGAAAAGTGAGCGCTGAGAATAGGTGGGGCAAAGACAAAGGGAAGGGGAGAACGATGGGGATCATTTCGACCATCGAAGCCAGTTGTCGTGACTGTTACAAGTGTGTCCGTTCCTGTCCGGTGAAGGCGATTAAGATCACCGCCGGTCATGCGGAAGTGGTGGAAGCCCGCTGCATTGCCGATGGCCAATGTGTTTCAGTCTGTCCCCAACAGGCGAAAAAAGTGGCCGACGGGATCGGACTAGTCCGCAGCTTTTTCCTGGCGAAGCAACAGATCGCCGTGAGTCTGGCCCCCTCTTTTGTTGCCCTCGAAGAGTTTACTAGTCCTGGCCAACTGGTTGCCGCCCTTCGGAAGTTGGGCTTTGCGTATGTGGCCGAGACGGCGGAAGCGGCGGAGCTGATCGCCCAAGAGCATTTACAGCTGGTCGAAAAGCACGGTGCGGGGCCGGTAATCACCAGTTGTTGTCCGGTTGTGGTTAACCTGATTGAGCGGTATTACCCGGCGCTCATTAAATACTTGGCTCCGGTGGTATCGCCCATGGTCGCCCACGGTCGTCTTTTGAAGGCTAAATACGGTTCGGATCTGAAAGTGGTCTTTATCGGGCCGTGTATCAGTAAAAAGGACGAGTACCGCCGGGCTGAGCTCCAGGGGAGTATCGATGCGGTCCTGACTTTCCAAGAATTAAGAACGATGATTGCCGAGGAAGGGATCGATCTAGAGCATCTTGAGCCGGGAAACTTTGACCATGACGGCGGAACGGCCCGGGTGTTTCCACTCCCGGCGGGGCTGGCGAAGACGGCCCGGTTAAGCACGGATCTACTGGCGCAGGAGTTTATCGCCATTGATGGTTTAGAAGCGGTGATCGACTTTTTGGACCGTTTTGAGGAAGTGCAAAACTCCTTGCGTCTGGTGGAGTTATTAGCTTGTGAAGGTGGTTGCTTAATGGGGCCGGGGCTGGAGAGCAATTTAAGCCTTTATGCCCGGCGCGACCGGCTGCTCCGCTACGCCCAAAGTAGTGCAGAAAAACCGCTACCGCCAGCGGAAGTCGACCGTAAAGTGCGCTTGTCTACGGTTTACGCCAAACGGAAGCTGGACAGGATAACACCCACTGAGGAAGAGATCCGGGCGGTCCTTAGCACGACGGGAAAGCACAAACCCGCCGATGAGTTGAACTGTGGTGCTTGTGGTTATAATTCTTGTCGCGAAAAAGCTATTGCGGTTCTTGAAGGCCTGGCCGAGATCGATATGTGCATCCCATATATGCGGACTAAAGCCGAGTCGCGGGCTAATTTAATCTGTAGTATGACGCCGAACGCCATTTTTGTGGTCGACCGGAATTTGCGGATCCTAGAAGTAAACCCTGCTGCGGAGAAGAAATTCCTCTGCCAGCAGGAACAGGTGGTTGGCAAGAGCCTGGAGGTCTTGATTGACCCGGTATATTTTAAAGAAGCATTACACACCAAAGAATTGGTCACCGGTGAGGTGGCTTATCCAACCTACGGGATTGTCACCTGGCAAGCCATCTTCTATGTGGAAACGGAAGCCGTTTTGATTGGCATCTTTGTGGATATAACCAAAGAGCATGAGCAGCGGGAACGGTTGGCTTTGGTGAAAGGGGAGACCTTAACGAAAGCCCAGGAGGTTATCGACAAACAGATGCGGGTGGCGCAGGAGATTGCCGGTTTACTTGGGGAGACAACGGCGGAGACTAAAGTTCTTCTGACCAAACTGATAAAGATGATTAAAAATGGGAACGGGAGCATTCAATGAGCATCTACATTGATACGGAATGGGCTAGTTTATCTAAATATGAAGAAGAACTCAGTGGTGACCACGTGGAGGTGGTCCGGACTGACGATGCCGTGGTGGCGGTTCTGGCCGACGGGTTAGGGAGCGGCGTGAAAGCCAATATTCTTGCGACGCTAACAGCCAAGATCATTGCGACCATGGTGAAAAACGGTGCGACTTTGGAGGAGACGATTGAAACCGTCTCCCACACCTTACCGGTCTGCCAAAAAAGGAACCTGGCCTATTCCACGTTTACCATCATCAAGATCACCCGGGAAGGCCGAGGTTACGTCGCCGAGTTTGACAATCCGACCCTCTTTTTTGTACGGTCCGGAAAACTCTTCCACCTTGACTGGGAAGAACGGACAATTGAAGGTCGGAAAATCCGGGAAAGCCGGTTTCAAGTTGAGCCGGGAGATGTCCTGGTGACGGTCTCGGACGGAGTGGTCCATGCCGGGATTGGTGGGGTCTTAAACCTGGGGTGGCAATGGGAAGAAGTGGGTAAATACATTGAAAAACTGGTCAATTTACACCCCGATGCGGAGACGCTGAGTAAGTGGCTGATTACAGCCTGCTCTCAACTTTATACTGCGCGACCAGGCGACGATACGACCGCTCTGGTTCTAAAAGTCAGAACGCCCCGTACCCTGACCGTAGCGGTTGGACCGCCCAAGAATAAAGAGGATGATGCGAAGATCGCCCAGATGATCCGGGAGGAAGCTGGGAGCAAAGTAATCTGCGGGGGCACGACCGGTTCGATCATCGCTCGGGAGTGGGGGCGCGACATTGAAGTAGATTTAAAAAACCTCGATCCGGAAGTTCCTCCTTATGGCCGGTTGCGCGGGGTGGATCTGGTGACCGAAGGAATTATTACGCTGAGTAAAACCTTGGAAGCCTTGAAAGCAGAAGAAGGGAAAAACAAGCGCTTCGAGCAGAAAAATGCCGTAGCGTTACTGTCGAAGATGTTTATGGAGAGTGATAATATTAGGTTTCTAGTCGGAAAAGCAATTAATCCGGCGCACCAGAACCCGGATTTACCCCTGAATTTAGCCCTTAAGATGCAGGTGGTTAAGGAGATTGCAGAAACACTAGAACAAAAAGGGAAGAAAGTGGAACTGCTCTATTTTTAAGTGCAACTTTTAGTTACTATCCATTACTATCCATCTAATTTGGGAAAGGAGAAGGAAAGCAATGAAACAGGAAGGCATCATCGAGGCCCAGCAGGAGGATCGCGGCACGACCCATCAACGGAAGTTCGAAAAGGTCAATGAGATAATTGGGCGGTTGGGGCGATCGCGCTCGGCTTTAGTCCCAATCTTACAGGAGGTACAAGAGGAGTACCGCTATTTACCGGAGGAGATCCTGACCTATATTGCGACCGCTCTCGGTCTTTCGCCGGCTAGCGTCTATGGGGTGGCCACCTTTTATGCCCAATTTTCTTTAGAGGCGAAAGGGAAATATGTGATCAAGATCTGCGATGGTACGGCTTGTCACGTACGTGGGTCCAACCCGGTACTGGAAGCGATCAAAAAACGAGTTAATCTGCAGGGAAACAAGTCGACCACCGATGATCTGCGTTACACTGTAGAGACTGTTTCTTGCCTTGGCGCCTGTGGTTTAGCCCCGGTGGTAATGATCAATGACAAAATTTACGGGCAGATGACGCCGGAGGCGATCAATATCATCATTGATGAGTTGGAAAAGGAGGATGCAGCAGATGAGTAAGCAAACGCCAAACCAATTAGCACAGTGGAAAAAGGAGTGGCGTCAGGGATTTGAGCGGGAAAAAGCCCGGATTCTGGTCTGTGCCGGAACCGGTTGTGTGGCCAACGGCTCCTTAGATGTATATGCTGCTTTAAAGCAGGAAGTAGAGGCAAGGGGTGCCTATGTCACCGTCGATGTCTTGTTGGAGAAAGAAGAGACTGGTGTGTCCGTAGTGAAAAGCGGCTGCCATGGCTTTTGTGAGATGGGGCCATTGGTGCGCTTGGAGCCTTCGGGGATCCTTTATACCAAGGTCAAGGCGGAAGATGCCGCTGAGATCGTCGCGGCTCTATTAGATGGTAAAGAGCCGGTAGAACGCTTGTTATACCGTCATCCGGTCACGAATGAGGTTTATGCAGAAGAAGAACAGATTCCCTTTTACCATCACCAACAGCGGACTGCCCTGGTCCACTGCGGGCAGATCGACCCGGAAGAAATCCGGGAATATATTGCCGATGGTGGTTATGAAGGATTGCAAAAGGTGCTCACCACCATGACACCGGAACAGGTTTGCCAGGAGATTATCGCGTCGGGGCTTCGTGGACGTGGGGGCGGTGGTTTCCCCACCGGTCGGAAATGGGAGTTTACCCGGATCGAAAAGAGCGACCAGAAGTATGTGGTCTGTAACGGGGATGAAGGGGATCCGGGTGCCTTCATGGACCGTAGTTTGCTGGAGGGTGACCCCCACCGGATCCTTGAAGGAATGGCCATTGCCGGTTACGCGATCGGGGCCAATGAAGGTTATATTTACGTGCGTGCCGAGTACCCCCTAGCGGTGCAGCGGCTGAAGAAAGCGGTGGCGGACGCGGAAAAATACGGTCTCCTCGGCCAGAATATCCTAGGGACCGACTTCAGCTTTACCTTGAAGATTAAAGAAGGCGCGGGTGCTTTCGTTTGTGGTGAAGAAACGGCACTCCTGGCTTCGATTGAAGGAAAACGGGGGATGCCCTCTCCGAAACCGCCGTTTCCTGCCCAATCGGGTCTCTGGGGGAAACCAACGCTCATCAATAACGTGGAGACTTTTGCCAATATTCCCCAGATTATTGTGAAAGGTGCGGACTGGTTTAGTCAGATTGGGACGAAGAATAATGCGGGAACGAAAACCTTTGCCATCACTGGCCAGGTGGCCAACACCGGTCTGATCGAAGTCCCCTTGGGAACCACCCTCCGCGAGGTGGTATTCGAGATTGGCGGCGGGATCCGGGACGGCAAGAAGTTTAAAGCGGTCCAGATCGGCGGGCCGTCGGGTGGGTGTTTGACCGAGGAACATCTGGACCTGCCGTTGGATTTCGATTCGTTGCAAGCGGCCGGGGCGATGATCGGCTCCGGAGGCCTTGTGGTGATGGATGAAAGTACTTGTATGGTGGAAGTGGCCCGTTTCTTTATGAACTTTACCCAGAACGAGTCCTGTGGGAAATGTGTGCCCTGTCGGGAAGGGACCAAACGGATGCTGGAGATCCTACAGCGGGCGGTGGACGGCGAGGGTCAGCCCGAAGATGTGGAAATCCTCCAGGATCTGGCGGAGGCCGTTCGCGATGGCTCGCTCTGCGGTTTAGGGAAGACGGCGCCCAACCCGGTTTTAACCATGCTCAAATACTTTAAAGAGGAATATATCGCTCATGTGGTGGATAAAAAGTGCCCCGCTGGCGTCTGTTCCGCCCTGAAAGGGTACTGGATTGATCCGGAAAAATGTAAAGGTTGCAGCAAGTGTGCACGGCATTGTCCGGTGAATGCGATCAGTGGCGAGATCAAAAAACCGTACACCATTGACGAGACGGTCTGTATCCGGTGTGGCGCTTGTGTCAGCACCTGTCCGTTTAAGGCGATTAAGGAGGGTTAAAAAATTGGAACAAAAAAACACGGTCCTCATCGACGGCCAAGTAGTAGAGATAAACGGTGAAAAGAATATTTTAGAACTGACCAGAAAAATCGGGATTGATATTCCAACCTTCTGTTATCATTCCGAGCTTAGCCTGTACGGCGCGTGCCGGATGTGCGTGGTGGAAGTTGAAGGCCGGGGAATTATGGCTTCGTGTTCGACTCCGCCAACGCCAGGCATGAAAATCCTGACCAACAGCCCGCGGGTGCAGCGGGTCCGCCGGACCGTGCTCGAACTTTTACTGGCTAACCATGATCGGGAGTGTACCACCTGCGACCGTAATGGCAGTTGTAAACTGCAGGATCTATCCAACCGGTTTGGCGTGAAAAAGATCCGCTTTGGGGAGCGGGACGTGAAACTGCCGCTCGACCATTCCAGCCGTTCGCTGGTGCGTGACCCGAACAAATGTATCCTCTGTGGCGACTGTGTGCGGATGTGCTCCGAAGTGCAGGGGATCGGGGTGTTAGACTTTGCTGGACGCGGATCACAAACGGTGGTCGCGCCTGCCTTCAACAAAAACCTGGCTGAAGTGGAATGTGTCAACTGTGGACAGTGTGCCGCGGTCTGCCCGACGGGCGCGATCGTAGTCAAAGACGAAACCGACCGTGCTTGGGCGGCGCTCAATGATCCGACCAAAACCGTGGTCGTGCAGGTGGCTCCTGCGGTCCGGGTCGCCTTAGGCGAAGAGTTTGGCCTTCCGGCCGGGGAGATTGTCACCGGAAAACTAGTCGCTGCCCTTAAACGGCTGGGCTTTGATAAGGTCTTTGACACTTCAATTACGGCGGATTTAACTGTAATCGAAGAGACCAATGAATTTATCAAGCGGCTGCAAAGTGGGGAAAGATTGCCCCAGTTTACTTCCTGTTGTCCAGGTTGGGTTAAATTTGCCGAGCATAACGGGGCTGACTTTTTGAATAACCTTTCTTCCTGCCGTTCGCCCCAACAAATGTTTGGTTCGCTGGTGAAGAAGCACTGGGCGAAGGACTTAGGGAAAAAACCCGACGAGATCTTTGTGGTTTCGATCATGCCCTGTACGGCGAAGAAGTACGAGGCGGCCTTATCCAACATGACGACCGAAGGGGTAGCTGATGTGGACTTGGTGTTGACTACCCAAGAATTAGCCCGGATGATCCGCGAGGCGGGACTGGTCTTTGACCAGCTGGATGTTGAGTCCTTTGATACACCCTTTGGCTTCACGACGGGTGCCGGGGTCATCTTCGGCGCAACGGGCGGTGTGGCGGAAGCAGTACTCCGGGCGGCCCATGAGTTTGTGACCGGCCAGCCCATCGAGCAGGTTAACTTTGAAGCGGTCCGTGGTTTTGCCGACCGGAAGGAAGCGACGGTTGAGATCGATGGTCAGGAGATTAAAGTAGCGGTGGTTCACGGGTTAGGAAACGCCAAAAAACTCCTGGAGGAGATCCGGGAAGGTAAAGCCGATTACCATATTATTGAGGTCATGGCTTGCCCTGGCGGGTGCATCGGTGGCGCCGGTCAACCAATTTCGCCTGACCGGGAAACGAAAAAACAGCGGGCGAAGGGGATCTATAACGCTGACAAGCTCTCGCAACTCCGTAAAGCTCAGGACAACCCGATGGTTGCCAAGTTCTATGAACGTTGGCTGAAGGAGCCCAACAGTGCAGAAGCCCATGAAGCCCTGCATACGACCTATTCTAACCGGGGACGGATTACCGGTGAAGAGATCCAATTAATCGCCGGTGAACAGCCCAAGGTTGATATCGCCGTCTGTGTCGGTACCTGCTGTTATTTGGATGGTTCCTACGATACTTTACAGAAACTGATGAAGTTAACCGAAACCGAACAGGTGCAGGACCGCATTAACCTTCATGCTACTTTCTGTTTGGAACAGTGCGAAAAAGGTCCGGTCATTAAAGTAGACGACGAGATTATTAACGCGGTAACTCCGGAGACGGTGGAGAAGGTATTCAAAGAAAAGATCCTGAAGAAACTGGCCGCGGCTGGGGAATAAGGGTCGCTTCTGGTTAAAGCATAGTTAGGTAAGACCAAAAGAAGGATCAATTGTGAAAAAAGCCTCTTTCGTTTTGACGAAAGAGGCTTTTTCATACAGGAACGGCGAACCAGGAAAGGGATTAAACTGTGAATGGCGAATATTAACAAGGTTATTCTTTTTATGGTAAGCAGAAGAGGAATCCGCCGTTTAATCGTGGGTAAACTTAAAGAGCGGAAGCAAATTGAGACTGAGGAGTACGAGTGGATGCAGACAGGGACCGAAACGAGATTCCGTAATTATGTGTTGGATGATTTCCAAAAAGAGGCGATCGGGCATTTATTGGCTGGTCATTCCGTGTTGGTGTCGGCCCCAACTGGGGTGGGAAAAACGTTAATCGCCGACTATTTGATTGCTGAGGCGATCGCCGAGGGGAGACGGGTGGTTTATACCGCGCCGATCAAAGCCCTTTCGAACCAGAAATATAAAGAGTTTAAAGAATGGTACGGGGCAGAAAAAGTAGGTATAATCACCGGCGACATAGTTATTAACTCCGAAGCCGATGTGACGATTATGACGACGGAAATCTTCCGGAACATGTTGCAACAGGAAAAAGAGGAACTTAATGGGCTTTCTCACGTTATTTTTGATGAGATCCATTATCTTTCCGACGAAAGCCGGGGGACGGTTTGGGAAGAGTCGATCATTTTCATGCCGCCGGAGGTTCGGCTTCTGGGTCTGTCGGCGACGATCCCGAATGCCCAGGAACTAGCCGCCTGGATTAGTGAGATTAAAGGGCATGAAGTCAAAGTCGTCCAGAAAACTGACCGGATTGTCCCGCTGGAACATAAGGTATTTCACCCGCTCACCGGTATTACTACTCTAAAAAAACTCAACCAGGTCTGGTCCCGACAACAAAGGAGCGAAAACGGAGCCCGCGCGCCGTTGGAGCGGCGGCAACGTTTCCTTTCCCATCTGGACCTGGTCCGAGCGGTCCATCAGCGGGATGGCCTTCCTTGTCTCTATTTTGTCTTCAGCCGGATGCAGTGCGAACTGAAAGCGGTGGAACTGAGTGAAAAGGCCAATTTTCTGGAAGAAAGTGAACAAGGTCAGGTTGATGCGGTGATTGACCAGATCATCACCAAATATGCCTTGGAAAACTGGCCGACGATTCACCGTCTGAAACACATTTTCCGGCGGGGGATCGCCTTTCACCACGCCGGTCTGCTGCCTGCGCTGAAAGAACTGGTGGAGATCCTGTTTGGCATGAACTTGGTGAAAGTGATGTACGCTACGGAAACTTTCGCCGTGGGGATTAATTACCCGGTCCGGAGTGTTTGCTTTGATGCGCCCACCAAATGGGACGGGGTCTCTTTCCGGCCCTTAACAACGCTGGAGTATTTCCAGATGGCGGGACGGGCTGGCCGCCGGGGAATTGACGAACGGGGTTATGTTTATATCTTGGCCGATCTGGACCGTTACCGGAAAGAAGAGTTCCCTAGTACCGATCCGCGGCAGATCGAGGAGTTAACCAGTCGCTTCAACCTCAGCTACAATTCGGTGCTTAATTTATTTAAGAATCACGAACGTCCGCAGATTTCGGTGATTTTAAACCAGAATTTCGCCACTTTCCAAGCCCGCAATGCCCAAGTCCAACTGGAAAACCGCCTTTTAAAAGTGCGTATGGAGTCGGGTAAACTTCGGGAAAAGCTTTGCTCCGATTGGGGTTCCCTTGTCTGCCCGCAGGCCCGGGCCTTGGCGAGGAAACGCCTTCGCAAGCAGGAACGGAAGATTAAATACATGAAGGGCCGGGCTGGAAAGGCTGCGGTAGCCCGCGAGATCGCCAATCTGAAAGCGGCTTTATCGAGTGTCGTGGCACGAAACTGTTCGGTGGCAGAACAAAAGCATTGCGTAAAAAGGGTTGAGTTTTACGAGAATCTTTACCATGA
>DUQQ01000066.1 GCA_012837705.1 Hydrogenispora sp.
CCTTCCTTCTCCTTTTGCTAATGTTGCTGCAAGTCCTGCACCATTGACATTAGCAGTGAAATAAATGTGGTTCATTTTAAGTTCGGGTTTGTAATTTGAAATTCCACCCGCTGTCAGCAAATCACCAACTTTTAAATCTGCCTTTGTCCCATGGTAAAATGGTCCTGTATCAGAAGGCGCGTCCTTAGCTGAATTTGACAATTCATAATTTCTTTTTGCATTCTCAGAATCACCCAACTCCTCATAACATTTGGCAATGTTTAAATATAATGTTGAGTATGCACTTTTAACATTATCATCATTTATCTTTTGGGCACACTGTAGAGATGTTTGCATCCATTTTAATCTGTCTGTAACACTCTTTTGTACACGACCTAAATGATAAGCTGCGATAAATCTTTCATAGTCATCTGTTGCTTCGTTCCATGCTTTATGAAACATCGTGATTGCCTCCTCTCTGTTTCCACTGTCCTCCAATCCCATCCCACTCATGCAGAGTTTAATAATAGGGTTATTTGGATCAAATTTTATAGCCATTTAATCTTACCTCCAAATTAATTAAATTGTTTTATCCCTCAGCCACGCAAATCATCATCAAGTTTCTTAAACAATATACCCAATCGTGTTTTCTTGCTGGGTTACGGTAGAAAATTCGTTAGTGTATAATTAAGTTCACAATTTCATAAAGGAAAAGCCATCGGGACTCCGAAATGGTAAGTTGCTCAAAACAAACCCAAAAAGGAGTGTTGTCCGATGGCCTACCATAAGCATACCGCGAATTTAGAAAAAATGCTACTGAAATTCATTAATTCATTGTAGCCACAACAGGCGCCGTGTAGCTTGTCCCTGCATCAGGCGTTAACTTACCGTTTTTATCCAAAAGCAGAGAGTATCTATCCTCTGGAACTGAAACAGACCCAGCAAGGTATGTGATAGAACCTCACTATGTAGTTACGTCCGGCTTTGAAAATCCATTAAACCCGGGCTTGATGAAACCCCTTAAACATATATCCATAAAGCATGATCACCCATGATCTTCGATGTATGGCAATTTCCCATGTTTCAGCCATAACCGCCCTTTATCCAAGCTATCCTCTTGTTCCACATTAAGACAACTGGTCATTTGCACCCCGTTCTGCCAGGCGGGAGTGCATTCAATTACTCGCCCCTCCCCGATGTAGATCCCAACATGGCCACTTAACCAGACTAGTTCACCCGGGACAATATTGGAAAAATCGGTTGATGGCTTACACCTGGCAATTAAACCATCAGCGGATAGATCAGGAACGCCATTGGCTTTATATCTGGCACCGCCATGCGGTTTAGTAGGATCGCCCTTCCAGCCCCAGAGGATTCCCTTGATTAACCCAGCACAATCAAAGGCAAAGTAATTTTTATCGATCAACCGGTATAAATGCTCCTTTACCTTCTTCGTATACCAAGCAGGGTATTGGGCGGCCTTCTCCTCAATGATCTTTCTGGTTACCGGCGAGCCAAAGGTTCCCCACATATAAACGGTATTATATTTTAAGATGTCAAGCAACTTTTCAACAAACTCCTGACTGGTCAATCATATTTCACCCTCACATTAATTTAACTTTGATAATATCATATTTACGAAAACACTCGGTTGAAATAAGACTTATGACCTTTTGGCTCGAAACCGCCGCGTTCCCATCAGCAAAAAAAGACCACTTTCAGTGGTCTTTGTCTATTTCCTCTGCTCAAAATAGCTGTTAAAAATCTATTCCATTACCTTCTCCTTCATCTTTTCGATAAGCGCTAATACTCCAGCTTCCACCCGCCTCAGGTCCTCTTGCTTTGGTGCTCCTTCAAACTCCACGGATTCAATGAAATCCCACTTCATCTTGTTCCTTTCAATGATCTCATTGAGCTCCTTCTCTGCACCACCAGACCACCCATATGACCCAAATCTAAAGGCTAGCTTACCGGTGATCTTTTTTCTGCCAACCTCATTTAAAGCGGCGGCAACCGGTGGAAACAGCTTGTACTCATAAGTAGGGGCAGCAATAATAATCCCGGCCGCTTTGAAAACGGTCGCGACCATTTCACTATCACTTTCCAGTGGCAATTCCAGTTTGTTGTATTTGACCCCTTCTCTTTGCAGGATGCTTTCAACGTGATCAACGGCTTTTGCCGTCATTCCGTACATGGATCCCCATAAAATTGTGACTTCATTCTTACCGGCCCCTTCCGCATATTGGGAAAACCTGGAGTAATCAGCAATGATCTTTTGCGGGTTTTTCCGATAAGCCGGACCATGACCAGGGGCTATAATATTTATCTCCAGCGCTTTTGCTTTCTCAATTGCCTTTCGCAAACTAGATGTAAAAGTGGTCATGACATTGGAATAATACCTTATTCCTTCCGACTCAAAGAAGTCGCTCTCGTCCAGTGACAACTCATCATCAAAACAATGATCCCCCATCCGGCCAAAGGCGCCAAACATATCGCAGGAGAAGAGGGTTTTTGTCTCCCTTTCATAGGTGAACATGGTATCTGGCCAGTGCACATTTGGTAAGGGATGGAAACTCAATACCTTACCCTTGCCAAGGTCGAGCGTATCGCCTTCCTTCACGATTCTTATTCTGTCTTCACCATAAAAGGAGGCGACCATCTTTGCCGCTTTATCAGTGCAGATGATCGTAAAATCATCCTTTATTTTGCGGAAGTTTGAAATCCAGCCGGAATGGTCTGGTTCCATATGATTAACAACTAAATAATCGATCTTTTGGGGCTCAACACCGATCTCTTCTAAGCTACGGTAAAGGGTTTCCGGGACCCCATCCCAACCGATTACACCATCAATGATCGCCGCCTTATCGCCCTGAACGATATAGGAGTTAAGTGTTACGCCATTGGCAAGCTCCCAGATCCCCTCAAACAGGATATCCTCAACATTCATCGTCAGCAGGTGTATACCGTCGGCAATTTTTAACTTCTTCATGCGTCATCCTCCGTTAATATAATTCAACCAAGGTATCCCCGATTATCAAGCAAACCCACACAAAAAATAAGCCCTTATCGAATCGGCCCATTCTACCCCACCTATTTGCAGATTTAATTTACTCTAAATAACACCCCTCGCCATGTCGCCATGTCCCCCTCCCCACATTCCAGCATCTTATTTTGAATAGGCAAGATGAATGTAATCAATGAACATTTTACCAATGTGAGCCATCATTGGTCAAAATGATCTTTAGAAACTGATCCACCTCGATTAACAAACCTTTTCCCGTATCATGAATTTTGCACCGACCACCTAATAATTAATTGAAGGAAAATGGAATGAAAACCGAAGTGGATCAGTACCAGCTGATCAGGAACTTGCCCAATTTAATCTGAAATCATGGCTTGTGCTGTGCTTTCTACCGATTACACTTTATTTTTCTTCCACAAAGATGATTCGTCCCTGGGATTCTGCATACTCCTCGCCGATCACTCCGTCCAAGCCCCTAGTTATGTATGTGCTCAAAACCTGAACGTCGACCATTACATTGTCCCGAGTATATACATTGTCCGCAAACATCGTGTAACCATCGCCCATATTCTGCAACAGGTAGTTGTGGCTTGCCACGGTGTATGTTTTGTTTAGATCCAACGGCTCGTCCCCGACATAAACATTCTTAACGCGATACTCGCCGTTGACCCCCACAAACATGCCCGCTTCATCTATCTGCACGCTTGAATCAAGGTAGGTGTGCACCTCATAACTGATGCCTGAGGGACAGAGCCAACCGCCAAATTCTTCAGGCCAGGCGTGCACGCTAAACTCAAGGGCGTCAATGATCTCCTGACCCGTTGCCTCGCACACGCAGAGCATGTTACCGAAAGGATGGATTTTAAAGATATCTTCACGGGTAATATTTCCTTTGCGTAGGTCGCTCCGGACACCGCCTCCATTGACAAAGGCAATGTCTGCACCCGAGATATACCGATATGCATCCGCACAAAGGTCACCGATATTGGTTTCCTGGTTGCGGACAATACGTACCCCGCTGGCCGGATCTTTTGTTAAAAGATCAACCGTGCTTTTCGCAACAACCTCGGCAAGGGCCGCACTAAATTCCGCCTTTGCCTTTTTACTGGCCTCGTTCATAATGGACTCCAGGCCTAAGACCTCAACGGCATTATCATCATTGTCCCACTTATACAGGCCCGTGCTGATTTCCCCTTCTGCGGTGATCCGGACGTAGCCGATCGCTTCAAGCTTTGTCCCACAGGCGGAACGTAAGACCTTCTTACCGGCTTTATTGACCATTGTGACCTGGTCAAGGTCATGGCTGTGCCCGTCAAGGAGGACATCAATACCAGTCGTGTTGACGAGTACATCGGCGTATGTGTACGGCGCGTCTTCGGCGACGTTGCCGAGGTGGGCCATGGCGATGACGTAGTCCGCACCTTTGGCTCTCGCTTCATCTACTGCTTTTTGCACAGCGGCATACAACTTTTGCCCGCCTTCCCCTTGCATAAAGCCATAGATGTAGTTGCCGTCTTTGTCCATGAAGTATTTAGGAGTGGAGCTTCTCAGCGTCCAAGGCGTGGTGATCCCCACAAAGGCAATCTTTGTGCCGTCAATATCCTTTATGATATACGGGTCAAAAATAAGTTTCCCTGCCTTGTTGAAATTACAGCTGATATAGGGGAAATCGGCCATTTCGACCAGTTCCATAAACCGCTCCATACCGTAGTCGAACTCATGGTTGCCGATGGTTGCGGTGTCGTAACCGAGGGTGTTCATCAGCTCGATAATGGCAGCACCGTCTGTCATCGTGGCAAGGGGGTCACCTTGAACAGCATCGCCGTTATCGACAAGGATGACATGATTGCCCTTGGCTATGAGTTGTTTCCGAATAACATCGATCCCACTGTATGTCCAGCCGCTGTCGACGCTACCGTGGACATCGCTGGTAAAGAGAATCACAATGTCATTTTTCGCTTGGGATAAAACGGCTTGACCACAAACCGTAAAACTTAACAACAGACATAACACCAAGACCAACACTTTTACCTTTTTCATTTTGATCCTCCTTTTCATTCTGCTAACGTCGTTCCCTGACTTGAAGTATTACATCAGCACTCACCTCACTTTTCCAACCCAAAGACACGCCCTGGCATGGAATGGCTGTCAAATACCAATAGGCTTCACCATAGATGCGGCTGGCATAAAGCTTGGCCAGGAAGGGGCCGGGAACGGAACGGAAATAACCACATGTATTTATTCATAGAATCCTCTCGTTTCGCTGTGTTTCAATTTACCCAACCGCTCCTGTATTTTCCGATTAATATACGACACATCTCTCCTGACGGACACCAAGTCGAGGAAGTAGGCCGGAATGAAGACTAAAGCAGTGTATATGGCTGCCATCCACCAATTACTGGGGTAAAACCAGCCGACGACGAAGCCATAGGCGATAACCAGACAGGTAACGAGAGCATATTTCAGAATGTAGCTTTGCCGCATCGGTAATAAGAAAATTATATCCAGACCATGATTAGCTACCACAACAATAAACGCCAGTCCGAACAGTTTGCAGACAAGCGCAATTTCCTGCGTCACGCCCGCCCAAAGGATGGAGACACCAAAGACCACAAGGATCATCAAGGAGGCTAAAAGTAAGGTATCCTTAATTATCTTTTTCATAAAGTGCCCCTCCTGAAGACATTTTTTATCTCCCGCAGATACTTTCGGGAAACGATGATCTTTTCATTGTTGTCCATAGTAGCTTCCAAACGGCTATTCTTAAGTTGTCTGATCTCCTGCAAATGATCGGTGTTGATGATGCAAGTCCGGCTGACTCTGACCAAATCCGAATCCATCATCATGCGCTCGACATCCGTTATGCTGCCTTGTAATTGAAAGACCTCTTCCTTCGTATAGATGAAAACCTTTCTTTCTACTGTTTCAAAATAATAAATCTCATCCAACCCGATCTTGAGGAGTTTGTCATCGATCTTCCCGACAAATTGAATATCCAACTGATGCACCCACTGAAGAACTTTCCTGGCCTTCTCATCCAAGACCGGATATTCCACAATCACGGTCAGTGGTTGGTTGTCCACCTTTCTCGCTATTATCCGCATCTTTTCCTCTCACAATTGCCATAATTGATAAAACAATTATATCAATGAATTGAGTCATTAGTCCACCAAGAACACTCCATGGCGCCCAGACCAAAGCAATCTTCTTCCAGCCACTCTGAAAAATCAAAGGTATAATTAGCATTTGGCCAATAAAGAGGCTAAGCATTGTTACAACGCAAAAGAACAGTACCTTCCTTTTCTTAAAGTAAAAAGCGGCTATTATCAGAAGGACGATCCCGAGAATGGTTATCCCGGAGAAAATGAGATCAAAGATGATTGCCCCCAGGAGGTTATAGTTGGTATTGGCATAGGAATAACCAATACCCGGCTCAAACTTCAAATCCTTTCCCGAAAGGGAGTCCACCCATTCCATTAATGACATCTCCGGATTTGCGCTTGGGTAGTCCCGCTCAGAATTGGTAAAACCGCTTCTATGTCTTAACAGGTCCTCCACAGTAATCTGGGCCCTCTTCCCCTGAAAATAAGCCTGAAAACCATCCAGTAATTCGGAAATATCATCAGTAAGGCTAATTCCCCCGTCTTTTACCAGTTTCAATATGCCCAGCCCGGTAAAGGATTTTGTCAGTGAGCCGATCTGATATAAGGACTTTGTGTCCGTATTCCCGTAATAATCGATCTTGCCCTTCTCATAAACAACCACACTTACCTTTTTTACCCCACTCTTTTTTTGGAATTCTTCAATATACTCCTGAATTTCATTCCTGGAAGCGGCAGAGGCCTTATGCCAAAGGTTTAAAATCAAAAATAATAAAAGAAGAAAGACATAAAAAAATGCTTTTGCTTCATCGATCGTCACCTCAAGCACTGATCCTAAAGGAAAATCTGGTTCAAATAAAGAGATGACTACATTTCTTGCAAAAAAGCTTACACAGAATACAAATTTGCCCCAAGGAGACAGCCGGAAGACAAGCGAGATAAAGGCTCCCCGTTATCGACAGAGATGTCGGTGACGGGGAGTCTTATTAAGGGGATCGGCATTATGATTGCTCTTATTTTGGGGCAAAGTCAATCCGATTAGCCCTGGCATTTCCTCACCTCGTTCCCAGAATCCAAAAGCCACCGCTTGAAACAAATCAGCGATGGCTCTTGTTTATACCTTATATCAGATCGTGTTTAATTACACACAACTTCATTGTCTACTAAAATATCTGGCGGATTGATCTTCCTTGTTCTTTTATTCGTGTTAAGGTTCGGTCATTTTTCACCTCTGCCAAATTATTACTTTCTCAGTATATCAATATATCAATTGGGAAGTCAACACTTTTCCGGACACTCCTTAAGCCCAGCTAAGTCTGCTTGTTGTTTTGCTTCAGCCATTCTAATGGGCTAAGGTAGCCTAAGCGTTTTCGGACACGGCGGGTGTTGGAAAACAAAAGAAGGATAAGATACAGGCAGCCAGAACAAGCGCCCCGCCTGAGCCAATCAATATCAGCCGCAGGGCAATCCTATCAGCTAAGGGACCGAATACAGCCATTCCGATCGGCAGAACACCGGAATACAAGGAGCCAAACAACCCAAAGACACGCCCTTGCATGGAGGTTTCTGCTTGCTCTTGAATAATAGTGGTGGTCGCAGTTTGCGTCATGGTCACTGCTATGCCATATAAAAGCATGATGAGAAGATATAATATGAAGCTCTTTGACAGACCCATAACAATTTCCAAAATACCGAACAGAAATATACCCGTAAGGAGAGTCCTTTCACGATTCTTAAATCCCCCCCAAGTACTTATAAAAACACCGCCAAGAGCCATGCCCACAAAACCAATAATCTCAATGGCTGTCAAATACCAATAGGCTTCACCATAGGTACGGCTGACATAAAGCTTGGCCAGGAAGGGGCCGGGAACGGATAAGAAAATAAACAAGCCGAACAGAATGAGCAGTTTGCAAAGGAGTTTGTCCGTAAAAGAATAGCGGATGCCTACCTTCATGTCATTGAAAAGCGACTCTTTCCCACTCGAAACCTGATGCGTAGGAACTGCAATACAGGCCAACAAGCCAATACCCGCCATTGCCGTGGCAACATCCACAAAAAGTGCGGATCTCATTGATGCCACCGTCAAAATGGCTCCCGCTGCAGCAGGGGCCGTAAATTGAACCGCCGACTGCATGGTTGCGTTAATCCCGTTATAGCGTAATAGCTGATCTGCCGGAACAATCTGCGGAATAATCGCACTAACAGCAGGGGATTGAATACCAGCACCCAATGAACGTATTAACGACATCGTAAGAAGAGCGCTGAGTAAGACAGGCTCATGGGTAATGTATGGCATGGCAATCCACATGGCGAGCGTAGTCACGGCAATCCCCGCATCTGCGGCAATAATCAAAAGCTTGCGGTTATATCGGTCAG
>DUQQ01000060.1 GCA_012837705.1 Hydrogenispora sp.
ATTAGCGGTATGATTGTTCTGATCTCTAAGTTTAAGTGGCATCCCTTTATTGTGTTGATCCTCTCTGCTCTCTTTGTCGGTTTAACGACCGGGATGGGGATTAATGATCTGATTGCCAAAATTACCACTTGATTTAAATGTGATAAAACGAATTTCCTACTTAAACCGGAGGAACGCCATTACTTACAGGAGTTTGCTGTTTTGCGTTGGCGTTTAGCCAAAGCGAAGACCATGTAGAAAACATATGCCCTTTTACCATGCGACAAAATGCAAAAAAACTACGCCAAGGCTGAACTGGCCAAAACCGAGCAAAAGAGATACAGTCTTTGTATCTCTTTTGCTTACAATGAAGTAATTTATCCCTTTTGAAAGGAGGAGCCAATATGAAAAAAGTTGTGATTGCGGTTGATTCCTTTAAAGGAACAATGAGCTCGATCGAAGTTTGTACACTGATCGAAACAGGGTTCAAAGCGGTCCTACCAGCCCTTGAAACAGTGAAAGTACCAATTGCCGATGGCGGGGAAGGAACCGTTGATGCCTTCCTGGCCGCGCTTGGTGGGGAAAAAGCCAAGGTTCACGTAAAAGACCCTTTGTTCCGAGAGATTGAGTCCTTCTACGGGATCCTTCCCGACCATAAAACGGCGGTTATTGAGATGGCGGCAGCCTCCGGGTTGCCCCTGGTCGAAGCAGAAAAGAACCCTTGTTTAACTTCGACTTACGGAACGGGCGAATTAATCCTTGATGCGCTGAACCGGGGCTGTAACAAGCTGATCATAGGGATCGGGGGGAGTGCGACTAACGATGGGGGGATCGGCATGGCCGCAGCCTTGGGCGTTAAATTTCTGGACGAAGCCGGCAAACCCGTCTCCCTTAACGGGGAAGGCTTAGCCCAATTGCGGCGGATTGACCTTTCGGAAAAGGATCCGCGGATCGATCAATGTCAGATTTTAGTCGCCTGTGATGTGGATAATCCGTTATATGGTGAAAATGGTGCCGCCTATGTCTTTGCCCCGCAAAAAGGTGCCGACCGAGCGATGGTGGAGTATTTGGACCAAAACCTCCAAAACTACGCGGCAGTTCTCCAGAAAGAACTGGGCCTATCTGTTCAGGAGATCGCCGGTGCTGGGGCGGCTGGCGGGTTAGGCGCTGGGTTGGTTGCATTTACGCCTGCGCAACTTAAGCCAGGCATCGAAATCATATTGGATGCGGTTCAATTCGGAGCAGTTATTACGGATGCTGATTTGATTGTTACCGGTGAAGGGAAGATCGATGGACAGAGTCTGCGGGGGAAAGTGCCGGTTGGCATTGCGGACCGGGCTAAAGACAGTGGAGTGCCGGTGATTGCCATTGTCGGTGACGTTGGTGATGGGCTTGAAGCCATTTATCAACGGGGGATTACGGCTGTTTTTAGCACCAACCGGGTGGCCGTGCCCTTTAGCGAAGCCCGCTTCCGTGCCAAAGAGGATCTGGTGGACACCAGTGCGTCCATTGCCCGTCTTTTGAAGATTGCTGGATGGTAAGATACGTTTTGCTAAGGCCACAAGCAAGCTGCGCCGTAAAAGTTTTATCTTGGTTAATGACCAGGGTGAGGAGCAGGAAAAACGCGAAACAGCTTGAATAGTAACTTACTGAAGCAAAACTGGTTGGGGTTTGGTAAGCTCGTTATCATTAAAATTAGATTCATTAACGGAGATGGCCATGAACATTTTAGTAATTGACGCCCAAGGGGGCGGTATTGGTAAGCAGCTTATTACGGCGATCAAGCAAAACATTGGTGATGCGGTGGTCACTGCGGTTGGTACCAACAGTGCGGCCACC
>DUQQ01000030.1 GCA_012837705.1 Hydrogenispora sp.
GGTTGGCCATTGCCATGGCGAACAGTAGCCCCGGAGCGAAAGCGAAGGCGACGGTGATGACTAAAAGTAACAATGAAAGCGGCGTCGGGTGGGGACTACGTAATTATATTCTTTAAGGTGAGATCTCGAAATAAGGGAGAGAGGGGACACATATGAAATTCACTAAAAAGCGTCTAGATCAGGTTGAGCGGTGCTATTCTACGGCACATATAAGGATAGACGGAGAGCTTTATGCCTTGTTCGCCAGCGAGCAAGTTGCTGGCCCTTGTTACGCATACTCGGGACCGGATTTATCCCAAAAGGAGACGGTGTGGGAGAAGGCGGGCGGAACCATGTCGATAGTTGAGATCCCCGGTACAAACGGTCAATTCTTAGGCGTACAAAACTTTTTCCCTGGGTTTCAGGCGCAAAAGGCCAAACTGGTCTGGGGAAAGCGTGATGGGGTAAAGGGTTGGCAAGTCCAAGACTTTATCGATTTACCTTATGTTCACCGGTTTGACATCTTACGATCCGGCGGTGTCAACTATTTAGTGGCGGCTACCCTTTGCGGCTCAAAGAAGGATCGCGAAGACTGGTCCGATCCGGGGAAAGTCTATGTGGGTGTATTACCGGAAACCCCGGAAGAAGGAGTCCACTTAACACCATTGTTGGAAGGTTTGGTCAAAAACCATGGCTATTGGCGGGGGGAGCTGGGGGGGCAGCCTTGCGGCTTTATTACTTGTGACAACGGCGTTTATACTGTTATTCCTCCGCAAACGCCAGGTGGAGAATGGGAAACAAAGCGGCTGCTGGATGTTCCCGTAAGCGATGTGGCCATCTACGATTTGGACGGGGATGGCGAGGATGAAATAATTACGATCGAGCCATTCCATGGTGATCAGGTCAAAATATACCACAAAGCCGACGACGGTTATCAAGTTGTTTATACTTACCCCGGCGAATACAACTTTGCCCATGCGCTATGGGCGGGAAGGCTGAGAGGAATTCCGGCGGTGGTTTTGGGAATCCGTCGTCTTCAGGCGGAGCTGGCGATCATCAGGTTCTCACCTGAAAAAAGCTCCTATGTTGAGACGATTATCGATCAAGGATGCGGACCAAGCAATGTTGATGTAATACCCCAAAAAGAGAGCGATCTTATTCTTTGTGCAAATAACTCGGTGCATGAAGCTGCTGTGTATATTGTAACGGATTGAGTCTGGATTGCGGTTGGAGAAAGGGAGGGAGCAGGATGCAATTCAAAGGAACCTCCATCTCGCAGGGGGTTGCGATTGGCCAAGCTTTTTTATATCAACCCTATATTTACGAACCGACGAAGAAAAAGTTGGCTTCCGGGGATTATAATGAAGCTTTACAACGCTATGAAACCGCCCGCCGGCTCGCCCGTGCGGAATTGGAGGGCATCTGCCAAAAGCTGGACGATCAAGAAGAAGCAGCAATTTTCCGCGCCCATATTGATATCTTGTATGATGACACCCTTGACGAAGAGATTCGCGATTGGATCACAAATGATGGGTATGAAGGGGATTGGGCGATCTATAGCGCTTTTGAAAAATATATTCAAATCTTAGGTAAAGGAAAAGACCAACTGATCCGGGAGCGGGTTGCGGATTTACAGGATGTGAAAAACCGTCTGCTCCGGTGTTATGCGGGGGTGCCTGACCGTGATTTGGGAAAACTGGAAGAACCCGTCATCATCGTAACCCATGATCTGCTGCCTTCGGATACAGCAACGCTTGATCGAAGTAAAGTGCTGGGCTTGGTGACGGAAGTTGGCGGGGCGACTAGCCATAGTGCAATCATTGCCAGGAGCTATGGTATCCCCCTGTTATGTGTGCCGGGCGCAACTGAGTTGGTGGACCATGGTGATCTGGTGATTGTTGATGCTTTAGAAGGTAAATTCATAGTAAGTCCGGAAGAAGATGCGACCAACATCTATACCAAGAAAAGAAAGGACTGGCTCGCGCGGAGGGAAGAAACCGCTCGGTACCGCTCGGCAATACCGGTTTGTACCGATGGAACAAGGGTCAAGGTGGAATTAAACCTCGGCTCAGCCACTCCGGAAGAGTTGGATGGTGCCGACTGTACGGATGGGGCGGGCTTGTTTCGTACTGAATTCCTGTATATGGGGCGGAGCCAGCCCCCAGCCGAAGATGAACAATATGAGCTTTATAAAAAGGTTTTGTTGCGGTTTGGAGAAAGGCCAGTAACCTTAAGAACACTGGATATTGGCGGCGATAAAACCGTGGAATGTCTAAAGCTTCCGAAAGAAGAAAACCCGTTTTTAGGGAAAAGGGCATTGCGATTATGTTTTGAAGATCCGAAGATGTTCAAAACACAACTAAGGGCAGCATTGCGTGCTTCTGCCCACGGAAACTTGCGGATTATGTTTCCGATGGTAACAAGTCTGGATGATATCCGGAGAGCTAAAGCTTTTGTCCAGGAAACGCAGGAAGAATTGAGCGCCGCGCAGCTTGCTTTTGATGCCGAACTGAAAATAGGGGTGATGATTGAGATCCCGGCCATTGCCATGATGGCGGATCATGTTGTCCAGGAGGTCGATTTTGCCAGTATCGGGACAAACGATTTGACCCAATATTCTTTGGCTGTCGATCGGATGAATCCTTCAGTCGCCGAATATTACCAAAGCTATCATCCGGCTTTATTTCGAACCATCGGTCTGGTGGCGCGGGAATTTAGGAGAGCAGATAAGCCCTTATGTGTCTGTGGCGAACTGGCTGCTGATCCACTAGCGGCGGCTGTTCTGATCGGACTTGGCGTCCGCGAATTATCGATGGGGATTTCGGCGGTGGCAAGTATAAAAAAGTTGATCTGCGCCTTAAGCCTGGAGGATGCGGAAAAGCTTGCCCGGCGCGTTCAAGAACTGGCTACAGCCAAGGAAGTGGAGGATTATCTGAAAACAGCCCTTAAGAAAATAATGGAATAAACTTTATCGCCTAAGGAGGTAGTTGTATGTACCAAAAGACAACGATGATTAAAAATCCCAGTGGATTACACGCCCGTCCCGCCTCCGAATTTATTGCTTGCGCCAAGAAGTTCAATGCGAAGATCGCCATCGGCCGGACGAATGAAGAGGAAAAAGTGAATGCCAAATCAATGGTGCTCCTTCTTTCGTTGGGGATCGGCCATGGTGAATCCGTTGTAATCTGTGCGGATGGGGAGGATGAGGTGGAGGCGGTTGATGCACTGGTTGCGCTGATTGATTCGGGCTTTAACGAATAATGTTGTAAGTCAATGACGCAATAAAAGGAACGAAAAAAATCCGGAAACAACCAAAGTAATCATTAAACAATCAATAAAACACTCTGATCAAGAAATGGAGGCGAAAAGATAATGGGTAAGATTGATGAAATTACTAGGGAATCTTGGATCTTGAGTAGTTATCCCGAGTGGGGAACATATTTAAATGAGGAAATTGAAAACACCCAAGTCGAACCCGGAACCTTCGCAATGTGGTGGTTAGGATGTACCGGCATTTGGGTGAAAACGCCGGGGAACACCAATATTACAGTGGATTTTTGGAGTGGAAACGGAAAGCGGACCCAAAAAGTTAAGTACATGAAAGAATACCATCAGATGGCGAATATGTGCGGGGGGCGTCTGATCCAACCAAATCTACGCGCTATCCCGATGGTCTTGGATCCCTTTGCCGTGACTGAACTTGATGCGGTACTTTCCACCCATTACCACGCGGACCATATTGATATAAATTTTGCCGCCGCTGTTATGCAGAATGTTAAAGGGACCCCCCCATTTATTGGCCCACAGTACTGCGTAGATCTATGGACGAAATGGGGTGTGCCCAAAGAGCGTTGCATTGTGGTGAAACCAGGAGATCGTGTCCAAATTGGTGATATTGAAATTATTGCTTTGGAATCCTTTGACCGTACGTGTTTGGTGACGGCACCACCGGAAGGAAAACTAGAAGGAATCTGCCCGACCGATATGGATTTGAAAGCAGTAAACTACCTGATCAAAACTCCGGGCGGAAATATTTACCACAGTGGAGACTCGCATTATTCTAATTATTATGCCAAGCACGGTAATGAGCACCAAATTGATGTCGCTCTTGGTTCTTATGGAGAAAACCCGCGGGGCATAACTGATAAAATGACCTCGATTGATATTTTACGGATGGCGGAAGCGCTCAATGCAAAGGTGGTGATACCAGTACATTATGATGTGTGGACCAATATGTTGGCCGATCCAAAAGAGGTTCTTGCCTTGTACGAGATGCGTAAACATCGATTACAGTACAAATTCGAACCCTTTATTTGGCAAGTGGGCGGGAAATATACCTTCCCGAATGATCTCGGGAAACGGGAGTACTACCATAGACGCGGTTTTGAGGATTGCTTTTTGCAGGAGCCGAATCTCCCCTTTAAATCCCTGTTATAAGCTGGACGGCGCATACAAATGTCCACATTTATAGTGCGATATCTGTTTAGAGAAGGAAGACTTGATATTTAAAAGGAGGGCTATTGATGGAATTCTTGTTGCAAATTTGGAGTTTTTTTGCTGAAAACATTCTACAAAAACCGGCGTTTTTTATCGGCTTGATGGTACTGATCGGTAATGCTTTGCTCAAAAAACCGCTGCATGAGATCGTCTCCAGTTTTATTAAGGCCACGGTTGGTTATATGATTCTGACCGTCGGGTCCGGGGGACTGGTTAGCAGCTGTCGTCCAGTACTGGTTGGTCTGAAGGATAAGTTTAACATTAGCGCGGTGATCATCGATCCCTACTACGGTCAAAGTGCTATTAATTCAGCTCTTGAAAACATTGGTAGATCGTTCTCACAGGTAATGGCACTACTTTTATTCGCATTTGTTTTTAAC